>JAGANG010000049.1 GCA_017624275.1 Spirochaetales bacterium | reverse complement strand
GCTGTCTTTGACGTAGACATCGAGGCGAATCCCGCGGGACTCAGATGTCAGCTTAAAACTTTTCTGCGGTTCCTGAAACTCCAATCGTTCAATCTTGATGTGTAATAAAATTTCTAAAAGCTCTTTGCAGATATCCGGGTCGGACATGACCTTACAAAACATGAAGTCGTCCGTGATTGTCAGGTCTTCCCACTTTTTAAATTCTTGCATTATTGCAACTCCTTAGATAAGTAAATTGAGAAAAAAATTTTTCTCTATTTGCTTTAATGCGAATTTTTTTCTTTATATTGCACGATTGAAAGATTTTTTACTGATTTTCTTCGTTTTTCCTCGTGAAACGCTATTTAAACGGCGTTTGAGACCGTGCAGTTTGACGGTGTTTTACTGTTCAAAATGAGAGAAATGAACGCAAAAAATGAGAATGAACTACCAAATGTTTTAGCGTCTTTTTCTCTTGGGAGTTATAGAGGGTATTCTCTTTTTATCGCAAAAAAGAGAATACCCTCTAACTTTTACCAACTTTGAACTAAAGTTGCATTTTGAGGCGGACTTGTCCGCAGAGCCGATTAAAACCAGAATGGTTTTATAAAGTTTTGAACCCAAAACGATTTTCAAATGCCGGGCTTGTCCGGCAAATTGTCTTTAAAATCAGCGAAAGCTGTTGCACTTTAAAGTTTACTCTTCTTCAAGAGTTTCTTTTACCGGTACAAGAACTTTTTTCTCATAACAGTTGAACATTTCTTCTATATTGTTTTTAGGTATTTGCGGTGTAAACAAACTTACTATAGGTAAAATTACGATTCCGCCTACCATCGATACTACTCCGCTTCTGATTGATGAAGCGAATAAGTATTTTAATACTTCATTATTAAAACTGATTACTCTGAATGAACACATTAATTGAACAAGTGTAATTCCTACGCCGAATGCAAAACATGCCCAAACTGAAGCTTTTGTGGTTTTTTTCCAATATAATCCGTACATAAACGGTGCTAAGAACGAACCTGCTAATGCTCCCCAAGAAACTCCCATCATCTGTGCAATGAATGTCAGTCCCGGGAATGAATCTTTGATTATTGCAATGATTGCAGAAACGGCAATAAAGAATGCAATGAATATTCTCATTACAAGAAGTTTTTTGTTTTCTGACATGCTTTTTTTGTGGTCAATAAAGTCTAATGTAAGTGTTGAACTTGATGTTAATACTAATGATGACAATGTAGACATTGACGCAGCGAGTACAAGTACAATTACTATTGCAATTATAATATCTCCCCACGGATATTGAGAAAGAGAACTTAACATTGCCGGTACAATTTTATCGAATGCAACTTTACCGTTGGCAAGCATGATACCTTCAGTTCCTGCATAAAGGCGACCGAATCCTCCTAAAAAGTAACATCCTCCGGCAACGATAATTGCAAAGAATGTAGAGATAATAGTTCCTTTTTTAATAGAATCTTCACATTTGATTGCGTAAAACTTTCCGACCATTTGCGGAAGTCCCCAAGTTCCCAAAGATGTCAAAATTACTACGAAAGATAATGAAAGTAAGTCCGGTCCGAAAAATGAAGTGTATGTTCCCAATGCTCCTGTTCCTGCATCTATTTGTGATAATGAACAAATAGCTTCATTCAAACCGCCGTTAGTGTGAAGTATAGCCCAAACTACGGCTACAATGCCGACAAGCATTATAATACCTTGGATAAAATCATTAATAGCTGTAGCCATATAACCGCCGAAAACTACATATATACATGTAAGTATAGCCATTACAATAATACAAGCAGAATAAGGAATATTGAATGCCATATTAAAAAGGCTTGATAAACCATTGTACAATGACGCAGTATAAGGAATCAAAAAGATAAAGACTATAATTGAAGCTGCGATTTTTAATGATTCGCTGTTAAATCGTTTTCCGAAATAATCAGGCATTGTTTTAGAATCTAAATGTTGTGTCATGATTCTGGTACGTCTACCCAAAACAGTCCACGCTAAAAGCGAACCGATGAAAGCATTTCCCAATCCTATCCAAGTAGATGCTAAACCGAAATTCCAGCCGAATTGTCCGGCATAACCGATAAATATAACAGCCGAAAAATATGATGTCCCGAATGCAAATGCAGTCAACCACGGGCCGACTGAACGACCGCCCAAAACGAAACCGTTTACATCGGTAGAGTGACGGCGTGCGTACAAACCGACACCTATCATTACACCGAAAAATACGGCTAGTAAGAGAATTTTTATAAACATAAGAAAATCCTTAAAATTTAAAATTGCCGGATTTTACCTAAGTAATGTGTAAGTGTCAATAAAGTTGAAATTTTATATATATTTGGAATTATCAAAATGAGTTTATCTTTGCTAAAGTATCTTCAAAGCCCATTTTGTAAATATTTGTAAGTACTTCTACATCTCGTTCTATATGCCCTACGTTTATAGGTTGTGACGGGCGAATAACGATTATTTTTCCTTCATCTTCCAGTTGTTCTATAAAATCTAAAGTTTCGTTGTAGTTTAAATGACGTTTGCTGTGAGTTTCTGCAATTGCCGGGTATTTTTTATAGATTAATCGCATAAGCTTTGTGCTGGTTGTTGATTCTTCTTTGCGATAATTTTTGTCACGTGTAAGTACGACTATATGCTTTTCGTTTCCGTCTTCGATTGATTTTTTGATTGGTATGGAATCGGATATACTTCCGTCTAAAAACGGTGTTCCGTCAATCATTTTTTTACGTGACAATAACGGCATGCTGCTGGATGCTTGGCAATATTCAAACATTTTCAGTACATTGTCTGCCGTCAAATATTCGGCTTTTCCTGTTATACAGTTTGTTGCTACCATTGTAAGTCTGTCTACATATTTTTCGCAAGTATCGTAATCAAAAGGAATTAAGCGATTGGGTAAATCATCAAAGATAAATTTAAAACCAAAAACTCCGCCGTGAAAAAATAAGTTACGGAAACTTATATAACGAGAATCACGAGCATATTTTGTTATGATTTGGAGATTTCGTTCAAATTGATGTGACAAAAATGAACATGCATGACACGAACCTGCCGATACAGCGTAGATTTTATCGGGGAAAAAATTTCCTTTTAATAATGCATCCAAAACTCCTGCCGTATAAGTGGCACGCATTGCTCCGCCTTCTAAAATTAACGCTGTTTTTCCCATTTTTTACTTCCTAATTATTAAGTTTCAGAATTACGTTTTATTACAAAAAAGATGACAAAAATCAACTTCATTTATTAATAATAATTTAAGTAAATTTCTTATCTTACATTTTATTTTTACTGTATAAATAACATAATTATTTTTATTGGAGGAATCTATGCCTAAGTTAAGAAGTGAAATTAATGACAGTGATAAATGGGCTGTAAATGATATTTATGAAAATGACGCTTTGTGGGAAAAGTCTTTAGAAGCATTACAGGAAAAAATTAATGCCGTAAAAGCTTTTCAAGGAAAATTGAATAATGCTGATGCTATTGCAGAATTTTATAAAGTGAGTGAAGATGCTGAATTGGAAATGAACAAGCTTTATACTTATGCTCATATGAAGCATGATGAAGATACGGCAAACAGTGAATATCGCAGTATGCAAGACAGAATTTATAGTATTTGTATTCAATATGATGAAGAAACTGCATGGGTAACACCGGAAATAATTGCAATTGATGATAATGCAATGGCTGATATTTTGAAGTCAGAAAAAATTCTTCCTTATAAATTCTCATTAGAAAAACTTTTACGCCAGAAAAAATATGTATTGTCCGAAAAAGAAGAACGTATTTTATCTGCTGCCGGTCTTCCACTTTCTGCGGCAAGTGAAGCTTTCAGTGCTTTAAATGATGCGGATATGAAATTTCCTATGGTAAAAGATTCTGCCGGAAATGATTGTGAATTGTCTCATGGTACTTACTCGATTTATTTGCGTTCAGCAGACAGAGAATTGCGTAAAAATGCATTTCTTGAATATCACAAAAAATATAATGAATTTTCTAATACTCTGACTACTCTTCTTCAAGGTGAAATCAGAAATCATGTATTTTCTGCAAAAACTCGCGGTTACGATACTGCTTTGGATGCAGCCGTTTTCGGAAAAAATATAGATCGCAGTGTTTATACAAATCTAATCAAAACAGTTCATGATAATATTCATATATTGCATAAATATATTAAATATCGCAAAGAAAAACTAGGTGTAGATCAATTGCATTTTTACGATTTGTACGTACCTCTTGCCGAACATGAAGAAATAAAACTTACTTATGATGAAGCCAGAAATCTTGTACTCGAAGCTGTAAAGCCGTTAGGTAAACAATATAGTGAAGTTTTGCATAAAGGGCTTTACGAAGAACGTTGGGTAGATATTTACGAGAATGAAAATAAACGAAGCGGTGCTTATTCTACCGGAAGTTATCTTACTCGTCCGTATATTTTGATGAATTATAACGGCACATTAGACAGTGCAAGAACGTTGGCACATGAGGCCGGACATTCAATGCATAGTTGGTTTACACATAATACTCAATCTCCTACTTACGGAAGTTACCCTATTTTCTTAGCTGAGGTAGCATCTACTTTTAATGAAGAAATGATGAATAATTATTTGTTGCAAAAACACGGTGATGATAAGAAATTTAAAGCTTATCTTCTTACGTCTATGATTGAAGACATCAGAGCGACATTATTCCGTCAAACATTATTTGCAGAGTTTGAGTTGAAACTTCATGAAATGGCAGAAAACGGTATTCCGTTTACGGCGGATTTGCTGAAAAAAGAATATATGAATTTATATCGTTTTTATTACGGTGAAGAACTTGTGCTTGATGATGAACTTGCTATTGAATGGGCAAGAATTCCACATTTTTATTATGATTATTATGTTTATCAATATGCTACGGGAATTTCTGCTGCAATTGCATTGTATCAACGTGTTTCAAAAGGCGGCAGTCAGGAACTTGAAGATTATCTTGGTTTCCTCAAAGCCGGAAATTCTCGTTATCCCCTTGATATTCTACGTTCTGCAGGTGTGGATATGAGTAAACCGGAACCTATAGCAGCGGCGATTTCTTATTTTGATGAATTGCTTACTTTATTACAAAATTGCTGATTGGGTAAAATACTAAATTAAAAGTGTACTTCCAGCGGAGGTACACTTTTTTTATGTCGTGTCTGTGTTTTTAACAGTTTTCAAGCTGTTCCGTGATAAAAGGGATAACTTCGTTTGTTTTAATGTTTAATACATACGCAAATTCGCTGTAAAGTATTTTTTCTGCATCTTTAAGAAAAGCTTCGTCTGTTAAATGAAACTTGCGTCCTATTTGTTTTTGTTTTTTCTCGTGTAGAAATAAAGTTTTGATTAGCTGCACAAGCTCTATAGGTTTGCTTCGTACTAGAATTTCACCGTATTTTGTTTTTCTTAGATTTTCATTTTCAATCCAAATAGTTTCTTTGCTCGGTATTGTGTTGATGATATCAAGAACTTCATCTTTTGATAAAATAGGACGCATTCTTGACATTAATACATCATTTTCTAGCGGTAAAAAGATTGTTGAAGATTTTTCATAAATTGGTTTTAATACGAAATATTCTGTCATTTTACCTTTTAAATCTTTCTGGATTTTTTCTTCTATTTTGCAAATTCCTTGAGTTCCGTAAATAACGGTGTCCCCTATATTGAACATATTTATCCTCTTATTTTACATGGTGTAATCTTATTATAACATTATACTTATATATGACTGAATATTTTTTTACATTAAATATTTCGATTTTATATTAAAATCACGCAATTTTTAACGGAGTAAAAAATGGATATTAATACAAAGACGCAAATATACGCAATCATAGGCGATCCGGTGGAACATTCTAAATCACCGGCAATGCAGAATGAATTTTTTTGTAAAACCGGAATTAATGCTGTTTATCTTGCTTTTCATGTTGTTAAAGATAATTTGCAGGATGTTATCGGCGGATTTAAAAAATTGGAAGAATTGCGTGGCTTTAATGTAACTGTACCGCATAAAGTTGAAATAATGAAATATATTGATGAGTTAGACCCTGTTGCAATGAAAATCGGTGCGGTGAATACTGTTGTTGTAAAAGACGGAAAATGGTTTGGTTATAATACAGATTGGTACGGAGTATTTAAAACGTTACAAAAAAATAACGTACCTTGTAATGTAAAAACTTTGATTATAGGTGCCGGCGGAGCATCGAACGGTGTTATTTATGGATTGCAACAATACGGAATATCAGAAATTGCAATTACAAACAGAACTACAGAAAAAGCAATTGCGGTAGCAAAACAATTTGATATCAATGTTGTGGATTTTGCATCGTATAAAGATGAACTTGATGATTATCAATTGATTATTAACACAACGACGTTGCCTTTTGGGCAGATGATTCCGGATTTTAAAAAGGATGTTATTTATTTTGATTTAAAATATTATTTGGAATCGACACCTGATTTTTGTATTGACGGTAAAGCAATGCTCTATTATCAAGGTGTAAAGGCTTTTGAGCTTTGGACTGGCAAAATTATAGAAGATTAGATTGTTGAGTGGATAAAAAATGGGCTGTCTGAAAAGTCTTGTCATGCTGAATTATTCTGTATCTACACACTAAGTACGTAGATTCCGAAATAGTTCGGAATGTCATTACAACTTTTATCGACAGCCCATTTTTATGAGTTTTTTATTTCCGTTTGTATTGTACCTATGAACTCTTTGATTTTGGCAATTTCTTCTTTTTTGAGATTGAGAAATTTTATTCCCATACCGTTAGGTAAAGTTTGTCTGTTACCTTGGTTGATCCAAATAACTTCACTGTAACATTTAATAATATTGTTATCAAAAACTAAAGCTACAGGAATGATGTCTTCCGGGTATACTTTAATTTTATTTTCTGAATCCAGAATAAAAGCTCCTGATTCTGAAATATCAAAAGTTTCAAATTCTTCATTTTGATAAACAATTTTTATTGTATGACGTACTCTTTTTGACTGTTCCCACCATTTTACACGAGGATTTAGATATGGAGTTCTAATTTCTTTTTGTATAAAAAGAATCATTGGAATCAGTACTAATAAATTGAAAAAGAAAACTAAGTTAAATTTAGGCTGAACATCAATGTTTTCTTTAATAAATACAACACTGAAAAGTGACATGATAATAACGAATATTGCATGAATTACAAAATAAAACCATGCCCATCTTTTGACTTTGAATAATCCGTAGCATAGCGGAAAAGTCGTAAGCCAAAGTATTATGTTAAATAACATGTATGTAGGTTTTTCAAGAATAAAATCTTGAAACGTACTCAATGCAATTGCTGGCGGCTTGGTTGATATAAATGCGATAATGTTTATTAATGGATAAAGTAAATATAAAAAAGAGAAAACAATGATAGATTTAGGTTTTTTTTTGTATCCGTATTCCATATACATTCCTTGATTAAAAAATACAGCTTATAATACTATAAATATTTTTATTGGATAGAATCTTTTTATAAAAAATAAAATAAATGATTTCTTTCAAAAAAAATTAGTTAATTGTTCCTATTACAATTCCAATAATAATTATCATTGCACATATCAATTTGTGAGTAATATTTTTTTCATGAAAAACAAATTTTCCGGCTAAGATTGTTATTATACAGCCGGATTGTTTTATTAATGTCATGACGGTAATTTTGCTTTCTTCTATTCCGTTTGCAACAAAAAGACATTTGTCGGCGATAACAAATAAGATTGCCATTGCCCATATCCACGGATTTTTTACGGATGAAATAAAGCTTGTTTTAGTTCGTGATATTGTAACATATAAAAAATACATTATTACGAGGAACAACATATACCAGAATTGCAGTTGGTTACTTGTGACATGTTGCATTAGGATTTTATCCATTAACCCGGAAACTGAGTTTAACATACACGAAGCTAATGCGGCTATTACTATTGCCGGATGGATGTGTTCTGATGTTTTCCCTTTTTTGCGATATTTTAGCAGCAAAAGTCCTGCAGCAACTAGAATTAATCCTATCGTTCTGAATATTGTCATTTTTTCATGCAGAACTGATATTCCGAGAAATGTTGCAAAAAGCACACGTGATAAATCTAATATTCCGTAAAGACTTACAGGCATTGCATGTATTGCGTGAAAACTTAAAATCCAAGCAAGAAATATAATGAAAGATTTTAGAGCTATAAGGCATAATAGTTTTATTGAAATACTTTCTATATTTGCAATGTTTGGTAATACCAGAATAAAAGAGAATAAAGTGTAGAAAAATAAGACTTCAATTACGGTGTTTTTCTCTAGAGATTTTTTCTTACAAACTTCTCTTGCACCTTTTAGAAGACCATATATTAAAACGAGAATAATCCACATTTGAAAATTAATTAAAAAGGTATTTTAGTGAATCAACGCCGCTTTCTAATTCCATATTCAACATAAGACCGCCAACGTTTAAAATTGTAAGAGCATTTCTGGCGACATCGCCCTCACCTACATTTTCAAAACGTTTGCACATTCCGCAATTTACTTCGTCTACCAATTTGTTTTGTTTTTTTAATTCTTCAAATGATAAATCTACTTTTTCATCTTGTAAGAAAGCATAGTATTGGCTTAATAAATAGTTTGAAACATGTCTGTATATTGTTTCTTCTACCGATGCAAAAGGAAGATGAAATCTAACCATGGATTTTAAAATTGTCATATTCGGACAACCGCTGGCAGCCATAAAAATACCGAATATGGAACGTAAACCTTGTTGAACTGTAGTTTCTTTAGAATAAGTTCGTTCGTTTGTATCAACAGTGATTTTTGCTTTTTCTGTAGAATAAACATTTTGAAAGGCTTCGAATAAAGCCGAAAGTTTATAAGCAATCGGGCAATTTTTATCAACATCGTTATTTAACGGACAGTTGGAACATTTATAAAAAGATAATTTCGACCATTGAGTTTCATGAGAATTTTCTGGAGTTTGTATTTCCATTGTTTCTTTATCAATGTTTATTGTGAATATAATATCTTCCCTTTCAGATTCAAGGAATGTAAATTGATATTTTATCCAAAAAGTATTTTCTGTATTCATAAACAACTCCAATATGTTTTACGGCAATTTTATAAAAATATGGTGATATTATCGTAAAGAAAACTTCTTGTCAATTTTCTTTCAGTTATTTGATATTAGATTTTCATTATGATATAGAGGTAAGCACTTGAGGATTTGATGAAGAAACAACTATTTTTCTCTATATTTATATTTTGCATTTTATTACCGTGTTTTTCTGACGGGATTCGATTAGGTAATTCTTATTATTCCAGAAATAATATAACTTTCTCTTTCTCATTTTCCGGTGGCTTGTACGGAACACAAGATTTTTTTACGCAAAACAGTCGTGTATCTTATACTTTTTTATCAAAAAATCGTCATTTATTTAAACTAAGGTTTTCTGAAAAATCTAATTTCCCGGGGCTGTTTTCCGGTAATGTAACAGATACAAATTTTAGTTTTGGCGGAACAACGGGATTTGAATATATGTTTAAAATTTTCCCGCCTTACGGTGGAATATCCGTATTTTTAGAAACCGGCTATGTTTGGAATGGATTTTATCTTTATGCCGGAGCCGGAATCGGAGATGAATTCAGAAATGGTTTATTTTACACGGTAGAATACGCATACGATCGTTTTTTCGAAAACGATATATTATTCAGTTTTTCGATAGTTAATTATTTTTCACTTCATATAGAGCTGGGAATGAATTTGGATATCTCGCCGGAGAATATAGAAGAACCGCCGTTAAATATAAAAGCCGGAATATTTCCCGGCTTCTATTGTGCAGATAAAGTACGTTGCAATCTTGGCGGCGGCATAACACTTAACGATAAAATCGCTGTTGGATTTTATTTATCAACTTTTATGCAAGCCAGACTGCCGTTTTAATTATTCTTCTTCTGTTATTTCTTCTTTTAATAATAAATCATTAGCTAATGCAGTCATCTTTCCGAATTTTTTTATACTGTAAGGAATTGAGAACGACATGCCGCCTTTAGTAAGCATTGAAAAATAAACTTTTCGTTCTTCTCCGGGATTTTCTTTGTATAAAAGAAATCTGTACGGAAGATTTTTTGCCGGTAAGTCAATTATAAAATTCTTGGTAATTAAATTTCTGTTTTTTTCGACCCAAATATTTGCTGATAATGTCATGATTTCACCTTTTTTGATGAAATCATCAACATTATTTCCGGCTTCAATGTTTTGATTTGTAACTAAGAAATTTTCCTGACGCTTATTAGTCTCTTGGAAAAATACATTCGTATTTACTTCTTTCATTCCTAAATCTTCTAATGCAGTGTTTAAATTTTGACCGATATAATTGCCGAAATTATGATCTTCCGGAATGTCTAAGCCTTTAGAAATCCAAAGTTTAACGTTTTTTACACTTTTAAGAGGTGTGCCTTCTACAGGTTCTTGGCGAATTACTCTGCCTTTTTCTACGGTTTCACTGAATTCATAATTTTTTTGATCAAAAGTATAAGGCAAACGGTTTTGGTAATTATATTCACGTGTAAGCATTGTGGCAATTTCATAAAGTGATAAACCAGAAAAATCAGGTAAAGCATCAGCTTTTTTTCCCATAGAAACGTTAAATGATACATTACGATTCTTTTTTACTAAAGTCCCGGCTTCTGGACTTTGATTAAAAACTACACCTTCAGCGTATTCATCTGAATATTTAGGAAAAACTCTGACACTTAAATCTTTTTCTGATAATTTACGCATGGCTGTGTAAATGTTATCACCTTCTACATTTGCAACTTTAACACTTTCTCCTGAAAAAGTAATTCCGACAAAAATTGAGTAAGAACATACGGTTAAAATTAACAATCCCAGAAAGAAAGAATACCAGATGATTTTTACAGCTTTTTTTTCATCACTGTCTGTGGCTCTGATTAAAACTCGATTTTTCATGGATGTTAAACCATTTTTAAAATATGTTAGCTGTTTCGCCATTTTAATTATTTCTCCTGTATAGTAGTTTGTCTAAAAAGTTACCAAACATTTACCGGCAAGATCTCGACATCCGTTTAAAAAGTCTGCTGTTTTTAATTTATTTTTACCGGCAAGTTGTAATTCTTTTATTTCTAAAACTCCGGTACCGCATTGGATATGAAGACCGTTTTTTTTATCGGCACAAATAATAGTTCCTGCCGGAGTTCCGCTGTTACCCATTTTTGAAATACAAGCTTTGTGAATATTTAGTTTTTTACCGTCAAGCATTGTCGAGGCAACAGGCCATTTTGCAAATGCTCTTATTTTGTTAAATATACAGTTTACCTCTGTGTTCCAGTCAATATTTCCGTCATTTTTAGAAATCATTTTACAAAAAGTTGCTTTTGCAGAATCTTGTTTTATAGATTTTGAAGTACCGTTTTCAATTTCACAAAGTACCTGCTCTATCATGTCGGCTGCTTGTACGGCAACTTTTTCTTCAATAGATATTGCGTTGTCTTCGGGAGTAATAAAAAAGTCTTCGCTTTTTAAAATATCACCGCTGTCAACTTCAAGTGCAATTTGTTGAATTGATATGCCGGAACGTTCTTCTCCGGCTAGAATAGCACTTTGAATCGGTGAAGCTCCGCGATATAACGGCAATAAGGACGGATGAATATTTATTCCGCCTTTTGGGCATATATTTAAAAAATCTGCTTTGAATATTTTTCCGTAAGCAAATGTTACGAATAAATCGGCATTAAGAGATTGAAGTTGCTCTTTTATTTCTGTTGTAAGTTTTTCAGGTTTTAATACCGGCAAATTTAATTCTTCGGCAACTTTTGCTATCGGTGACGGTGTCAAAATTTGCTTTCTGCCGAATAACGTATCCGGTTGGGTTACTACCATTACTATGGTATGTGAATCTGAAATTCTTTTTAATACCGGAGCCGCCAGTTCCGGGGTACCAAAAAATATTATTTTCATAAGTTGTGTTGTTTCCTATAGTCTCTTAATACGTTTATTTTTTCACTTGCAGGTAAATGGTCTATAAAAACTTTTCCGTCTAAATGATCGTATTCGTGTTGAATACAAATTGCTAAAAGTCCTGTGGCTTTTAATATTTTTTCTTTTCCGTCTATGTCTGTATATTTTACTGTGACTTTTTTTGAACGCTTTACCTCTGCTCCTATTCCGGGAAGAGATAAACAACCTTCTTCGGCAATAGAATAATCTTTTGATCGTTCTAAAATTTCGGGATTAATCATTACATATTTTTTCCCTTTTATTTCCATTACAAATAGACGTTGTAAAACACCGATTTGAACGCCGGCAAGACCGCAACCGTCAGATTCGTACATTACTCTAAACATTTCGTTTATCATGTCTATTAAATCATTATCTATCTTTTCAACAGGTGAAGAAATTAATTTTAAACGATCGTCAGGATAAACAACAATTTCATACTTCATTTAATTCCTCATTTTGCTTTTTTACTTAAAAAATTTGAGGTTGACTATAGTAAAAATGTGTTCTTCTGTCAATAATCTTGATTTTTCCGTTTTTTTCTACTACTATGCCGCAAAACAAATTTCCTTTAGGAAATATTTAATTTTAAGGAGAAAAAAATGGCAACTTATAAAATTGCTACGATTCCCGGAGATGGAATTGGACCTGATATAATACGGGAAGCCTGTGGTGTAATGGATGCGATAGGTAAAAAATATGGTCACAATTTTGAATATACAGAAGTTTTGGCAGGTGGTGCTGCTATAGACAAAACCGGAGAACCGTTACCTGAAGAAACTTTAAAAACTTGTTGTGCAAGTGATGCTGTTCTTTTAGGTGCTGTCGGTGGTCCGAAATGGGATAATTTACCGGGTAATAAGCGTCCTGAAAAAGCTCTTTTAGGACTTCGCGGCGGAATGAAAGTTTATGCAAATCTTCGCCCGGCTGTAATGTTCAAACAACTTTCTGCTGCATGTCCTTTAAAACCGGAAATTGCAGGAAACGGTCTTGATATTTTAATTGTAAGAGAATTGACCGGCGGAATTTATTTTGGTGAACGCGGAAGAAAAGAAGATAACAGTGAAGCTTGGGATACAGAACGTTATAGCGTACCGGAAATCGAAAGAATTTTGAAATTAGGTTTTGAATCAGCTATGAAACGTCGCAAAAAAATGTGCGTAGTTGATAAAGCTAACATTTTGGAATCAAGTAGATTGTGGCGTGAAGTTACTGCCAGAATGGCTCCTAATTATCCTGAAGTAGAAGTAAGTTACATGTATGTGGATAATGCAGCAATGCAGCTTGTTCGTAATCCGGGACAATTTGATGTTATTGCTACAAGTAATATGTTCGGAGATATCCTTTCTGATGAAGCAAGTCAGATTACAGGATCTATCGGTATGTTGGCATCTGCTTCATTGGGTGATGACGGTCCGGGACTTTATGAGCCAATTCACGGTTCTGCACCGGATATTGCAGGTCAAGATAAAGCTAATCCTTTGGCTACTATTCTTTCATGTGCTATGCTTTTACGTTATTCTTTTAATCTTGATAAAGAAGCTTTGGCTATTGAGAATGCGGTTGAAAAAGTATTAGATGCAGGATGGAGAACCGGCGATATTGCTGGAAAAGATTATCCGGCTGATAAAATTGTTGGAACTAAAAAAATGGGAGCTTTGGTAATCGAAGCTTTACAGTAAATAAAAATTTGAAATAGAGAAAAACATATGCATTTTTTTTGCATATGTTTTTCCCTTTTGTTTAAAAAATAATTACTTTTTTAATGAATTATGATATAGAAAAATATTAATAATTAAGGATGTATATAAAATACTTAGGAGATAAATTTTATGTCAGCTACAGAAAAATATACATTAAGACAATTAGCACCATTAATTCAACAAGGAAAAAAATATAGGCTTTTTAAGCCGTTTTTATATAATGGACAGATTTTTCTTAATATAGAAAAAGTTTTAACTGAAGCGGATTTAATGAGAATGGAAGGAAAAATTTTTGGTCCGATAGAAGTTGTTCCTACTATTGAACATAATACAAACAGTCAAATACGCGAGGCAATTGCTGAAAATTGCATTAAAATTTTGAAAACTTCACCACTTTTCCGCCCTAGCGAAAGTTCGCATCTTGAATTTAATAAACGTAAAGAATGTGAGAAAATAATTTCAGGTGTTGTAAAAGAGAATGCTCATTTAGCTCAAAAGTTATTGGAAATATACCAATTTTCGAAAAAATTGTTTATTCACTCAGTGAATGTTTCTATTTTTTCATTTGTAATTGCTTTAGGTATGCAAGAGAAAAGAAAAGAACATAATGCGTTGGTTTTAGAGGAAGTTTTTTCAGCAGCTTTGCTCCATGATGTCGGTTTTTTGAGTTTACCTAAGGAATTGGTAGAAAAAAGAAGAATCGAGTATTCTCCGGAAGAAACAGCTGTTTTTAAAACTTATCCGTCTGAAGGACGTGAAATAGCATTAGGATTGGGAAATGTTTTAAGAAAAAGAACGACTGATCTTATTTACCAGCACCATGAACGGTTGGATGGCAGTGGTTTCCCTATGGGAATTAAAGGTAATGCTATTGATGAAATGGCTTTGGTTATTGGTCTTGCGGATGATTTTGATTTATTTTTGTCTAAAGAGATTACTAATATTCAAAAAGGTACTGCTTCTGATATCATGAGTCGTTTAGCTCGTTCTGCTTCTTTTTACGGTTCAGATGCAGTCAATTCATTTTATACTTGGTTTCGCTATTTAAAATAAGAAATTAATTGAATAAAGGAATATAAGAAATGCCCATTGATGATTTTCAAAAAATTGATGAAGAATTTTTTAACACTATCTTAGAGGACGATTTTTTCTTTGAAGGTGATATCAAAACTCAAGATGCATTGATGGTAAAAGGAGCTTTAAAGGGAACAATTGAATCTGATAATTTAATTGTTGTCGGTCCGATGTCGGTTATTAATGCTGATATAAAAACTAAAGTACTACAATGTTTTGGTAAAATAGTAGGAAATATTTCTGCATCTGAAATGGTTCATATTCATGCTCCGGCTTCTGTAATGGGAGATATTTCGGCTCCTTTATTAACGATAGAAAAAGGTTGTAGTGTAAACGGTAAAATTTCAATGCCGATAACTATACAAAAAACAAATGATTCTGAGGTTTTATAATGAAGAAAATTTTAATAATTAACTTGTTCTTTTTATTTACATTGACACTTTTTGCTCAAGACGCAACTACTCCGGCTGCAGCTCCGGCAAATAATGCACCTGCTGCACCGGTACAGACTACTCCTGCTGTTCGTCAGAAAAATGGTTGGGATTATTATTCTGAAGGAAATTATCATGCTTCTATTCGTTCTCTTGAAGAAGAAAGAAAATTATTTCCAGGAAGAATAAATATTTATATTATTTTGGGGTGGAACTATAAAGCTTTGAAAGATTATCCTGAAATGGAAAGAATATCTATTGAAGGATACAATATAAATCCTATTCATGTTAATATTTTGAAGAATTTAGGAGAAGCTTGTTATTTCCAAAATAAATATAATGACAGTATTAAATATTTTGAGAAATACGCAAAAATAAAAAATAAATGGAAAGATCCATATACTTATTTATTGTATTATTATTTAGGTGATTCTTATTATCATGTAGGAGCATATTACAAGGCTGATACTGCGTTAAGTGCCGCTAACGCATTAAAGCCGAATAATGTTCAAAATCTTCTCTTGTTGGGAAAGGTGAACGAAAAATTAAAGAATACAAAACAAGCAATGAAATATTATGAAGCATTATTGAAAATAGAGCCGGCTAATATTGAAGCCAGAAATGCGTATGAACAATTAAAAAAAGGAGAAAACAGTAATTCTTAATGCTTTTTCATATTATTAATTTTGGGTGTAAACTTAACATATATGAAGCTGAGTCTATGGCGCTTTTATTACAAGAAAGTGGTTTTGAAAAAAAATCACTTTCTTCTAATGAAGAGCCGGATATTGTAATTATTAATACTTGTACTGTAACAGGAAAGGCTGAGGCAAAATGTCGCAACAGCCTTCATAAAGTTCGTAGAAATTATCCGAATGCATGTATTATTATGTGTGGCTGCATGATTGATAAAGATAATATAGAGCAGTTGCAAGATGCGGATATTTTAATTGAAAATAAACATAAAAGTCAAATCTTAGAAATTATTGAATTATATCAAAATGGTCTGATTACAAAAAAGCCTTATTTTTTTACTTCTTCATTAGACGGCACATTTGCTTTTTCTACTGGTAAAATGCTAGGGCATTCACGTGCTTTTACTAAGATTCAAGATGGATGTAATAATTTTTGTACTTATTGCAAAATTCCCTTTGCCAGAGGCAGGAGTCGTTCTCGTTTACCCGAAGATATAGTTAATGAAGTTAAACTATTTGAAAAGAACGGCTATCGTGAAATTATTTTAACAGGAATAAATATATCCGATTACCATTATGAGTCTTTAGATTTTGCCGGGTTACTGAAACTTCTTTTAAATGAAACAAAGAATATAAGATTTAGATTAAGTTCTTTAGAACCACAAAATTTAACACAAGATTTTTTTGATGTTATAAAAGATTCACGTATTTGCCCTCATTTCCATATGGCACTACAAAGCGGAAGTACTAAAATTTTAAAAGCAATGAATCGTAAGTATACTGCAGATGATTTTTTGTTAATGGTAGATAAAATTAAAAGTAATAAAGAAAATCCTTTTTTATCTTCAGACTTGATTTTAGGTTTTCCCGGAGAAACAGAAGAAGATTTTATTGAAACTCAAGAAACTTTGAAAAAGGCAGATTTTTCATATATTCATGTTTTCGCTTTCTCTCCTCGTTCGGGGACAAAGGCTTTTAATATGAAACCTAAAATACCGGAACGAATTAGAGATGAACGTGTTAATATTATAACATCTATGAGTAAGAATCTTACTGTAGATTATGCGAAAGGTTTTGTCGGTAAAACACTTAATGTTTTAATTGAAAGAAAAGTTGAAGATTTTTTTCTGGGGAAATCAGAAAATTATCTTGATGTGAAAATTAAAACTGATAAAAAATTGCAACAAAAAGAACTTTATGAAGTTAGAATTGAAAGTGTAAATCCGGACGGAAGCGTTATAGGATGTTTAATTTAGAATAGATAATTTGAGATGTAAATAAAAAATGGACTATCTACAAAGTGTTTTGCCACACGAATTGTAGACAGTCCATTTTTTTTTATTTATGTTCGATAACTTTAACTAAATTAGCCGCTTTTATTGCACGGTCTCTTAATGTTTGTATATCTTCTTCATCTTTGTCAGAATATGTTAAAGCAACAGCCATTCTTCTATTTTTTCTGGTGAAAGGTTTACCAAATATTCGAATGTCTGTGTTTTTTAATGATAAGGCCTCTTCTACTCCTGTATATTCAGGAACAACTTCAGCGTCAAAATCTGTCAGTACAACGGCACTTGCTCCGGCTCTGAATTGTTGAATAGAAATAGGCAATCCTAAAATAGTTCTTAGGTGTAATTCAAATTCATTCAAATTTTGAGTTCCGGCAAGAGTAACCATTCCGGTATCATGCGGACGTGGTGATAATTCGGAGAAATAAACTCCGTTTTCTTTAGATAGGAAGAATTCAACTCCCCAAATTCCTGCACCGCTCAATGATTTTGTTACCTTTTCGGCCATATCCTGAGCTTCGGCTAGGTGTGCGTCAGAAATCGGAGCCGGTTGATAACTTTCACGATAATCACCGGATTTTTGAACATGTCCGATTGGTGCACAGAATAAAGTTTTCCCATTTTTTTGTGTTACGGTTAATAAAGTGATCTCACTGTCAAATTTAATAAACTCTTCTATTATAACTTCTACCAAATCTCCGCGACTCTTAGTCACTGCATAGTCCCAAGCATTTTCTAAGTCATCAGCACTTTTTATTATAGATTGCCCTTTACCGGAAGAAGACATTAACGGTTTTATAACACAAGGGAAACCGATTTCATTTGCAGCATCTTTTAATTCTTCTAATGTTTTTGCATATCGATATTTTGCTGTTTTTAATCCTAATTCTTTCGCAGCAAGATCACGAATAGCTTTGCGATTCATTGTGAAATTAGCAGCTTTTGCACTTGGAACTACTTGAATTCCAGATTTTTCATAATCATAAAGACGTTCTGTTCTTATTGCTTCAATTTCCGGAACTATGATATCCGGATTGTGTTTTTTTACGGCAGAGTCAAGAGCGTCTCCGTCTAACATATTAAAAACTTCACATTCATCTGCAACTTGCATAGCTGGAGCATTTTTATAAGAATCACAAGCAATTACGTATTGCCCCATTCTTTTTGCCGCTATAACAAATTCTTTTCCCAGTTCTCCGGAACCGAGTAACATTATTTTATGAATCATAAAAATCCCCTATTTTGTATCTTTTATCTTATAAAATCTATTTTTTGAAATGCCAGTTTGCTCAACGGCTTCGGCAACATTGTTATTAAAATGTTTTAGAATACAAGTAACTATCTTATCTTCTACTTCAGAAAAAGCTAATTCCTTTGAAAGAATGCTATTTTTTAAAGTTTCAATAGCTCCTTCGATTCCTGATTGTTTTCCTGAAATATGTTCTTTTCTCAACCCTAAAAAGTCAAAATGCTCTGGACGAATTATTTTTTCATCTGCACAAATTACGCAAACTCGTTTTACTGCATTTTTTAGTTCTCTGATGTTTCCCGGCCAATTCCATTGTTTTAAATAATTTAAGGCTTCTTTACTTAATTCTAAAGTAGGAATATCCAACTCTTTGCAAGATTTGTTCATAAAGTATTGAAACATTGGCTCTATATCATCTTTTCTGTCACGTAAAGGCGGTAAAGATATAGAGAACTCGTTCATTCTATAAAATAAATCTTCTCGAAATAAACCTTCATCAATTTTTGTCATTAGATTTTTATTTGCAGCAACAATTAATCTAAAGTCTACTTTCATTACTTTGTTGCTACCTAAACGTTCAACTTCTTTTTCTTGAAGAACACGAAGCAATTTCGCTTGAAGTCCAAGTTCCATGTCTCCTACTTCATCTAAGAATAAAGTTCCGTTATGAGCTAATTCAATTTTACCGGCTTTATCTTGTGTTGCATTTGAAAATGCCCCTTTTTTATATCCGAAAAGTTCACTTTCAAAAAGAGTTTCTGGAATTGCCGTAGAATTTATTTTTATAAAAGGTCCATATCTTCTAGGTGATAGGTAATGAATAGTTTTGGCTATTAATTCTTTTCCGGTACCAGTTTCACCGGTAATTAATACATTCACTGGATGTTTGGCAATAGTTAAAACTTTTTCATAAACATCTTTAAGAGTAGTTGTGGCACCGATAATTTCTTCGTCAGTTTCGTTTCTTAACGTTTCGAAACTTAATTTCATAGCTTCAATTTTTTCAGCTTCAAGTTTCTTTTTTTCACAAAAAACGGTACCTTCTTCCAAAATATCTCTGAGGTCTCTTAGTTTATATGGTTTCTCAATAACTTTATTAATAAGATTATCATTAATCATTTGTTGCAAAATAGATTTTTCTGCATATGCGGTTAAAAGGATTCCGTAAATATATCCATCTAATTTTTTTGCAGCACTGAGAAAATCAGCTCCGCTCATTTTGGGCATTTTAAAGTCAGATATAACAATATCAAACTTCTCATTCTTTAAAAGCTCTAAAGCTGCATGAGGAGAACTTTCCGTTGTAATGTTAAAAGTATCTTCTAAGAAATCCTTAACATTACTCAAAATAATTTCTTCATCATCTACAAATAAAATTTTAGCTTTTTTTTCCATAATCCGACCCATTTTAACTGTTTTATATGATAATCAAAACCTAATTAAAGAAGATTTTAAACTCTGTGCCTTTACCAATTTCACTGCTGACATCTATTTGCCATCCCATTTTATTGGCAAGATCTTTTACCAGATACAAACCTAAACCTGTACCTTTACCGACATCTTTAGTAGTAAAGAAAGCATTGAATATCAATTCTAAATCTTCTTTGTCTATACCTTTTCCGTTATCAGAAACACTTATGTAGCTTCGTCTGTTAGTAACAAAAGCTTCAACATTTATTTTCCCGTTTTCTATACCGTCTAAAGCATCGATGGAATTCTTTATTAGGTTCATCAGAATTTGTGTCAATACTCCATGGTTTGCATTTAAATGAAAATTATCCGGAATAACAGTAGTAAAAGTTATTTTATCCGGAGGCATTTTAGCAGCAAAAATATTTGCTATAGAATCTAGTATTTCACTTAAATTGATTTCGGTACGTTCAAAATCCCGATTATAATACAACACTTTAAGACTTTTTACAACATTTTCTATCCTGGCAATATTTGTTTCTATATTTTTTATGTATTTTAAACCTTTTTTCTGGCATTCATCATCAGAAAAATTTTCTAACAATAATTCAAGATTTTCCAGTGGTGCATAAATCCCAAGGAGAGGATTAAAAATTTCATGAGAAATTCCTCCGAGTAACATTCCCATAGTGATGTATTTATCTTTTTCGTTTAATTCTTTTTTTATTTTCTGATAATTCAATAATGCGTTTATTCGTGCTTTTAAAAGTACAATTGAAAAAGGTTTTTCAACAAAGTCGACAGCACCGGAAAGAAATGCTTTTACTTTGTTGTCACTGTCTGAGGCTGCACTGAGGAAAATAAAAGGAATGTCTCTGAATTTTTCATCTTTATTAAGATAATTTAAAAAGTCGTATCCGTCTAATTCCGGCATCATCATATCGGATATTATAAGATCCGGTTTTTTAATTTCATCCAAGAGTCTAATTCCCTCTTTTCCATTAGAAGCAAGATAAATATTGTATGAATCTTTTAAAGATGTTGCCATGTAGTAGCTTAAATCAATATTGTCTTCTAATATCATAATATTGAAAAAATCAGGATTTGGCGGAGGTAATTGTATTTCACTATTTTCAAATATAGGAGAAAATCCTATTGTAGGTATGGATTTTAAATCTGTATTTGTGACCTGATCATTTTTTAAATTATCATTATCCAATAAATGCAATTTTACGGTAAAACAAGTTCCGTTGCCGGTAGGATTGCTGCTTACATTAATAGAGCCTTTTAATTCTTTTACTATTCCGTAGGTTATAAACATTCCAAGTCCTACACCGCTTGATGAACCTTCAGAATTTGAAAATTGAATATATGGAGAGAAAACTTTACGTTGATCCTTTTTAGATATTCCTACTCCGGTATCTTTTACGGAAAGTTCTATTTTATCTCCTTTAAGAATTTCTAATTTTACATCTATTTCTCCACCTTTAGGAGTATATTTTATTGCATTGTCGATTAAATTGGTCATTATGCGATCTAAGGCTAATGGGTCTGCAAGGATAAACGCATTTTCTGCAATTTGGTAATTAAGAGTTATTTGTTTTTTTGCCGCAGTTTCTATGTATAATTGTTCTTTTAAATGAAGAATATTTGAAAGATTAGAAACTTGCTTATGATTATAGATAAGTTTACCGGCTTCAAGTTTGCGGAAATCTAAAATATTAATCATATCTTTTTCTATTTTGTTTATATTTAATCTAATAACATTCAATTCATCTGTTAGACCTACTTTTTTTATATATAAGTCGAAATAATTTCGAATCAATGTCATTGGAGTTTTTATTTCATGTGCAAGATTCATAAAATAGAAGTTTTTTTCTTCCAAACCGATATATTTTTTTTCTATCGGTATAATTACTTTCCAATAACAAAATGCAATTGTCAAAATAAGAAATAACAAAATACAACATGAGAAAAACAGTATTATGAATAAGAAATTCTTTGCAGCTTTTACAATATGATATTCAGGGATTATAAATAAATATTTGATATTATTTTTAGAATCTACACGCCCTACTGCAAAATATTTATGATTATGATATTTCAAAGAAATATGACGTATTCCGGAACGACTGTCACGTAAAAAAGGACTTTTTAAACCGGAATCAATCATAAATTTTAATATTTCCGGTTGATTTATAATATTGTAGTCAAGTACAAGATTGCTGTAATCTGTATATGACATAATATCATTGTTATGAAATGTTCCGTTATTTATGTATTCTTTTTTTTCTGTATCAAACTCAAAATCATCTTGACTTGACGGATGATTTGCAAACAAAACATTACCAAAGTCGTCTGAAACAAACAGAGTTCCGGTATGTAGACGCTCGATATGTGAATATAATTTTGTGTAATAATTTAACGGTTGAATTATTACCGCAACCTTTACGATTTCATTTGTATTATTTCTTATAGGATATAAAATGACTGGTCTTTTTTCAGACTCATATCCGATAATCGTTCCTTTTCTTAACATTCCTATAGCGAGGCTTTTTTGAGGATTATTTTTTAAACTTAAAAATAATGGATCGTTTTTAAGCCCTATTTCATCTATTTTATAATCGTTGGAAGCATAATTTGATATTTTATGATTGCTTTTCATTATAATGGACTTTTTATCAAATTGGATTATAGAAAAATTACCGTCAATAGACTGTAATAGTTTTAATTCAAATAAATCCCACAAATATTGATCATATTGAATTTCTTCTATGGCACTGTTAAATTCAGTTTTGAATAAAAGTTTTCTAACTTCTTTATTTTGTAAGAAAAACGAATCAAGAGCTTCTTGCAATCTATTGTTGTCGTAATTCAAATTGATAGCAACTTGTTCTATCATTGTAAGATAATATTCTTGATTCTGTTGATTAAGGAACGAAGAAAAATTCTTTGTGAAAATTGAAATTATAATTGTTAAAGGAATTAAAGAACAAATAAGAAGTATAGTTAATAATCTTTTACTTATAATGTATTTATTATTTTTATTCATATTAAAACTCATTCAACGTATTCCAAAATTTTACCATTGGCATTATATACATCCATTTTAGTCTTACGCCCGTTTTTGTCGTATGAGTAAATGAATTGCTTTTCGATTGTATTACTGTTGCCGATGTATTCCAGTTTTTCTGTTCTTAATCCTTGTTTGTTATAACGATAAACATTTCGTTGTACTAATGAGCCTTGATTATACAACTTTTCTTCCGTTAGAACATTTGTTGAATCAAATTTTTTTGTAGAAATTAAACTTCCTAAATTATCAAATGTCGATTCTTCGGAACTTCCGTTGTTTTTATTGTAAGTTGTAGATTGATGAAGTTGTTCATTAATATATTCACAAAATACTACGTTATGCGAATCTTCTTTATATGTAGATAATATTTTTCCGTCTTCAGAAAAAATGGAATGAGATGCGGAATCTTTTGTATCGTCATAAGTGATAATGTTTTTTTTCTGTTCGATTGTGTTGTAAATATCGATTTTAGTCATCTTCCCTTCATTATTGTATTTGTAGGAACATGATAAAAGTAATTTATTGGAATTTGATATGATTTCTTTTTTTTCTAATTTTCCGTCGGGTAAATAATGATATTGCGTGATATTTTCTAATTTCCCTGATTTATTAAAAGTTCGTTCTTCGGTTATAAGTCCCGATTCAGGTGATTTTATAGTTTGATATGCTAATTTTTCGTTTTCATTTAAAAGACTTAATTGAGTTAATAAAAGATTTTTATTGTAATTTGCTATGTATTTTAATTTTCCTAAGTCATCAAAAAATTGATATTCTAAATTTGATGAAAAAACTTCTGATGATAAATTTTTATTCTTACATCCGAAAAAAACTAAGAAAGTAAGACAAAATAGGAAATAAATATTTTTTATTTTCATGCTTAATATATACCTCTGATTTATTCTCTAAGCCATGTTGATAATTAAAAGGAAAAAGTATAAAGTATCTTATATGACGAAAAGAATACTCATCCTTATAACATATATTTTAGCCCTTTCAAGTCTTTATTCATTTGAATATACGATGGAAATAGGAAGTGAAGTAAAGATTTTACCAATTACGGCAGACTTTTATAATAAATTTTCGCTTACAGGTTTTAATGCAGAGGTTTGGGGGGCTTTTATTTGTGATGATAAATTTGGCTTGTTGTGGCAACTTGTAGATAATTATGTTTCTCAGACATCTTACGATACCGGAATATTAGCTTCCGGGGCTTCTAATATTTTTTATACAGGACTTGGTTTTGTTTTTTTACCTGCGGAAAAATGGCGTTTAGAGTTTAAGCAAAACTTTTTATGGAATCAAGCAGCCTTTGATATTAAAAAAGAAGGCGTTTTGGCTGAAACACAATTTGGAACGGCAACAAACGTAAATGTTTTTTTTACTCCGTCAATGCGTTTCCCCTATTTACATCTTTCTTTGCATAATAATTTCAGATTTTATCCGGTAACGAGAAATAAAAATTTTCAATGGGAATATGAAGGAACAGTGCGTTTTACGGCTAATCCGTATATAAAGAAAATTGGAGTTTTTACGGAAATAGGTTTTTCGTATTTAAATTGTGAAACACCGGCAATAGAATATGATTCTTTTACTTTTACATGGAATATCGGTGTGAATTTTTCATACAAATGGAAAAAAACAGATAAACAGAAAAATAAGACAGATGTGAAAATCTATGAAGTTAAAAAAACAGAAGTTGTATCATTGCCGCAAGTAAAGACGGTTAAACGTCCGGATCTTTATTTTGATTTTTATAATGCAACACTTGGTAAAAATGTTCACATTGAAGGTATTTATTTTGATGATAAAAATCAATTGACTAAGGATTCTTGTGAAAAATTAGAAGCTTTGGTTTTGTTCTTAAAAGATTATCCGTCTGCGACTATTGTAATAGTTAGTTATGTAGAAAATTCGGTAAAAAAAGATGAAGAAATAATGTCTATTTCTGTTACCAGAACAAACAGTATAAAAGACTTTTTGTTGAGAAACGGAATTCCTGAAAGACAAATAAAAAGAAGTCCGTCGGCAATAATTTTTAATCTGGAATTATCAAAGATTCCGCATATAGAAATTAAAATGTTAAAAAAATAGTTGACATACGTTATTTTCTATGATAAAAGTCGCCTATCTTTGTAACGCCGGTTGAGAAGTTACAAAGTATACAACTTGGGCGGTTAGCTCAGTTGGGAGAGCGTCTGCCTTACAAGCAGAATGTCGTCAGTTCGATCCTGGCACTGCCCAATTCTTAATTTTATTAAGAAACAAATTATATTTTACAAAACCGGGCGGTTAGCTCAGTTGGGAGAGCGTCTGCCTTACAAGCAGAATGTCGTCAGTTCGATCCTGGCACTGCCCAATTTTATTGTAATTAAAGGCGATTGGTTTCAATCGTCTTTTTTTTATATTTACGTGAATTGATGAAAATAAAAGGATAAAAATCTTTAGTTATGGATAAGTTTGATAAGTTTGTAGAAATAATCGCAACTCTACGTGGTGAGAATGGATGTCCTTGGGATAAAAAACAGACACACGATTCATTATTACAGTTTTTGTTTGAAGAAACTAATGAAGTTGCAGATACTATCGTAAGTAAAGATTATAAGCATTTACAGGAAGAACTTGGAGATTTGTTACTTCAAATAGTTCTTCATTCACAAATAGCAAAAGAAAATAATGAGTTTGCTATTTCGGATGTGATAGATTCTATTTCTGAGAAAATGATACGTCGTCATCCGCATATTTTTGCTGGAGTTAAAGTAAATTCTGAAGACGAAGTTAATCAATTATGGGAAGAAATTAAAAAGAAAGAGCAAAAAGATAATGTTGATAAAGAAGAATCGATATTAGATAAAATCCCGCAAGAATTACCTACTCTATCAAAAACGAAGAAAATCCAAAAAGAAGTAATAAAAAATGGTTTTGACTGGCCTAAAGAAGATTATTTATCAGTTATAGGAAAAGTAAAAGAAGAAATAGAAGAAATTGAAGATGCTGTTAAAAATAAAAATTTTGAGCATGTAGAAGCAGAAATCGGTGATTTGCTGTTTGCGACTATACATTTGGCATTGCATTTAGATGTAGATGCAGAAACTGCACTTTTTAAGTGTAATGATCGTTTTTCACAACGTTTTCGTTTGGTTGAACTTCAAGCAAAAGAGAAAAAAATGAAAGATTATTCATTAAAAGAATTACATCAGTTTTGGAAGAATGCCAAATTTTTACTTTCACACTTTTCTTTTGAAGAAGCGGTAAAAAAATTAAATGAAAAAGCCGGTGATTAAAATGGATATGCTTCTTGCAAGATTTAAAAATCCTGGTATTTTATTATTAAAACAAATAGTAAAAGAAATTACGCTGTTATCTTTTGTTGATAATATTTATTACGATATTACTAATAAATCACCTGCAACTTTTGGATGGAAATAATGTTTCAAGATATTGAAGAGACTTTGGATTATATATATTCATTTACAAATTTGGAAAAAACAGGGACATCAGCGTCATGTTATTCTTTAGATAATATTTCGAATATATTAAATTGTTTGGGAAATCCGCATAAAGGATTGAAATTTATTCATATTGCAGGAACTAAGGGAAAAGGCAGTACTTCGTTATTTATAACAAGACTTTTACTTGAATGCGGCTATAATACATTAACATTTACTTCTCCTCATTTGGTACGGACAAATGAACGTATCATGTATAACATGATGGAAATTTCTGATGATGATTTAATAGATATAACAAGTTCATTAAAGAAAATTTTTGATAAAAATAATTTGGTTCCCACAACATTTGAATTTTTCTTCTTGATTTCTATTATGTATGGTATTCAAAGAGATGCTGATTATTTTGTAATAGAGACGGGACTCGGCGGTCGGCTTGATTGTACTAATGTTATAAATCCGGAAATATCGGTAATAACCACAATTGGTTTTGACCATATTGAGATTCTCGGTAATACAATAAGACAGATATCAGCGGAAAAAGCCGGAATAATAAAAGAAAATCGTCCGGTTATATTCGGGAAACAATGTTACAGATGCGGCAAATTTTTTTCTAATGTAGCAAATAAACTGAACTCTCCTTTTTTCTCTGTTAAGAAGATTTATAAAGTGGAGAATATTTGTTATAGACAAGACGGAATATCTTTTTCATTTAAGCGAAAAGGGAAAAATAAAGTTGATTTTCAATTGCCGTTTTATGGAAAACACCAGATTTGGAATTTTCTAACAGCATTAGAATGTGTTTTACAAATATCCCCGAATCTTATTGAGCATTTAAAAATATATGGTTCTATAGATTTAAGTATTCCCGGCAGAATAGAAAAGATTTCATCATCTGAAAGTCTTTTTATTGATACGGCACATAATAAAGAATCTATTGATAGTTTAGTTATTACGTTGAGAAAGCATTTTCCAAATAAAAAATGGGATATTTTATTCAGTGTGTGCAATACAAAAGATGTTGCTTATATAAGCAGAAAGATAGCAAAGATTGCAGACCAAATTTTAATAACTAACCTATCCGCATATAAAAATGCGGATGTTCAGCAATTGGTTAAAGAGTTGCAAAAATATTGTGATAACGTAAAGCTTGTTCCAGTGCAAGAAAAGGCTTTTGAAGAGTTTATAAATGATAAAAAGTATTCTAATGCAAAATTAGTTACAGGTTCTTTCTATTTATCTGGACCATTCAAAGAGTGGTATTTTAAAAAATCTTGATTATATTATTCTTCTGAAAACGTTTTTCTTACCGCTTTTTATTGAAGCTGCACTGGCAAAAAAATATGCAGATAACGGAAATAAAGGTGTGAAAAGAAAAATAATTCCCATTATAATGTTATGTTTTTTCAAGCATTTTGCAGTTTTCCTATCGTGAAAAAATGTTTTATTTGAGTTTAATATATTGTGTGGGCATTCCCAAGGCTGGATGGAAGATGGACAGTTCCAGTTTTTATTTTGTGATTCCTTAATATTACAATAACAAGAGAGCATAAAATTTACCTTATAAAACTATATTAATTAATAAGAATATATTCATATTTTTCTCGCTTACCTTTTTAAAAAAATGTTTTTTACTTACTGAAATCTGTTTATTTAATAATAGATTAAAGAATAAAATAACTTATATTTTTTTTGCATATTCTAAAATTTTGAATACATTTTTGTGTTTTTTAAGGCTTGAATGAAAGAACATTCTGTTTGATGAAGATGTTAATATTTAATTTGATTTATAGTGAATAGTATAAAAAAAGATAACTTTTAAAATTTTAAATATTTTAGGAAAATACAATTTTATTATTGATTATTTTACTTATAAGCTGGTTAAGTGTAGGTTTATCATGTTACTTCAAGGTTGGAATGTATTAAAAATAATACAATTAAATCTCATGTGATATTGAGTTGTATTAAAAAATTTTAGTCTATTCCCTACTCTTCTTTATCAGCTATTTGGACATAAAAAAACACTCGGTAAATTTGAATAAGTAAATTCAATTCTCCGAATGCATTTTATTTTCATCAATAGTGAAAAGATCATTCTAAGTATTTCTCTATTAAACTTTGCTCTACAACAGATTTTCCAAGCAAAGTTATAGCTTGTTTTGGGCAATTATTAATACATCTGTAACACATGGTACATTGATTATTTTGTAATATTCTTTTATTAACAAGTTTTATGTTTTTCATAGGACATAATTTTTCACATTTTCCGCAAACAATACATTTGTCTGTATTCACATGCAATTTATCAGAGTAATTTTTTGTCATGTGACCAAAATACAGTCTTTGTCCGAAAAATCCAGCCATACGGTAAAAAATACCGATTCCTTCTTGAGGCAGTTTTTCTATATTAAAAGAATGAACAGCATTTTTTATTTTTTGTTCAGCCTTTCTAATAAGAACTTTATTACCATTTAAAGACCGTTTTAATAATTTTATATCACCGATACTATCAGGCATTTTTAAATGTAATCCACCAATTATTTTTGCTCCGTACATCTTCAAAAGTCGTCCGAGAATACCTGCACCGTCACCACTAAATAATCCCATTGTAGCAATGACAAAGATTTTTTTGTTTGCCCATAATTCCTTGTTATCAATAATAAAATCACGCAGCATCTTTGGAACGGTACTATATTGAACCGGATATGCAAAAATAAGTATTTCTTCATCTTTAACTGCACGACAAATATCAATGTCTTCTATCGAAAATATTCTTGTATTTTTATCATACTCTTTGCAAAACAATTCAACCGCATATTTGGAATTGCCTGTTCCGCTAAAATAAATTCCGACCATTTTTCTTCCCAAGAAACGCTGCTAGCATTTTTAATAATTTTGTTTTCCATTGACAAAAACATGTTCTATGGAAATATCAGAGGTAATATTATCAAATGGAGAAAATTTAGCTTTTGTATTTGCATTCGCAGCGTTAAAAACCGTATGTTTATGTTGCAGAAAAACTAGATTTGCATAATAACCGGCTTTTATTTCTCCGTGCATAGCTATATTAAAAATTTTATACGCTTCGGTTAGTTTTTCAATAAGTTGTTCTAATGTAATAACCTTTTTTGAAACCAACGTATTTAATGCATAAAATGCAGTTTCAAGTCCCGGAAAACCGGACGGCGGATCGTCAGATGTTTTTTCTTCAATTAAATGCGGAGCATGGTCTGTTCCGATACAATCAATTTGACTATTTTTTAATGCATTTTGTAATGCTGTCATATCATTTTTATGACGAATCGGAGGATTAACTTTTGCGATTGGAGAAGATGTAATCGCTTCCAAATTTAGAACTAAGTGATGCGGAGTCGCTTCTAAATAAATATTGAAACCTTCGTTACGCATTTTTAAAGCTTCTTGTAAGCCTCCGTCGGAAGATAAGTGACAGATATAAATTTTAGCTGTATTTTTGTATTTTTCAGCTGCTTTTTTTATTTTTCGAATGGCTTCGATTTCGGCTTTTGCCGGACGGTTTGCTTCGTGTTGCTCCAATGTTGTAAAAACTGAATTTTTTAATAGGGAATTTTCTTCGCCGTGAAATAAAACCGGTACGCCTACTGCAAATGCTTTTTCGATAGTTTCAATATTTTCTACCAATAATGAGCCGGTTGAAGCACCAAGGAAAACTTTGATTCCGAATACAGGAACAGAATCTTTTTTACATTGTTCAAGTATTTCACTTAGATGAGTACTATTTTCTTCCGTAAGTCCTAAGTAAAAACCAAAATTTACAAGGCTGTCTTTTTTAGCTATTTCAGTTTTCTTTTTTAATATATCAAAATCTGTAGCCGCAGGCGTGTTATTAGGCATATCAAGTACGTATGTAAAACCTCCGGCTAATGCTGCCTTGCTTCCGGAATTCCAATTTTCTTTATTTTCAGCTCCCGGAGTTCTGAAATGAACGTGTGGGTCTATAAAACCATAGGAAACATAAGCATTTTTTCCGTCGATAACTTTTGTGTCAGAATCGGCTGTTATATTTTCAGATACTTCAATTATTTTTTCATCGTTTAATAAAATTTTTGTATCAATGAAATTGCCGTTAATAAATGCTTTGATATTAGTAATTAAAGTTTTCATCAAAACTCCTAAAAAGAATGAATTACGCCGTGGGAATCTCGGTGATATTTTCCGAATTCTTTTGATTTTATTAATACATCATAATCGAAAACCGGACCGTCGGCACAAACTCTAAGCCCGATATCATCAAGAACACACGATCCGCATAATCCGATTCCGCATTTCATATAACGTTCCATTGAAATTCTTATTCTGATGTTTGGTTGCAATTTACGTATTTGTTCGGCAGCTATTACCATCATTTTTTCCGGACCACACATATAAACACTGGTAAATTTTTGTTTGGAGAAAATCTCTTCTAAATCTTTTGTTACAAAACCATGATTTTCACCTGTTTCATCATCAGTGTAAAAACGAGATTCAAATCTATCTGTTTGACGTGGTAAATCTTGTGCGAATGCAGATAAAGATGCCGTTCTGGAACCAAACAAAGCTGTAGTTTTTATATTGGTTTTATTTAATGCATATTTTGCCAAATTATAAACAGGTGCAATACCTACTCCGCCGCCTATAATTAATATGTTTTCATCATTTTCAGATAAGTCAAAAGTATTGCCCAATGGACCCGTCAAACCAATGTAAGTCCCGACATCTGCATTATCGAGAAGGTCGGCTGTTACATTACCACGTTTTAAAACAGTAAAACCGATAATTTTTCCGTCAAAATGAGAAACAGAAATAGGTTTTTGTCCTAATTTTGTTCGTAACATATAAAATTGTCCAGGAAGAACATTTATATTGTTTTTTATTACATCATCTTCAATATTGAAGAAAAATGTTTTTTGTTGATTATCTGTGTTATGATCTTCAATTTTTATAATTGGATATGTTTTTTCAATTAATTGTTTGTTCATGATTATCTCCTTATTGTTTATGAGCAATACCGACTAAATCATCATAACTTATTTTTTTATCAGCTAAATATGCGTCGATTCCGTTATTAATTTTTTTGAAAATGTCTTTCCCTTGAATAATTACACCAGTACCTACTCCGTAAATTCTGGCTCCGGCGGCAATCATTTGTATTGCATCTTCTGTGGTTGTGATTCCCCCCATTCCCAAAATAGGTATTTTTACGCTTTTATAAATGTCGTAAATACAACGAATTGCTATCGGTAATATTGCCGGACCGCTTACGCCTCCGCATTTGTTACTTAATTTTGGCTGATAAGTGTGAATATCAATCAACATTCCTGGTCCTACTGTATTAATTGCGGTAATACCGTCGGCTCCGGCATCTTCACAACTTTTTGCGATTCTTCCGATATTAGGAAAATTCGGAGATAATTTTACTAATATAGGTTTGTTTGTAGCCGGACGAACAGCTTTTACTACAGATGCAGCACTTTCTGGAGTTGCACTGAATGCTAATCCGAATTCATCTGCTACGTTAGGACATGAAATATTTAATTCTATAATATCAACATTTTTTTCATCTAACATAACGGCTGTATCTCTGAATTCTTCCGGTGTTGCTCCGAAAACAGAAGCTATGACAACAGCGTCACTGTTTTCACGTAAATATTTTAGTTCTTTATTAGAATTATCAATACCTGTTGAGGATAATCCTACGGCATTTAGTAATCCATGTTCATAAACTTGAGCTACCGGTGTAGGATGACCGTTACGTTCATTTTTTGAAATAGATTTACAAGTTATACCACCGGCACCGTTTTCTGCGACATTTGCCATAGAACAACCGGTGACTCCTAAAATTCCGGAAGCTAAAACTCCGTTACGTGGAAAATTTACATTACAAAAATTTATACCCATAAAATACTCCTTTTAAAGTTTAGAATTTTCAATATATTTTGGCGTATATAATAATGGACGATTAACATTTTCACATTGAAAATCATCAAATCCTAGTTGCTCTAATATTGAATGTTTATTGATTACCGTATTCATTAAACTTCCTAATTTCTCAAATACATCAGCAGGACGCGGATATTCTTCAATTTTTACAGAATTTAAATTTAATTCTTTTTTCAAGCCTTCTATTGCGTCATTTAATGAACCGATTTCATCGGCAAAGTTTATATTTTCAACAGCTTGAGCTCCAGACCAGATTCTTCCTTCAGCTACTTGAGGAATAAGTATGGAATCGATTTTACGATTTTCAACTAAATGAGATGTAAATTCTTTATAGATCATGCGTGATGAATTTCGAATAGATTCTAATTCTAAATCACTTGGTTTTCGTGCAAATGAAAACATATCATCCATTGGATATTTTTTTATAGTATTGAAATTAATTCCAATTTTATCGCTTAATTTTTCAATATCCATAAACATAGAAACTACTCCTACCGAGCCGGTAATAGTAAAAGGTGAAGTATAAATTTTATTTGCTGGTAAACTTATATAATATCCGCCGGATGCAGCATACGCTCCCATTGAAACAAAAAGAGGCTTGCTTTGTTTTAACTCCATAAGTTTTTGATACATAATCTCGCTGGCTAAAGCACTTCCGCCGGGAGAATTAACTCTCAAAATTACTCCTTGTACAGAAGGATCTTTTTGGATTTTTTCAATGTCTTGGTTGAAAGATTTTTCACCGATATAACTTTCACCGTTATAATTTTCAGCAGAATCTCCGTTTATGATTTGTCCGTCTACATAAACAATTGCAATTTTATTATTTGAAGTATTTGTAGTATTTCCGCCGGATAAAAGTGGAATGTAAGATTCTAAAGAAATCGCAGATAACTTTTTACCTGCAGAAGCTTCTGAAATGAAATTTTCCCGACTTGTTTTTATATCTACGAGTCCGTGTTTTATAGCATCGTCCGGAGTCATAAATCGTGTTTTGTTATTTGCAATCAGTGAATCAAGAATTTCCGGTTTCAGATTTCGATTTTTTGCGATTATTTCAATTTTAGATTTATAAATATTATCAAAAACAAGTCTATATTGTTCTTCAAGTTGCTGACTGATAGTGTCTCTTGTGTAATTTTCACCGCTGCCTTTAAAATCTCCCATGTGCACTACATGAAACGCAATGCCGGCTTTATCGAATAAATTTTTATTATACGGAATTGTCATACTGTAGCCACCGATATTTAGATTGGCAGCATTTGTATTTGGCATTGCTATTTTTTCTGCAGCAGTACACAAGGTATACGCACTTCCGCCGGAATTCGAAAACCATGCATAAACTTTTTTCCCGGATTTTTTAAAGTTTTGTAATTCCTTTTCTATTTCATAAACATAATTCATCGGATATTGCGTAAAGTCACCGTCAATCAATATAAATTTTATCTTATTATCAAAACGGGCTTTATCAATTGCATTTGTGATGTCTTTTAATCTGATTTTGTTGTTAGGGAAAAATAAAGATGTTTCGTTTGGTTTCTCAATTATTTCTCCGTTATAATCAAGAACTAAAAAAGAATCATTTTGTAAATCTTTATTAGTTTGTGACTGAAATAGTAAAACGAAACTTATTATTAGTGCGATTAATAAAAAACCGCTGAACATCATGCCAGAAAAGAAAATAAAAAAAGATTTAAAAAAACTCTTCATAGAAATCTCCGATATTATTCAAATTGTTCGTTACTTGTTTTATCTTTTAATGCGAACTTCGTAAATTGATTTAAGAATATAAAATCGACATCACCTATAGGACCATTTCTGTTTTTACCTACAATAATTTTTCTCATATCAACTTTACTTGGTCCGTCATTTTCGGTTAATTGTGACTGTTTTCTGTGAATAAACATGATTAAATCGGCATCTTGTTCTATAGAGCCGGAATCTTTTAAGTCAGACATTCTGGGAACGCCGTCGTCTCCTCGGGATTCTACGAGACGGTTTAACTGTGCTAAAGCAATTATCGGGATCTCAAGTTCACGAGCTAATGATTTTAATGATTTAGAAACAAAAGCTACTTGTTCATGACGTGGCAGTTGACTCATTTCTTCACCTACGGATACGAGACCTAAATAGTCTATCATAATACATTCGACTCCAAATTCACGTCGCATTTTTCGAGCTTTACTGCGTAGTTCCATAATCGGAATATTAGGAGTGTCATCAAAAATGATTGTAGATTTATAAAAATGATCTGCAACTTCGGCTAATTGTCCTAAAGCTTGTTGAGGTAAAGTCCCTTTTTTTAATCTTTGTTGATCCACTTCTGCTTCACTACAAAGCATTCTTAACATAAGTTGTAATTTAGGCATTTCGCAACTGAAAAAACCAATCTTTTTACCATGTCGTAAAGCCATGTTGTTTAGAATGTTTAATGCAAAGGCTGTTTTACCAACGGATGGACGTGCAGCAATTATTATTAATTCGGAATCATGAAAACCGTCGGTCATGTCATCTAAATCGTAATATCCGGATGGGATACCGGAAATTTCACCGTTGTGCTTACTTTGGTCTACAGCATACTTTATAGCTTCTCGAACGACATCTTTTACGGCAAATAGTTTTGTAGAAAAAACATCGTCATTAATATCAAGAATTTTCTTTTCTGCACAATCGACCAATTCTTTTATATTTTCCGGATTGTTATAACTTTCATTTAAGATTTCACTTGAAATAGAAATTAGTTTTCTTAATGTAGATTTATCTTTTACAACTTTTGCATAATGTACGGCATAAGCACTTGTAGGTTGTACATCAAGTAAAAGAGATAGATATTCGGCACCGCCGGCACTTTCAAGAGTTTTACTGACACGCATTTTTTCGGTAATTGAAACCAACTCTAATGGTTGATTTTCGGATTTTAACTCTCGCATAGCCTTAAAAATACATTGGTTTCGAATATCAAAAAAATCTTCAGCTTCAAGTTTTACTTCTTCTAAATTATCAAAAACTTCATTGTATAATAACAGCGATGCTAAAATATATTTTTCTGCATCTAAATTTGAAGGTACGACTTTACCGTTATGTGACTTTGTATTATTCATGCCTTTTCCTACAAAAAACTTTGCTTTTTCAGAGAAAGAATTTTTATAAAGATAAAAAAAAACTGACTAGCTGTGACAAAAAATGCCATAGCTGTCAGTTTTCATATTAAATAATATGATTATTCTGCATCAGCAGTAGATGCTGTGTCTTCAGCTACTGCTTCAACAGCTTCTTCTTTTTTCTTTCTTGAAGGTCTTCTTCCTTCGTTTTTCTTTTCTTCAACAATACCTTCTACTACTAAAGGAATTTCAGCATAGATATCATTGTACAAGTGAACTGATACTTTGTATTTTCCTGCAATCTTGATGTGATCGCTGATTTCAACATTTCTCTTATCAAGTTCATAACCTTTAGCAGTTAATTCTTCTACAATTTGAGAAGTTGTAACTGTTCCGTACAATCTTCCTTTTTCTCCTGCAGGAATCTTAACTAAGATTTCTTCTGCTTCAAGTTTAACTTTTAAAGCACCTGCATTTTCTTTTTTCTGAAGTTTTTTCTTTTCAATAGCTGCACTTCTTTTAGCTAAAGTATTTCTGTTTTGAAGAGTGTAATCAACAGCAAATCCTTGAGGAATCAAATAATTTCTGGCATACCCTCTTTTAACATCTTTTATATCACCTTCTTCTCCAAGGTTATATACATCTTTTACAAGTATAACTTTTGTTACGCTCATTACTTACTCCTTAGGCTTTTACATAAGGCAAAAGAGCAATAGCTCTAGCCACTTTTACTGCTGCTGCAATTCTTCTTTGATGTTTAGAACAATTACCACTCATTCTCTTAGGAATGATTTTTCCACCTTCAGTAATAAATCTTCTTAAAGTATCAACTTCTTTGTAATCAATTTTCAAAGTCTTATCAACACAAAATCTACAAACTTTTTTGCGTGAAAACATTTTTTTTCTGTTTTTTATTTGATCATTTTCCATTTTGTCTTTTGGAACAAAATTTTTTGCATCAACTTTTTCATCTTTTTCTTCAGACATTTAATATCTCCTTATTAAAATGGTATATCGTCAATATTATCAACACCACCGAAAGGATCACCAACATCGGAAGATACCGGAGTACCAGCATCTCCCCAAGGATCAGGGATAAATCCATTATTTTTAGGTGTTGATGGTTGTGTCGGCATACTTGCGACACCGCTATTATTATTCTGAGGATAGCTTGCTTGCCCACCCTGCATATTCTGTCCGCTTGCTGGTGAAAGAAATTGAATAGAATTAGCAATAACTTCTACTCGTGAACGAGTTTGATTCGTTGCCGGATCAGTCCAACGGTTTTGTCTTAAACTACCGTTTATAGCAATCTGACTTCCTTTTCTAAGATATTTTTCACAATTTGAAGCTTGATTACCCCATATTGTCACATCAAAAAAATTAGTAAAATCAGTCCACTCGTTATTTTGTTTGATTCTTTCTCCGTTTGCTATGGAAATTCTGGCTACGGGAGTTCCGCTGGACGTGTAACGCACTTCAGGATCCTTAACCAATCTTCCGACAAGTACAACAGAATTCAGGTCTTTTGACATAGCTTAACCTTCCTGATTAAGAATAATATAACGCATTACACTTTTTGTAATTTTGAAAGTTTTTTGAATTTCTACCCAAACAGACTGTTCTGCTTCAAGTAAAAATTGGAAGTAATGACCTTTCTTCTTTTTGTTGATTTCATAGGCAAGGTCTTTTACGCCCAAATCTTTTTCTTCAAGAATTTTCACACTATGTTCTTTTAGTGTGTCGTAAAGAAATGTCTTGCACTGATCAATAGCAGTCACTTCTTCATCGAAAACAATCATCATTTCGTACTTACGCATTTTTCCCCCTTATGGAATTTGGTTATTACACCAAGAGGCTGTAATAATTTTTATTGGCGTTCTTTTAACACAACAGATATTAATTGTCAATCTTGTAGTTTTGTCTTTTTTAATTTTGCAACTATAGTACGTTTTATTGAAATTAAAAACTTTTTTAAAATTTTGGCTAAAGTTGTTTTTCTTAAAAAAGTAGTTATATCTAAAAATCTAATTTTCTTAGGTGCAGCTAGTGCGTCTAATAACCATTTTCTGGTTTTGTCAATTTCAGTTTTTAAAACTTTATTTGCATATTCATAATTTATAGATTCTAATAATTTATCATTTTCTAAAATTTCAGCTGGTTCGAAGACGAAACGATTTTCAAGTTTTGTCAGTCCTAAAACCATTTTAAAACGTGTTAAACCACGTATTTTATTACCTATGGTGATAAAATCTTTATTAAATAATATAGAAAAACATGTTCCGTGATAAGAATCTGTTATTACAAACTTTGCGTTTATTAGGTAATAAAGCCAATCTTGTACTTCTAAATTTTTTACTCCCGGTAATCCTAATGCTTTTTCATTTTTATTAAAAATATAAGTTGCTCCGTCTAGAAGATTTATCAGTTTACATCCCAATTTTTCAGATACATGAAGTAACGCTTTTTTTATTTCCGAATTAGGATCTAGAATATATGTTGCAATGAATGGTTCTGTTTCATTTTTGTCAGATTCGGAAGCTATTTGTTTATACAAATCCGGTTCAGACAAAAATATGGCATCCATGACTGTTGTTGCGTTGTAGACTCTGTAATTTTTTTTCATTATCTGAACTCCGCTTTCTTCTCGTAATCCGATATGGTCGAAGCGACGAAGTAAGCGACCTATTTCCCCTCTTTCTTCCGGTCTGTTAGGGTCTTGTTCATGACCGAAAGATGAAGAAAATGTAATTTTCTTTTTTGAATTTTCTACGAAATTTAATAAGAAAGATTTTTTAGTGTATTCGACAGAGTTTGGATGTAAAACCTGGTCACTACCGAGTAAAAATGTATCGGCAAAACGATTTAATTCCCACATTTGTTCCGGGAGTCGTGGTTTACTCATCCTGTCTCTGTAATGTTTTATGCAAAATTTTCTACTGTGGAAATTATTATTAAATTCCGGATCATTTGGAGATAAAGGCGATTTATCTACCATTAAAGTTAAATATCCGTTTTTTGTAAGGAAGTTATATATTGAATAATAAGTCATTAAACTTCCGTAGTTACAACCGTACCAGACACCGACTACGGCAACATCGTATTTTCCTTGTTCTGTGTATTCTATAGCTCTTTTAAATGTATTATGAGGCAACATTTCAAAAAAACGATGTCTGAAAATAGATGTAGGTTTAAACGGTTTGGCAAAAGGTTGACCGTGTGTTAATACCCACTCTAAAGGAATAGGTTCGAACAATTTGGATTCTTGTTTTATTTTATCAATAAGAGTTTTTGCTTTATCACTATTAACGGAAATGATAGATGTTCCTTTTCCGTCATCAAAATCTTTGTTTACTTTATGAATTTCCCATGCATCACCGAGTGTAAAATCACCCTGACGTGGTAAAGATGACGCTTTGCAAGTACCGCAACTTTCTCTTACAGAAAAACATGGTGAAAATGCTCTGTACCAAGGTGACACTTCTCTGGATACGTGAGCAGCTTTACCATTTTTGAAATAAACATTTTCATGAGCAACCCATCCGAAATGGCTTTTATCCCGGAACTTATAATCTTTGATTTTTTTTATGGGATAAGTTTCGTTTAAATATTTTTTAAAAGCATTAGGTGACGGTCCGCCGTGACACAGCAAATCTATGGTAATTAAAGTTTCATAATCTTTGTTTAAAAATTTATTTAATCCGGCAACTTGACAAGGTGTACTGCAATAAAGAACATATTTTTTATTTTCCAATAAATCTTTTATTTTGGCAAAACACTTCCCGGTATTACTTTGAAGATACTTACTTCCTCTTAATTTTTCTAAATCTTTTTTATTATCAATGATGACGTGCTCAAGTAGAAAATCGGGCGTATAAGTCGCACCGCAGACATATCCGTTTTGCTCTAAAACATAATCTGCCAAGATTCCGAAAATACCGCCGGAACTGCTTTTCATACGTAAATCTTCATCAGCAGCCATTGCAATATAACAATCCGGTTTTGGATTATTATTTTTTAAAATGTCTATTGCCGGACAGATTTTTGTACATAATCCACAATCAGTACATTTTTCTTCATTAACAAATGGAGACCAAAAACCTTCATGGTTTAGTTTCATTTCAATGGCATTTTTAGGACAAATGTTGTAACAAGCACCGCATCCGGTACAATCAGTATGTGATATTTTTTGAATAGAATTAAGTTTCATATTTTTTCCTTTTTAGTTGTTAAATTATTTCAAAACGTATTTTAATAACTTTCTGCCCGGCTGTTCTATGAGGTGATATGTTAATATGCCGACAATCAAGCAGGAAAATAATCCGATAAGTACTGATTCAATTGGATTAGCGGTAACATAATCTTTAGTCCACAAATATTTTTTTAATGTCAAAAAAACAGGTTGATGCATTATATAGATGGAATAAGAATATCTTCCGATATACTCAAAACCTTTCCAGTTTAACACTTGTGAGTATTTTCCTAACTGTAATGCCAATAATAATAGTAATAATGCAAATACTAAAATATATAAAAGAGCGTTGTTGTATACTCTTTTAATAACATAGTTATATAGTAAAAACATGGTTAGTATTATTTCCAATGTAGAAATGAATACTCGCTTGGCAATTTTTAAATCTTTATAATCAATGTTTTTTACGGAATTAAATATCTCACCGACGAAATACCCCAGTCCTATTCCGCCTAAAGCACGTAGAATCCCGGGAGTAAATAAATCTAAAATCGGCGGAGAAATGTGAGCTCCTACTCCCCCGTTAAATTTATGAATCAAAAGTATATATGAGAAAAACGTTATTAATGCGATTGTAAGTCGTGTACTTTTTTGAGAAAAATTGCGGAGTATATAAAAGTAAAATATAGAAACCCAAAATAATGATGAGATATACCAAGAATATCCGCTGTCCCCCAGTGACAGTTTGTGTCCGGAACATTGCAAAAAAAGAAGATTGAGTACATCATCATATAAATTAAAAGAACAAACTTTAAATTTTGAAAGTACAAAAAACACAACAAAAGAGAAAAAATAAACCGGCCATAATCTGATAATTTTCCCTTTTGCGAATTCTAATGTGGTCACATCTTTTTTATTGGTAATTGTATTAAACATGAAAAAACCGGTCATTAAGAAAAAACAATCAACAATAGTGAGTGTTGCGTCCCAAGTTTGTACCATATTGCACCAACTGAAAATATCTTTGTTGACCGGTAATAAATAAAAAAGCATCATGTGTCCATAAGCAATTAATATTGAGAAAATGAATCGAAACAACTCTATATTATAAAGTTTTTTCATATGTTAAATCTCCAAGTATTTTTTCCAAAACTCAATAGAGGTTAAATATTTTTGTTTTGATTGATATTCAGCCGTAACTCTGTCAAAGTTTTTGTCGTATTGTTTCATCAACTTTTTATAACGATTAATTAATTGTTTATAAGCTTTTTTATCCATATTTCGCAAAATCCCAGCTTTAGCATTTGGATTAACAGCCAATAATTGTTTATGCATATAGTTTTTAACAGGAGTTACGCACCAGTCTTGTGGAATGATACCGATGTCTTTTTTCAATAAAAAGCTTGGCATAAAGCGATGACCGTTATCAGTTAATTGATAAATAAAACGCTGTTTTTTTGTCATAGGCGGATTGTCATAAACCCGACCTAAATCGACAAAAATATTTTTAAAATCATCAATATCAGATAATTGGTCGTTAAGTTTTCCTTTTTCTTTCATCATCTTTTCGCCGTCAAGCGTAGAAAAGAAATCCGGACCTTTTAAGAAATCCTCAACGGCATCTAATAACAAAGATGCTCCGTTATAATTAAAACGATAAATTTCATTGTAAAATCCAACTTTAACTTTTGATATAAAATTTATTTTATCACAAACATCACTGATAGCTTTGTATATAAAACTATTACGAAATACTTGATATAGTTCAAGAGAGGCACTGTATTTATTAGCGAATCCCATATGCCATATACTGATTCCGTTCATTGTAATAAATTTAGCTTTATTTCTTAATGAAAATTCAACATCATCACCGCGAATGAAAAGTGGTAACGGTAGATTTTGTTCATTAACAAATTTTATTGGAATACAACAATACCACCATGCGGCATAAGAATAATCATATTTTTCTTTAAATTCTTCATTATGAATGACTTCATCTAATAAATGAAGAAAGTATGTTCGTTTTTTTAATGGTCCATAGTTACCACCAGGAGCATTATGAACCATTCCTATGTCCTCTAACTGTTCGTTCATTTGTTCCATTTTCAGCATAGCACCGCTGATAAAATGGTCTTTATATTCATCTTTAATAAGACTTAACAGATTGTATGTACGTTTTAATGCTTCAGGCATAATAATAACGTCATCATCCATTAATAAAACATGAGTTGCCGGATTTTTTTGCTTGATGGTTTCTATCATACCGCGAGCAAAACCACCTGCACCGCCAACATTTTTATTTGGATGAACGGTCAAATGTTCACAGTTGTAATCTTCAGGTCTTAAAGTTCTGCCGTTATCTATAACATGAACATCAAAACCTTTTGCGATAGCTTCGTCACTGCTAAGAATCTCTTTTTTTAACATTTCGATATTAGGAATAATGAATTGCTCTTTTTTAAAAGTGGTAGTAACTAATGAAATGGATACATCACGAAGCAAAGATTCTTCAATATTAGTGTAATAATATCCGGAGTAAATCTCACAGTTTTTACTCATTGCTTTTAGTTCGAATGCAACGATTGTGTAGTCTTTATCTAAAACAGGATATTTTATATTTATAGGATTGTCTTTTTCTGCAACAACAGTTTGCTCGTCAAGGAAGTATTTTTTTATTTTTCCGTATTCTTCCAGATAACCTACAAGTGTAATGTTAAACTTTCCGTTTAATACAAGTTGAAGATTTAAGTTGTCTATATTTGTATAAGTTTTCCATTTTCGATATGAAAAACTGTTAAAATATGTGGCAAAATCACACCAATCATATTTTTTAGGAAAAATAAAACTATTGTTCATATTATTTGAATAGAGCGTGGTTTCATGATAAAACATTCCCCAATGTTCACTCATTGCAACTGACGGAAAAAGAATGTTTTGTAATCTTATATTTTTTTTCATTATTTTTTATCTCTCCTTATGTTACCTAGAAAAAATATTTTTTGTTTTTTTTAGGTTGGTATATCTAAAGATAGAATAAGTAATTAATAAATATCTTTAAGTCAATAATTTTAAGTATCCATAATTTCGAAAGAAGTAAAACATTTTTATTGTTTTTTTATTTCTGCTTCTATAGTGAAGCTTTCATATGCACCTTCGATAGTACAACCAATCCAGCAACCCTTTTGATTACGAAATTCGACTTTATTCCCTATGATTTTACCGTTAGAAGTTATTTTGTTTATAGGGAACTCAACTATTTTTTTTGTTCGTTTTTCAATAGCAAAAAGTCGTATGATTTCTACATTGCACGAACCTTCTTTTATAGGATCCCAACTAATATAACGTGTGTAAATATTGTCAGATAAATCGTAAGTATAACTTTTTGTATCATTATTGTTGTCTGTTACGGTTATAGGTGGACAGCAAGTATTGCAACCAAGTCCTATGTCTTTAAATAAAAGCGGAGAATTTATATAAATATCATTGTTTAAAATTAATACCATCTGTTGGTATTCAATTTTATTTTCAAAGTAACTTTCATCCTTTGACGTTAATCCTAAAGATTCAAACCATTCATTTCTCAATTTTTCTTTTAATAAAGAATAAATTGGTTCCTTTAAAGTATTGAGATTCCATATAGAAAAATGAAGTGCGTAATTTATAAAATCATGTTCTAATTCATTAAATTTATTTTCTTTGAAGAGTCTTTCTTTTAATGCAATTAACATATTATAGAAACACATCCATGATTTGGAACGAGTATTTTCTAACGAAAAAGAATTATTTATTCTGTGGTGAACAAGTTTTTTATCATTCTTTAATAAAGAAATTTTGCTTGCTAAAAATAATGCAGAAAAAACAAATAAAGCATCATTTGTAGTACGTTGTTCTTGAAACTTTAAGTTATGTTTTTTTACAAAAGAGGTTCTGTAAAGTTTGTCCCATGCCCACCCGACTATTGATTTGAAAATATTGCCTGATATTTGAGAATAATTAAATGTTTCTTCATTTGGGAAAAAATCATATATTACAAACCAATCAGAATCAACGAATTGCTTAGTTTTATCATCAAATTGATTTGAATTGAATATTACAAAATCAGCTTGCGTTTTTTCTATTTTATTCAATGTAATCTCAAGCATATCGTGTTCAAAAAAATCATCAGCATCTAAGAACGCAAGGAATTCCCCTTTTGCTATTTCCATGCCTTTATTTCTTGCTGCTCCGGCACCTTTATTTTCCTGCTGTAAAATGATGAAACGGTTGTCTTTTGCTGCATATTCACTCAAAATTTCATAAGAATTATCTGTACTTCCGTCATCAATACAAATAATTTCTGTATTTTTCATAGTTTGATTTATCAAACTATCTAAACATTCGTATAGGTATTCTTCTGCATTGTAAACAGGAATTATAATACTGATTTTATGGAACATAAAAAATCCTGTGGTAATTAATATAAACAAACATTATCATTTTAGTACGTATTTTCCAAATATTATATATTGTTACTCTATTAAAATCTTGCAACAAATAGAAGAGAAAAAATATGCAATATGGTTGTTGTGGATAAACCTAAGAATATATAAATAAAAAAGTGCTTCTATGAAAAAATCACAAAAGCACTTTTGGCGTATTAAAATTTATAAACTGCGTACACTGGAAACTTTTTTCAATAACTTGTCATAAATCACAACTGTTATTCCGGATTTATTATTTATTTGTTCTATTCCGTCAATTTTTATACTGCTGTTTTTCCCTTTTACATCACTGACAAGCTTTACCGGAAGACGACCAATCTTATATTCATGTTGCAAAGGAACATCTGAAGCTACTCGGTTATATACAACTTTTCCCTCATCGATTATCGTAATACAATTGTTAGTGTTCACATTTATTCCTAAATAATTAAAATATTTACTGTTTATATTCTTTTCAGATATTTTAACTACGAAAATACATGTATTATTGGTTGCTTCCTTTTTATTTGTCAAAAGCTCCAAATATTTTTCCGAATTTTTAGTCGCATTTAGTTCTTGTGCGAAAGTATCTTGAACATAGAGTTTGTAATCATCATTCCATTTTGCATATACTGGATCAAGTCGTCTATCGGGAATATCGTAATGCTCTTTTATGTATTTACCGATATGAGCTGTAATTTTTTGAGCACCAGATGGATTAACGTGGCTCCAATCGTAAAAATCTTTAGAAAAATCAAGATTAATTTTATCTAATTCATGAAAAAGATTTAAATATTCAACATTTGGAATCGATTTAACTAAATATTCTATTTCATTAAAATATTTAGTATCTAAAATACTATCATTGGTACTTGCGTATGGAATAAGCGTAAATAATAGTTTGATTTTATTTTTTTTACATAAATCTATTATTTTCCAAAATGCAGTAATATTGCCTTTTTCTAGTTTTGATATAGTTTCTCTATTTGTTGAAAAAATTGGATATTTTTGACTTTCGACTTTTCTTCTAGGTTCATGTCCTTTAGTTAAGAGTACAGGATAAAAAAAATTATTTTTTTTAAGTTCTTTCCAATTTGAATGATAAAAATAAATAGGAAAAGTTAATTCCCATCGATTATAAATCGTATCAAATTCTATGTTATCAATATTACTACTATATCCTTCAAAAAAATCTGAAATCATTTCAAGTTTATTAAAAGAAAATGAGATATTATCAAATAAGCAATGGGCTCTACTCCTAGCATTTTGCCATTTTTTTACCTTACTTGGTATAAAATACAAATCAATAACAACAAGTTTGAGTTTTTGATGACTTAAAACTTCTTTTAATGATTCATAAGTTTGCAAGAATGGTTCTGCATGTTTTGCAAAGTTATAACTAACAGTCCCATAACTATTATAAAGTTGTAAAGGGTTAATTGCATTAATTACATGACTAGTTCCAAAGAAAACAACATCAAGTGATTTTTCCGGTTCATCATAAAAAGTAATAACATTATTTTTATACATCATTATAAAAGTCACACTACCGAGTATCACAGCAAATATTAAAACAAAAATCTCTATTTTCAATAAAATACGTCGTTTTGTCATACCAAATCCTCCTTAGAACCCCGCATATATAAAACTGCTTGCATCATAAGCCGGTCCGTAAATCCCGAATATGATGATAAAAAACAATGCTGCAAAATATACAAACCAGCGAAATATTATCCCCTGTTGCGAAAGTAAACTACGTAATCGCATTTTGTCATCGTTACGGAATAAATCGACAATAAACAATACTGCGATACTGAATATTGCAACTCTGAAATTTTTAGCTTCTAAGCCCAGATTAAATAAAGAATTGTCTGTAAAAATCCACGGATTCCATTCACGTACCATATTCCACAAAATATTTACCCCGTCACTTGCTGTCGGAGCTCTGAAAAATACCCATGCTATACAAACTAAACAAAAAGTCACCAACTGCTGGTACAATCGAAATGAAAATGTTTCTGTATTAATTTTCAAAAATGAATGAGCTTTTTCTCTAAACGGTAATGTTAAGGCTCCTATTATTTGATAAATTCCGTGCAATGCTCCCCAGATAATATAATTCCAAGCCGCACCATGCCATAAACCGCTGACAAGAAATACAATTAATACATTTAAATATTTTCTGACTTGTCCTTTTCTGTTACCTCCCAACGGAATGTACAAATAATCACGAAACCAACTGGAAAGTGAAATATGCCAACGTCGCCAAAAATCTTGAATTGATGTTGCGAAATACGGCTTGTTAAAGTTTTGCTTCGGAGAAAAGCCAAGCACCATACTTGCTCCGATTGCCATGTCGGAATATCCGGCAAAATCACAGTAAATTTGTACTGCAAAAAATAAAATCGCTGTTAATATTTGAAATCCTCTGTAAGCCTCGTAGTCGGCAAAAACGTGGTTTACAAGTATTGCACATCTGTCGGCAATAACAAGTTTTTGAAATAATCCCCAAAGCATAAGTAAAAGACCATTTTTTACACGTTCATATTCGAAAGGTTGCGGATTATGAATCTGTGGCAACATATTTTTAGCTCGTTCTATTGGTCCTGCAGCGAGTTGCAAGAAAAACGAAACATACAAAGCTACACGACCGAAACTTTTTTCTGCTTCAACATCTCCACGGTAGACATCCATCAAATAACTGATACTTCTAAAAGTATAAAATGAAATACCAACCGGTAAAAGTAAATCAAATTCAGGTTTGATAATTCTAATATGTAATATATTAAAAAATGGAACTACATTATCTACAATAAAACTTCCGTATTTAAAGAAAACAAGCAGAGCGATACTTAAAACAGCTGTAATTCCAAGTATAACCTTTTTAGAAAAAGCATTGTCTGCCCTACTCATTAACAAACCACCGACATAGGTAATCACGGTAGAACCCAATAGTATAAAAGCATAGAGCGGATTCCAGCACATATAGAAATAATAACTTGCAGCCAGTAGCCATACCCAACGCCAATTTTTAGGTATCAGAAAATAGACAAGTACAACAAAAGGAAAAAAGAATAAAAATGGTATAGAATTAAAAAGCATTGTCTTATAAGAATGTGTATCTTCAAAATTTTTTCCAAATTGAAGATACACATAATCCTCCATTAGATATTTTTTATTTTTGCTTCTATTGTGAAACTTTCATATGCACCTTCAATAGTACAACCTATCCAGCAACTTTTTTGATTACGAAATTCCACTCTATTTTGCGAAACTTTTCCGCTGGAAATAATTTTGTTTATTGGAAACTCAACTATTTTTTTAGTTCGTTTTTCAACAGCATATAGTCGTTTGATTTCAACATCACATGAACCTTCTTTTATCGGATCCCAGCTGACATAACGAATGTAAATATTGTCAGATAAGTCGTATGTGAAACTTTTAATATCGTTACCGGTTATATTTTTAGGTTCACACCAAGTTTTACAACCAAAACCAATGTCTTTGAAAAGAAGCGGAAAGTGAATTGATTTGCTATTGATATTTGTTATTTTTTGAATATTAGTCTTGATTGTTTGTTTTGTTGTATAATTACTTATTTTGTCATTATTAGTTTCAATTTCAGGATACCATTCGTAATATTCGCCAGTATCTATATTATAAGCTAAATTTGGAAGTCTAATCATTTGTCCGAATTTTAAATCATATTTTTTATCAAGCCATTTTACAGTCCCAGAAGTCGGAGTGAAAGTCATTTCTCCAAAATAAATTGTTCCGTCATCTAATCGATAAAGGTCAACACGAACAAAATTGATATCTTTTGATAAAATTTCTGCTAATCTAATCATTTGTTCTAAATTTACTGGCTTATCTATTTTTTTTGTATTTGATGGCGATGTCATAAAATCTCTTCTATTCCAATCTCTATCGTAAAATTCCATTCTTAAACCAGTAATATTTCTTTCTGCACAATAGAGAATATATTCAACCTTACCATTAAAACACCAGAATTTATAATCTACTAAATCTCCTCCATTATTTTCAATATATTGTTCAATTATAATTTTAGGAGGAATGTCTCTATAATGAAGTTCTATGCCGAATTTGAATGCAAAATTTTCATTCATCCATTTATCTAATTTTGCTTTAGTATCGGATAAATTTAATTTGGATTTATCTTTTACTATTATATTGTAGGCAGCTCCATGATTACACTTAATTACAAATTGATTTGGTAGTTTATTAAAGTCAATTTCTTCAAAATTATTGTAGACTCCTAATAGTGGAATAAGATATTTTTCTCCAATTGTATCTTTTACCCAATCACGTACAAGGTATTTATCAGCTAAACGTGTTTTTATAGGTGTTGAATCATAAAGCTTCATCCATTGAATTTTTTCATTGAACGTTTGTGGATTAGCAAGATTTAAATCTTGATTCATATTATATTTATACCAAGTGCTTAAATCATGGTGATATGTACGATTAAATAACTTTGTTTTAATCGCATATTTCCACCAATAATGTCCTAAAGGGACTTCTGTATTCCAGGGTTTTTCTTTGGCAGCGTAGTGAATAATTATTGGGTTATTTTTGGCTTCTATTATTTCTGTTTCAGAATAAATTTCTTTCAATCTCTCATCATTGGTGAATAATCTAGCTGTCATTACGTTATATTTAGGAGGGAGTGTTTTTATTTTTCCAAAACAAGCAATATTGATAACATCCTGATCTTGAGAGGCGTAATTTCTTTTTGATAAATCAATAAATTTTTGTGTCATATTATCTTGACGAATTTGCTTTAAATTCATTAATAAAACACCTGCATTAACATATTGTTTCATCGATGGTAAATCAAGACGTTTACAATTATTTTCTTCTTCAAAATAATATCCCGCAGCTACAACTCCAGCAATATAGTTGTTTTCAATATCAAGATTGAATATTTTACTGATATCTTGGCAAACGCAAATATCAACGTCTAAATAAATACATTTTTCATATTCTTTAGGAAGTAAATTGGCGACTAATAATCTATAATATGTAGGCGAAGTAATATGATTTATTTGCATAATTAAATCAGAGAAGTGGTTTTTCATATCAATGAAATTAATTTGACAATTATATTTTTCTTTTAATTTTAATATTTTCTCTTCATTTTCCTTTGAAAAAGAAGAAGGTACTAGAAGGTAAAAATCATATATATAGCTTGCATTTGCATTTTCTAATATAGATACCATTGTTATATACATGAATAAAGCATAATTATTGTCTGAGGCTAGAACAATAGGGACTTTATTGAGAAAATCTCCTTTATAGGGAATTAAATTATAGTAATTTAGAAATTCAGATTTAAAAGAATTTTGACATTTTTCTTCATTTGGTTTTATTCCTGTAAAATGTACAATTGTTGGATCTTTCTTTTTATAGACTAATAAATCTTTAGCTTCATATTGACATTCATTTTCTCGCCACCAAACTTCCATATAATTAAAATCAGGTGAAATCTTTGTTTTATGCTGATCTGTTAGGATATTTAATACTCCTTGATCTGCCCATAAAACGTCATTAGTTGAAACATATTGGTTTATTTTTTTTAGTAGATTATGCTTTCGCCATTCTTTACAATTTATAAGAAGAATACCAGCATTAAAAAAGAAATTATCTTTCAAATTTAATTGTTTGGCTTTATCTTTACTTAAAGAAACATCTTCTACTGCTGCAATAAATTTATTTTCTAAATCTATATTCCATAAAGGTAACAAACTTTTTCTAATGATTGTATCACAGTCTAGATATAGAATCTTATCAAGTTCTTGAAAATTATCAGGAAGTATACATCGATACCAAGTTTCTTTTGTTGTCCAAACAAGAGGAAAATTACTAAATAAATTATCAGAAAGATGTGAAAAACAATAAGTAAAAGACCTTATTGTTTGTAACTTCTCTATTTTTTCTAAATCATGTTTAGTTAAATCATTATGTAGTATAATAAAGTTAATGTCTTCAAAAGTTGAGTTCTTTAAAATTGAGACAATTGAAGCTAAACAAAGTGGCAAAAACTTTTTATTTGTAGAGTATGCAATATTTATTGTAGGAAAATCTTTATTATTTTTTATATAATCAATTGCTTTATAACGATTAGAATTAGAGGGGGAGTTATCAAAATCTTTCCATTCATTAAATTTTTTATTTAAAGAAAATTGTAATATTTTTTTTGAATTCCTATCTAAAACTTTCATTTGAATTAAACAAAGAGATATTGCCCAATCCCAAAAACTCTTTTTTACTAAATTAAATAAACTAACGTTTTCTAAGTTTTCTTTTATTTTTTCTATTGCAGATATAAAACAAGCAGGATCTTTTTTTCTATTAGCTGATAGAGATTTTGTATGTTGATGACGTTTTGTTATTAAACGTTTTTCAATATAAGAAATTGAATTTGCTAAACACATAGCTGTAAAAGTGAATTGAGCATCGTTTGTATGGAGAATATTTTGAAATTTGATACAATTTTTATTTATAAAATTTCTTTTTATTAATTTATCCCAAGCCCACCCCTGACATATTTGAAAAATACAATTAGGAATATCTTTAACAGAAAAAATAGATTTTTTTTGTAATAAGTCTAATCGTAGACTATAATTTAATTTTGTTTCATTTATTTCTAAAGTTAAAAGATCGAGTGTTTTACATTGACAAACAATAATATCAAGATTATGAGCATTTGCTTTTTTATACATTTCAGTCAACATATTTAATTCAACCCAGTCATCACTATCAAGAAAATGTACATACTCTCCTTTTGCTTGAGACAAACCTGCATTTCTAGCAACTCCAGCATGGAGATTTTCTTGCATAATCACTGTTATTCGATTGTCTTTCTGTGCATATTCTTTCAATATTTCAAGTGAATTATCCGTACTTCCATCATCAACACAGATGATTTCAATCTCTTTTAATGTTTGATTCACAACAGAATCTAAACACTCTTGCAAGTATTCTTCTACATTATAAACAGGAATAATGACAGATACCTTCGGTATGTAATCTATTTTATTTTGTATGATGATTTCGGCTTGCGTATCCGGATCGCCTTCGGCATTTTTTACTGTGATAATGTTATTTTTATTCATAATTTTTTCTCCTACATTGAACATAAAAATTTTAAATCTTCAGAAGCTAAAATTAATTATATTAATAATTTCTCTAAGACATTTGGATAACTCACGATGATAGAGTGTAATTGTTTATCATTGTTACCTAGTTTATTTGTACTCCATAAAGTCTTTTCTCCGTTGAGATTTAATTCTCTTTCTGGATTTATATAAGTAATATTATTTATGGCATTTTCTACGATATTAATTTTTGTATTATTTAAAACTGCCATTGCCCAAAACCAAATATCATCTCCGTCCGGAGCAAGAAATTTAAATTTTTTATCATCAATTATGTCTGCATGAAAATGTTTAGATGAACACAAGACCCCTCCTACGCCGGTAAAGAAATTTTTATAGCTAGGATAATCATTTACAATGCATTTTTCCCAGTTAGAATATGGAACAATTGTGTTATTTTCTAATTTTATTTTGTGTGCTCTGTGGCAATGAATGAAATTTGGATTTTGAATGTATGCATCGTATAATTTAGCTGTCCAATCTTGAGGATAAAAAATGTCATCATCTGCAATAATGAAAATGTCTTCTGGGAATTCTTTTAATGCATAAATTAATTTGTTGTAAGATTTCAGATTATCTTTGCACCATTTTATAGTTAATCCATTTTCTTGTAATTTTAAAACTTTTGAAGGAATATCTTTTTCTTTATTAGGGAATTCCTCTTCCGATAGCCATAGAATTACCATATCTGGTTTGCATGATTGAGTTAATAAAGAAAACAAACAATATTGGATATCGTACATGCGTTCAGGATATGAAGTTAGAGTAATAATCAGTTTTCTATTACGTTTTTTATCTGTTATACCTTTACTATTAAAATTTTCAATTTTACTTGCAATGACTTCTTTGTTTATATGTTTTGTATTTCTAATCCTTATTTCAGGTATTGTGTTTATTTTTTCCTTGATTTTTAAATCAGTTTGTAAAAAAATATTTTTTTGTAATTTTTCTAATTCATTTTTTAGTGAATCAGTATAAACAATTTGCTCATTTTGTATAGAAATCTGTTTTTCCACTTCAAACAAATCTCTTTGCAATTTCAGTGTATTTTCTTCCCTGGCAACAGTTTTCTCATGTTCTTGCTTTTGATAATTTAAGAAATTTAGTTCATGTTCCATTTTAGTTTTCATTAACTTAGATTCGAAATCATTTTGTTGTTCAGCTAATTTAGATTCGAAATCATTTTGTTGTTCAGCTAATTTAGATTCGAAATCATTTTGTTGTTCAGCTAATTTAGATTCGAAATCATTTTGTTGTTCAGCTAATTTAGATTCGAAATCATTTTGTTGCTC
>JAGANG010000048.1 GCA_017624275.1 Spirochaetales bacterium | reverse complement strand
TCATCATAATCTGCACTAATCTGTGAAATTTGTTACTTACATGATAATACGCATTTTTCTTTAATTGTCGTGGTTTTCGCATTTTTATGCCTCCACAATGTTTTAATGCGTTTTAGGGTCAATTCTATTGCACGATTGATTATTTTTTTACATGTTTTCACAATTTATTTAATTTTAGAGGTAGGTTGACTTGGAAAAGTTGAAATTGCATATGGTGCCAGACGTCTATACGAAAACGGAATATACGTCTGTCACCTATATTATCCAATTTAATTATTTCCGTATTTTCCCGACTGTCGCAAATATTAAAAACATTACCAAATTTGCCACAACAATGCTGGCTCCGGCAGGAGCTGACCAAATAAAAGACGTAACCAATCCTATAAAAAAGCATATTACCGATAAAACAGCTGAAGATATTGTTACACTGCGAAAACTTTTAAACACTCGCATTGATGTCAATACCGGGAAAATTATCAAGCTGGAAATCATCATTGCTCCCATCAGTCGCATTCCGATTACAATAGTCAATGCCGTAAGTAATGCAATCATGCGATTATAACGTGAAGACGATATTCCGCTGGCAGTAGCAAAAGGTTCATCGAAAGTTACGGCAAATATACGATGATAAAACCAAATGAATAAGGTCAAAACAACTACGCTTAATATTATTGACAGCCAAACATCAAGGTTGCTTAATGCTAAAACAGAGCCAAACAAATACGCCGTGACATCGGTATTCAATCCGCAAGTTACCGAAGTGACTAAAATTCCGATTGCTAATGCACTTGTAGAAATCAATGCAATTGCCGCATCACCTTTTATACCGGAATCTTTTGAGCTGATACGTAATAAAAAAAATGCAGCAGCCAACGACACCGGTAAAGATACAACTAAAGGAGTTACATTTAATGTCATGGCAATAGCAATAGCTCCGAATCCTACATGGCTTAATCCGTCGCCGATCATCGAATAACGCTTTAATACAAGGATTACTCCCAATAATGCAGAACATAATGCTACCAAAGAACCGGCAATTAAAGCACGTAAAATAAAGTCGTATGAAAATAATGATAAAATTTTAATCATGAATGATACACTCCTACTCGAATATGGCTTGCGGTACAATCACTTCCGCAGTGCGTGCATGCATGAGTAGAACAAGTTTCTACCGTAGTCATTTCATTATACAAAGGTGTTTTTTTATAATCTTCCGCAGTCCCGAAAAACATTGCTTGATTATTCATGTGTAATATATGAGTGGCATTCTGAACTGCTCGATGAATATCATGGGAAACCATCATCACGGTAAGCTTCTCTTCTCGATTACGATTGCGAACAATAGAGTAAAGTTCGTCGGTAACAATCGGATCAAGTCCGTTTACCGGTTCATCTAAAATCAAAAGCTCCGTTGCAGCACAAAACGCACGAGCCAAAAGAACGCGTTGCATTTGTCCGCCTGAAAGTTCTTTAAATGATTTTTTTGTCAGTTTCTCCAAGCCCAATTTATAGATTTCCTCTTTGGCTCGTTTTTTTTCAGCTTTAGAATAAAGAGGTAAAATATTTTGCGGTAAACATCCGGATATTACAACCTCACGAACAGTTGCGGGAAAATCCCGTTGAATCACATTTTGCTGTCCTAAATATCCGATACCTTTGCAAGATTTTACAATTTCACCGTCAGCAGGTTTGCAAAGTCCTAAAATAGCTTTAACTAAAGTCGATTTCCCGGAACCGTTTGCACCTACAATGCAAAGGTAGTCTCCTTTATTAAGCGAAAATGAAATATTATCCACTGCTACCAGAGACCCGTAATTTACACAAACATTTCGACATGAAATTAATTCTTTATTTTCCATACAAAATCCTTTTTATCGCAAGCCGGCATCTAATGCATTTGCGTTTGCATAAAGAGTATCAATATAAGTCATTTCTGCATCAAATTGCATTTGTGTAAGATTATGAGCAGCATTCAATTCGAGGACTTTTACTCCGGTACTTTCGGCAATTGTTTTTGCAATTCGGCGATTACTCAATTCTATAGTAAAAACAGCCGGCAGATTTTCTTCTTTTATAATATCTACCAATTTTGCAATAGTTGCGGGACTTGCTTCCACAGCCGAACTGCATCCGGCAAATGCTGCGTAATATTTTATATTAAATTCTTGTGCGAAATATTGCAGAGGAAATCTGTCTCCCATTACAATCAAAGGTTTTTGTTTTGTAGCTAAAACATTTCTGATTGCATTTCCGGCATTTTCTATTTCATTTTTGTAAATACCGGCATTGGTGTGATAATTTTCTTTGTTTGCAGGATTGCACTCGCTCAATGCGGTTTCTAATAAATCTATCAGTTTTAAAGTATTTGCAGGTGAAGTCCACACGTGTTCATCATTTTCATGATGATGTTTTTCCTCGTGTTGATGTTCAGTTGTACAATTTTCGTGTTTATCGTTAGTTAAATCTAAATTTTCAATCAGGCTGAAAACTTTGGTTGGTGGATTTTTTAAAGTTTTTAATAATTTTTTTACCCATTCATCACTTTCTCCGCCGGTGAAGATAAAAATATCGGCATTTTCAATAGCGATAATATCTTTAGGTGACGGGTCGAAAGAATGAAGGTCTGTCCCCGGCTTTAAAATCATTTGTAAATCTGTCGATGTCGGCAACATCCCGGAGAAAATTTTATTTTTCTGGGCGTTACCATTTCCGCAAACGGCACGAGCTAAGTCGTAACACATAAAGTTTGTAGTAACCACAGAAAATTTAGTTGTTGCAGTCGACGAATCTTTTTTATTGCAGGCAACAAACATTATCAAACATAAAAAAAACGGAAAAACTTTTTTTATCATTTACCGGCTCCCAAAATCTTACAGTCAACACAAATTCCGTAAAGTAGTGTTCTTTCCAAATCTATTGCAAAGCCGTGTTCATTTTCCATATGAGTTGTAAATGTTGCCATTATTTCACAATCAAGATGAATCAGTTTTCCGCAGGTATTACATTTTAAATGATAATGCTTACTGCAATCTCGCCCTTTGGGAATCCCTTGGTAACAAGCTCGATTTTCTCCCGGTACAACAAATTTATTTATCAATTTTTGTTCTTCAAAAAAAACAAGCGTTCGATAAATAGTCGCCGTCGGAATTCTTATTCCGTTAAGAATCACTTCATTGGCGATGTCTTCTACGGTAAATTGGCGATTGGTGTTACTTTGTAAAAGATTTAAAATTGCTTCACGTGCTTTTGTATTACTTCTCATAATTGAGAATGATTATCATTTTCAATATTTTATGTCAATTATTCATACAAAAACCGGTCGGATTTTAATCCTTTTCCGGAATACTGATAATACCGCCGCCGAGTAATAAGTCTCCGTCGTAAATTACCGCAGACTGTCCGGCAGCCGCAGCAGATACTCCGTCCGGAAATTCTATTTCAAAAATATTGTTTCCGGCAGGTTTTAATATTGCGGGAATCGGTTTTGATGCCGAACGAACTTTTACCGAAACTTCCAATGAATTTTGCGGTTCTTCGATTGATACCCAATTGCATGAATTGATTTTGATTTTATGACGAATTGTGTCGGTTACACTTCCGACAACTACTTCATTGCGACAAGCATTCAGTTCTACTACATACAACGGGCTGCCGGCTCCGATACCCAAGCCTCTTCGTTGACCGATAGTGTAATGCCAAAAACCTTTGTGTTTCCCCAGAACTTTCCCGGATAAATCTACGATATTTCCCTCTCTGTCGGGCGTTTCGAGTAGCTCGTTGTGGTCGCCGCTGTAAAAATCTTGACTGTCCGGTTTGTCACTTACGGCCAATTCTGCTTTTCGAGCATATTCTCGCACGTCGGCTTTTGTAAGATTTCCCAAAGGTAACATCAAAGAACCCAGTTGTTGCTGATTTAATCTATAAAGAAAATATGATTGATCTTTTGTTTTATCGGCGGCGACAGACAGAATATATCGTCCGGCTTCATTTTGTTCTATTCGTGCGTAATGTCCGGTAGCAAATTTATCAAATTCCAATCCTGATTTTCTTGCAAGATTCGGCAATACTCCGAATTTTAAAAAGCTGTTACAGCGGACACAAGGATTTGGCGTGTTACCGGAAAGATATTCTTGTTTAAAATTTTCAATTACGACTTTTTCATATTCATCGGAGCAATCAAAATCATAATGAGGAATTCCGAGAGATTCGCAAAGAAGTTTTGTTTTTGCTACATCTTCACTTTCACGAGGACTTAAACATGCGTCTTTTGTTCCGCCTTTGTATCGTCCTTCTTTCCAAATTTTCATTGTTATTCCGATAACTTCATGACCGGCTTCCTTTAACAACATTGCAGTAACGGTAGAATCAACACCGCCGGATAGACCAACAACAACTTTCATTTTTTACTCCGTTTCAAAAAATCAGCAATATATAACACTATTGCTTTTATTTTGCATATAATTTTGCCAGTTCTATTAATGTTTTACATGATAATTCCAATTGATTTAAAGACAGCCACTCACGTCGAGAATGGAAATTATGTCCGCCGGTAAAAATATTCGGTGTCGGGATTCCCATTTCGGTTAATCGAGAGCCATCGGTTCCGCCGCGAATCGGAGAAAGTTTTGCATTACCACCGGCATTTTTTACAGCCTGATTCAATTTTTCCAAAACCAGCGGCGAACGATCGATTTCTTCTTTCATATTAGAATATTGCTTACGAATATTTAGAATAACTTTGCCGCCGGGAAATTGATTTTCTATACATTGTGCAAATGTTTTTATCGCAGCAATTCGCCGTTCCATTCCGTCGGTTGTAAAATCTCGCAACATTACGTCAATATGAGTAGTTTCTACATTGCCGGTAATGTTACTTACGCAATAATAGCCTTCATAACCGTCTGTAGTTTCCGGGCTTTCGTTACGCGGCAGCATTTGAATAAAATTTGACGCCATCGTTACGGCATTTTGCATTTTTCCTCTGGCATAACCGAAATGCATAGCTATTCCCATAAAATCTACGGAAACACAATAAGCATTAAAACATTCAGCTTCTATTTCGGAAGCGTCGCCGCCGTCTACCGTATAACCAATTTTTGAAGTTATTTTATCCATAGGAACTTTATCCATTCCGTGACCGGTTTCTTCGTCAGGATTAAAAAGCAACTCTATTTTGCAATGAGGAATTTCCGGATTAGAAAGTAAATATTCGATTGCAGTCATAATCGCCGCAATTCCGGCTTTGTCATCGGCACCCAAAAGAGTTGTTCCGTCTGAAGTTATTATTGTATCTGCGACATTAGCACAGGCGGCGAGTTGCGAGTCTTGTTCGGCAGATAAAATAACTTGGTCTTGTAAATAAATAGGAGTTCCGTCATAATTTTCATGAATTTGCGGATTTACATTATTACCGGAAACTTCTTCGCTTGTATCCATGTGGGCACAAAATAAGACAGAATTTTCAATTGAACAGTCGCAATTTGCATTTATGGATGCGAATACATAGCCGTCCGGAGTGAGTTCTGCATTGTTTACGCCTATATTTTTTAATTCTTCTACAAGTAATTTTGCAAGTTCAAATTGGCATTCTGTTGACGGAATCGTACCTTTATCGGCAAAAGAGCTGTCACTTGTAGTCCAAATTTGAGCGTAACGACAAAAACGTTCTTTTAATTTACTGCGTAATAAATCAATATTCATAAACACCGCCTAAAAAATAATAAAAAAGGACTGTCGCCAAAGCCTAAACTTTAGCGGACAGTCCATTTGATATTAAAAAAAAATTGTTTAATCAAATAAAAATACTACTTATTTTTAGGAAGAATTTCTTCCGGTACATCAAGTTGCAATTCTACTCTGTTAGAAAGATTTAAACCATCAGTACTGCTGTAAATTTGCGGATAAAATTCTTTCAACAATTGATCGATAAGACCTGATTTTTTTGCTTCCAATATAGCTTTTTCAACAATATTTTTCATTTCTACGGATTTAGGAGAAAAGAATAATTTGAAATCGAGATTATTGTAAACAAAAAGCATGTGCGGTTCTATATCAAGGTCTGGATACAATTGAGCTTCGCTGATAATTTCCATCACGCCTCGTGAAAAATAATCGATATTACGGCGTTGTGATTTTAACATATCAAAAATCAAACGATAATCACCGCTTTTCTCATAATATTTCAGATTATTTTGTTTCCAAATTTTTACGTCACTCCAACCTTCTCCGAATGCCCCGATTTTGTTCAATTTTCTGAAATCATCCAAAGTTTGAACATTTTCGTAAATATTTGCACGACCTTTCGGAATAAGAAGAACCCGTTTCCCGATAAGACCGTTTGTAAGTCCTACGTTTGCAAAATTAGGAAATCTTTTTCGGCGGGCTACATTGTCCATAAAAAAGTGAGCATCGATTTTTGAAGTCACTAAATATTCATCCACCCGCAAAATCGGTATATCGGTTTTAATATTCAATTTGACTTCGTATCCGCAGTTCTCCAAGCTGCGTTTAACCAGTTCAAAATAATATCGATCCTTGCCGGGAACAATATCTACCATTGTGATTTCAATTTGTTTCTTCTGACCGTGTAATGTAAAAAATGACATTACTAAAATTAGTATAAACATTATTTTCTTCATAATTTCGTTATATTTAGAAAAATAAAAAAAATCTATCCTATTTTATGTTTTTTTTCAGTATTGACTCATTCAGTAAAAAAAGTTTATTCTCCCCGACATGAAAAAGATAGCTTTATTTGATATAGACAAAACTCTTATTCCCTATGACAGTTTTTTAAAATGGATTGCTTTGGTTTTGAAAAAAAATAAAAGCAAATGGTTAAAAATTCCCGGATTGGTTCTCGGTGGATTCACGGCAATCGGTAAACCGGAAAAATTGACTCGTTATAAAGAAAAATGGCTTTCTCTTGCCGATGGTTTGGCGGAAGAAGAAATTGCCGAACTTTCTGAAAAATTTGTGAAAGAGCGTATTATCCCGGATTTAAAACCGGGTGTAGAAGAAAAAATCAAACAATACAAAGATTCCGGTTATACAGTTATATTTGCTACTGCGTCGCCGGAAGTTTATTTTCGCTATTTGGCAGAATATTTTGAAGTTGATTACTTTTTTGGAACACAAGCACAAAACTGTGACGGCAAATGGAAAATTGTCGGGCAAAATTGTAAAGGACAAGAAAAGATTCGACGCATTTCGGAAAAGCTTTCGGAAAATGAAATAAACAAAGCCGAATCAGTGGGATTTTCTGACAGCATGAGCGACTATCCTTTTTCCCGACTGGTCAAAAGTTTTCACTTGGTTGACAAAAAATACTGGAAAACAGTAAAAAGCTTTATACAATAATTTATGGAGGGACTTTTTATGTCTAAAGCATCTTCTTTTTCAATCATTCGCTTGATGACCGGAATATTTTTCCTCATGCTCGGAATTATCGGGTTAGGAATCATCAAAGGTGATTTGGGAATGTTTGAGTTTAAAGCACCGGGAGATTTTGATTGGCTTCCAACAGTGTTTGCAGTGGTAAACATGGTTTGCGGAATCTTTTTGATTTTGTGGTGTTTCGGTGTCATTCCGTCAAATATTTTGTCAATGGGAACACTTGCAATTACAATTTGCTGGGTAATTCAGATTGTTTTGACAAAAATCGTATGGGGAATGAAGTTTAATAACGGCGTTCAAATCAAAGGCGATATGTCAGAATGGCTTTTGGCTTTGGTGACAGAACTTTTGATTTTGGCGATTTTACTTCCGCAGAACAACAAGTAATTTCTTTTATTATTTAAATTTATCTTATTATTTAATTAAGAAACTGAAGTTCTCTTTCTACAGAAAGGTCTTCAGTTTTTATTTTATGAACTATTTTTGACAAATCTATATTGAAATAAAAAATAACTTTTCTATGCCGTGAAAAGAGGAGAAATATGAAAGAAGAAAAAAATAGAATTTTGATAAAAATCATGAAATGCCTGTGTCTGATTGCTGCATTTTGCCTTCTTATTGTTTTTGTTCCGCAAATCAGAAATTTTATTATTTCATTTGTTGAGAAAAAAATCAGCAGAGAGCTTGATCATGAACATTGGAACAACACTTTGATAAGCCTCAATATTGCTTTTTATGGCTTTGTATTGGCGTTTTATCTTTTGACAAAACTTTGGGAAAATCTTTTAGATGCAAAGACAGATATTTTCACATATTTTTCAAATAAAATAAGTAAGATTTCAAACGAAGAATGGATGCATTATATTCCGTTGTTTTTCTTTACGCTTATTATTTGTGTGATTCATTTTTGCCTTGTACAAGGTGGAGATGATGTAAATTATTTTAGTCATGCATTAGAAGGAAGAACATTTTTAGATTTTTTAAAAGACCGCTACAATACTTGGTCTTCTCGTTTGGTTATAGAAACGATTCTTATTAATTGTTATTGGTTGAATTTCGGACTTTGGCGTGTTCTTGATGTTGTAGTTTTTGTCGTAATTGCAGAAAGTATAGTTTCAATTTGTTTGAATGATAAAAAATATGCAGCAGTTGTTTATGCGGTTATTTTGTTTTTGACTCCTTATTTTTCTTTATGTACAGCAGGCTGGGGAGCTACTACCGTAAATTATTTATGGCCGGTTGCAGCCGCAATGCCGACGTTTGTGGTTGAAAAGAAAATATTTGAAAAAAAAGCTCTGTCAAAAATGAGTGTTATTCTTTCTCTTTTACTTTTGATTTTTGCAACAAACCAAGAACAAGTCGCAGCTTTAATATTTGGGTTGAATGTTTCGTTCTTGATTTTCAATTTGTTAAAAAATCGCAACTTTCAAAAAAATAACTTTTACTTTATAGCTGTTATTTTTATTTGTATCGTGTCACTTATTTTTATTCTTTCTTGTCCGGGAAATAAAATCCGCTTCTCGAAAGAAATTACAACATGGTTTCCGGGATATTCGACTCTTTCAATTTTTGAAAAATGCCAAATTGGACTTCTTACAATTTTGAGTTATTATTTTTCATTAAAGGAAATGAATTTTATTATTGTTCCGCTTTGTATAGTTTTAACGATTCTTTTTTATAAGAAAAGCAAGTCTAATTTTATCATGCAAATCTTATTAAATCTTTTTATTGTATTTTGCTTTGCTTTGCATATCTTGAAAAAAGATTTCATTCTTTCAAATAACCAACTTGCAAAATTTTCAAACCATTCAAATGTTGCAATTTTGTTTGAATGCATAATTTTGACAGCTGTCGGATTTTGTTTCTTATATCAAATTTATTCTGTAATGAAAGAAAAGAAAGCCGGTCTTTTTAATGTTTTTCTATTCTGTGCCGGATACTGTTCGGCTCTTATAGTCGCTTTTTCGCCGACCGTTTATGCAAGCGGCAGTAGATGTTATTTATTTATGAGCTTTATAATATTCATAGTAACATTTAAAATTATTAATGATTATACAGATAAATCGCATAACTGTTTAGAAAAGCCTTCAGAGTTTAATCAGTAATATAACTAAAACAAGCCGGTCATAAGGTAAATCCTCTTGCCGGCTTTTTTCATTTTCACAGCAATTTAAGTTTTAACAGTTGCAAATTACAATTCTTGTCATTAGTGATAGTCCAGATAAATTCTCCGTCGTATAGTACATTATAAGCATATATGGAATTAAGATAATTCAAGTCTATTTTTTTTAGTTTTTCACTGATGTCAGATAAATTACGTATACGAATATATGTACGTATCTGGCCTGCCATATTCTGATATGAACGGGGGTGAGTATATAACGTTATTATAAAGGTCTAAGCCATATGCATAACTCCAATTAATCAGCTTAGCAGTCTTCACTGATTCACTTGCCGAACAAGTGTTATTGGTTTCATCATATGTAAAAAATTGAAGTACATTGCGATGTATTCTAAAATAGAACTTACCGGTTACGCTGTCTATCCCGAAATTATTAATTTCATTAATGTCTATTCCAATAGTTTCAATTGTAATTTCTTTTACAGTGTTATCAGATTGGTCAAAAGAAAAAAGAGCATTCCCATATTCTTCAGTTTTGATGAAAAATAATATTTTATTGTTGTGTAATGCAAAATCACGAATCTTAATATTTTCAAAAGGAAAAGGAATAAGAATATTTTTTTCTACTTGCATAGTTGTTTTATTAACTACCGAAATGTATTTATTTGTATCAAAATAAGTTACGAAATAGAACTTATCGTTGTATTGATTGAAAATACAGGTCCATTCTTGCTTTTCTTGAAATAAATTTGCGATGTAATATTGCTCTACAATGTCTGCACCGGCTTTTGAGGGATTATATTCACAAATTTGAGGGCTACGTCCACCTGCAGCTGGGTCACAAATATCACAACAACAAGAAAAAAATGCAAACGGTATAATTAATAGGAGTAAGTAATGCTTCATTATTTTACCTCCTTGTCGTCAATTTTACTTCAATCATATAGGAATTTCAATATTACTCAAGATTTACATTATTCTATGTAAAAAAAATATTTATGTTTTGCATTTAAATGTATGTTATATTTCACTCACTTTAATTTTATATAAGCAGGACATTTTATGAAAATTCTTTTCGTTTATCCGCATTTCAAAAAATATCTGGAGACTAACCCCGGAATTTTGGAAGCGTTGAATTTCCCTTTGTATGCGTCGTACAAAAGCACGCCGTCTTTGGGAATCCCGATTATGACAGCTTTGACACCGGACGAACACGAAGTTCATTTTGCAGACGGTAACCTTGACCCGATTCCGTACGATGAACATTTTGATTTAGTTGTTATCAACTGTTTTACTCCGCAGGCAAAACATGCCTATGAAATAGGTGATACTTTCCGTGCCAGAGGTGTGAAAACTGTAATGGGCGGAATTTTGCCGACTAATTATCCGGAAGATGCAAAAAAACATTGTGATGCAGTTTGTATCGGTGAAGCAGAACAAACTTATCCGCAAGTTCTTGAAGATGCCAAAAAAGGTAAATTACAAGAATTTTATGTCGGCGATAATACCTTTGACATGGCAAACTATGTAATGCCCGACCGTCGATTGTTTAAGAATAAAAAAGGTTATGACTGGAAACCTGTACTTGTACAATGTTTCCGTGGTTGTGATATGCGTTGTAATTATTGTGCGATTCCCGGAGCTCACGGTAATTGTATAAGAATGCGTCCGCCTGAACATGTTATTAAAGAAATTGAAATGAATATGGATATGGACGGATTATTCATTGCCGATGACCAATTGTTGTTTCCTACCGAAGTTACGGAAAAATATGCATACGAATTTTTCTCTCGATTGAAAGATTTAAATTATAAAAAATCAATATTCCTTTCCGGTTCGGCTATGCTTACCAAAGATGAAAAATTGCTTCGTTTGGTAAAAGATGCCGGTGTAGATCATTTGTATTGTGTAACCGGATTTGACCCTATCAGTATGAAAGCCGTAACACACGATATGCCGGAAGAAGCAGAAACAAACTTCAAACGCATGAGAGATGCAGGTTTGGAAATTTTTGCGTCAGTTACAATGGGCTTGGAATCTGACACAAAAGATATTTTTGAAAAACATTTGAAATTCTTGGAACGTAACAAAATTAGATTTGTAGAATTCTGGCTTGCGACCCCGTATCCGGGAACTCCGATGTGGCGAAAATACAAAGCAAAAAATCGTATTTTGACAGAGGATTTCGATTTGTACAACGGAGCTCATTGTGTATTCCAACCTAAGAAAATGACAAAAGAGGAAATGGAAGAAGGTTTCTTGTATTGCTGGAAAGAATTCTTCACTCGCTTCCCGTTAGATCCGGCTGAAGCAATGAAATATTATAATCTTACCGAAGAATATCAGAAAAAGCACGGGCTTATTTCCGATGATGATAAGGCAGATAAATAATTAGTTTATATGGTAAAAAGGACTGTCCGATAAGAAGTGTCATTCTTTCAGGGACAGTCCTTTTTCATTTTCACAGCAATTTAAGTTTTAACAGTTGGTTATTTTCATTCTTGTTGCCCGTAATAACCCAAACAAATTCTCCGTCATACAGAACATCCTTAAAATAAGTATATTCTAAATAATTTAAGATTATAAACTCTTCTTTTGTCACATCTGCAATGTCAGAAAGAAGAATGTAAGTTGTATCGCCTTTGTTATAATTATTATCAATAGAGCCACTTCTGCAAATTGTATTTCCATAAATATTTAAAACATTAGTATCAAAAAAAGCAAAATCATCGAATTCGTGAATTTCGATGTTTTTATATTCTTCTATTTCAATGATTTCATCTTTTATGTAAGTGTCGTTTGATTTGTCATAAGTAAAAAAATTGAGTTTATTGTAATCTTGCAAGCAAAAACGATTTGTTACCTGGTCTATGGTAAAGTTGTCAATATCATCAATATCAATCCCAAACGTCTTAAATGTATCCAGTTCTGCCAGTGTATTGTCAGAAAAATCAAAAGTTAAAAGTTTATATATATACTCAGTTGTATATGTATATGAGTTTTCATTATAGTGGCGATAACTCCATTCAATTTGGAAATAAGCTTTGTTATAAAAAACTTCAAAGTCTAAAAGACTTGCAGGAGTATAAGTTTTTACTTCATTTTCAATATCTTCTAAAGTTATTTTTACCTTATTTTCTAAGGTCATTGTTGCTTTATCAACTATGCATATAGTAATTTCTTTATCATTTATATTACTTGCAAAATAAAATTTTTCCGCATGTTCACATATATAAATAAATTGTAGTGACGTATCAAATAAACTTTGAAAATTATGTATTTGCAAGATTTCAGCTCTAGCTTTTTCCGGATTATATTCACAAAAATTGAAAGGTTTTGGATGTATTGACGGTTCACAAAGACCAAAACAACAAGAAAAAAATGCAAACGGTATAATTAAAAGGAGTAAGTAATGCTTCATTATTTTACCTCCTTGTCGTCTGATTGTTTTTTCAGACCGTTTTTTAATGCCGTTATTTTGTGGCAGAATACAAATCTATTTCGTAATAGTATGCGTTTGCATCAAATTTTTCATTCTTTTCATAGAAACACGGTTCATCTACATATATAAAAAATATGCTCTCATTATTTTTCCATGTATAAGAATCACTTCTGTAAATATTTTCACGAGACAGATTTTTTTGTTTACATCTTGTTTCTGTTACGTGTTCTATCCATTTTGCTTCATCCGTTGCTTTCCAATCTGTCGGATAAATTGCGACAATACTGTTATCCCCACCGAAATTTTCTTCTATTTCGATGTCGTCGGTAGAACCAAACAGTTGCATTTTCGCATCATCTTCAGTGCAATCAAATGCGGTAATATAATCGGTTACGGCTTCTTTCCAATTGTTTGAATTGTAATAAATTCCGTCTTCATCGAAGTCAAAAGAAACTATTGTGTCATTATCGGCAATATCAAAAAAGCAAAAATCACTATAGACATTGTCGATTGCTTTTAATTTTTCTATGTAAGCGTTGTAACCGGAAAAATTTTCTTCATCATCTTCTGCGATGTAGAATTTACAAATTCTGGCTTTTTTTATGTCTTTAAAGCCGGCTTTGACAAAAGTATTTTTTGCTTTAGATTTGTCGTCAATGTAATAATTCACGTTTTTGTCTATAGGTAAGTCTGCGTCAAAATCAAAACTTTCCGGATACAATGCGGACACATAACGTGCTACATATTCCGGCCAACCTTTTGCGGTATAAATTACATTTTCGCCGGCCGGTGTGTTTGTGTCGTAATAGTCGTAAAGTGTGTTATTTCCCATTTCGTCGGCAGTTGAAATACCGAGTTCTTCGGCGATATTTGTAGGAGCTGTTAGTGAAAAAGGCGTACCGGTCAGTTTATCAATATTTTTGTTAAAATTAGCGACTAACAGATTTGTAGTACTGCTTACAGTCAAAGAATTGATTCTGCAACCTATAAGGTTACAATCAGTATTACTGCGAGAATTCCCGCTTTGCAAAAGTAAATCGGACACTTTAGAATTTATGATTGTCAGATTTGAAGAGTTGCTGTCGATATTTTTAATAGATTTTATGTTTTGTAATGTAACATCATTGCTTGTTATTTTCAGACGAACATTATCCAGAGAGCCGTTTTTTATTGTCAATTTTTTGTTAATTACTACATCGGTGTCGTCTAAATCAAAATCTTCCAGATTGATAATGTCATTATCTATAGCGTTATTTATTCTGTCTTGTAGTTTACCGACAGTTGCATTATCAATAATTGCATCCTTGTTTTTGTTTGTTTGCTCATTGTCGGTGGAATCACATCCGAGTATTGTTGTCAAAATAAGAATATAGAATAATAGTTTTTTCATTTTTATTTCTCCTATAAAAGTACCGTAGTCGATTAATTTTTTATGATAGCATTTTTTCATTTTTTAACAAAATTAATCATAAATTCAATTTATAGAGTTTTGTTTCCGAGATTTAGGGTGAATAGAATTGTTACTTTTCGTTGTAATCTTTCTATTTGTTTGTTTGTTGTTGTTCTCTATAGATGCGGCAGTCTCCTAAAAGGTTTGTCTGAATCTTTGGACAACCTTTCAACTACCGTTTACCGCTGGCTGCCCGTCAGCGGTTTTTTTATAACTGGCATTTTTAAAAAAGGAAAAACTACAAATGTTAAAAAAAAATATTTCTCTTATTATTTTGATTTTATCGATGATTTCATGTTGCGAAACTCAATTGGAAGAACGAACAGGCACCGGCAGTGAATTGAAAATAAAACCGATATTAAATGAAGAAACGCAATCTGTTAAAGATTCGGCTAAAGTTGAAATGATATGTATCGATTTCCCGGATAATATCGGTTACGATTCTATTGTTGTTGGTGAAGATTATGAAAAGGTTACGGCCACCAAAAAAGTTTTTCCCTACAAACTTGCAAAATATGAGTTGAGTTATAACGTTTGGCGAATTGTTTACAAATGGGCGACATCGACAGAACGTGGAAATAAGATTTATAAATTTGAAAATCCCGGAGCTGAAGGTTCTTATAAAACTTCAAAAAGCGGAAACAGTGTATTGTTTAATGAGGGCGGCGACGCAAAAACAGAAGGAATGCCCGTTACCGGAATAAGTTGGCGTGATGCAATGGTTTGGTGTAATGCATTCAGTGAAATGTGCAAATTGACTCCGGTTTATTATACCGACGCAGCTTTTTCCGAGCCGATACGAAATGCCGTATATGAAGCCGGTAAACAAATTACTAATATGCCGTTGCCATATTCTGATTTGGCAAAAGATGTTGATATGACTTCGTTGACAATGGGAAATGTAGATAATCCGTATGTGAATAAAAATGCAAATGGTTGGCGACTTCCTTATGATTATGAATGGGAATATGCAGCCAGAAAATGTAAAGACGGAACGTTTATTTCCGGTGCAAACGCTCCCGGAGATGCCAGCGGAATTGTAGAATCAAGTTCTGGGGAACCGACATTATTGGAACAAATCCAAGGGATAACAGAGAAAAAAGAATCTTCAAAAGTGCTTAAAGATTACGGATGGAGTTATGAAAATTCTAATCTTGCCGGATCAAATCCTACTGCTGCCGGCTGGGACGACAGTACGCCCGTAAGCGGAATGACCGGTTACAGAATGCATAAGCAAGGCGGGAAAAAACCGACAGATTTGGGTTTTTATGATATGGCGGGTAACGCTTACGAATGGCAGTTTGACTACGGTGCAGATTATGATTGGAAATATGAGATTCATCCGTCACGAGCATTGCGTGGACATACTTACGAATGGGCTAATTATTATTTTGCCGCAGCAAAAAGATATACTTGTCCGCCGTATGTAAAAATGGGCGGTATTCGTTTAGCCAGAAATTTCTAATCTTTTTTGTTTCGTAGACAAAATCAGCAGCTGTAAAGTTTTACTTTTTCTGCTTTACCGCGAATCTCGGCGTTATCGATAAATTGCAAATTTATTTTTTGCTCGGCATGAAGTAGATAATCGGCGGTGCTTTCAGAAATAAGCAAATCTGTATTATAAATTTTGCAAAGACTTTCTATTCGACTGGCTGTGTTTACGGTATCGCCGATGACTGTATATTCCATGCGGTTCTCAGCTCCGATATTTCCGGCTAAAACGCTTCCGGTATGCAAGCCGATTCCGAATTGAATTGTGGGTAAATTTTGGGAAACAAAACTTTCATTTAATTCTACAAGTGCTGTTTTCATTTCGGAAGCTGCATTGTAAGCATCCAATGCGTGATTTGAAGAATTTATCGGAGCTCCGAAAATAGCCATAACAGCATCTCCGATATATTTATTAATTACTCCGTGATTATTGGAAATGCATTTTCCCAGTTTGGTAAAATATTGATTTAAAAGAAGTACGACTTTTTCAGCTTCCATTTTTTCAGACATAGAAGTGAAGTTTCTTATATCGCAGAACATTACCGTAACCAAACGATTTTCACCGCCGAGTGAAATGTTGCCTTTCAAAAGATGATCTCTGATGTTTGGATCTACAACTTTTCCGAAAGTATCACGAATAAATTCTTTTTCTTTTAAAGATTCCGCCATTTCATTGAATGTATCGCTTAATATTCCCATTTCGTCATTAGAAATATTTTTTACCCTTACATCGTAATCTCCGGCTTTGATTCGCTCTGTACCTATTGTAAGTTTTCCCAGCGGAACAGTAAAAAGTCGCATAAAAAAGAGTGTCAACAAAATCGAACTTAAAAAAAGAATTACTCCCATCAAAATTGTTCCCCAATTGATAGGAAGATTGTTGTTTAATTGAATCGAAATAAACGAAGACAAAATAAAAATTATCGGGAACATAGAAATCGTAATAAAAAAGAAAAGGAATAAGAAATTAAGCGAAAACTTTTTTACTCCGGGGAGCTTTGAAACATGTCCGTCGGGGAAAAGTCTGGGCAAAACAAAACTGCGATTTATGGTTTCCGTAACAAAATATGAAACTACAAAACTAAAAATAGCTTCAAGAACAAGAAAGACAGTCCCGCTTAACAAAGCATAAGAAATATCAATTTTTAATATGGATTTTGCAAATAAGTAAAATAAAAACTCATAAATAATGCACAATCCCCAACCTAATATTCCCAAAGTGAAAATTTTATGGGGAGATTTACTACTTTTTTTGCAATTATTGCGTCGTCTTTTGCAAACAGAATTGAAAAACAATACCACAGGCAAATCATAGACGGAATTAAAAATGCGGTTATTAAAAGACATGTATAAAAAGAATTATGTGATTCGGCAAAAGATTTCCATACAAGCATATCTTTTGTGTGTAATGACGGGAAGTTCATTGTTGCCGGTATCAGCGATGCCATAAAATTTGCAAAAAGCACACTGGCAAAATAAATCATCGAAACTTTAAAACAGTATTTTTTATTTATAACTAGATTAGGTTGCATGGTGAAAAAAATATACAAGAACTTGTTGTTAAATGCAATAAAATAGAATTGCTATAAAATTTCAGATAATACGGGATGAAGAGTCAGTACGTTGCGGTGCAATTCTTCAAGAGTTATTTTGTATTTTGCACAAATTAATAATTGATGAATCATTTCATGTGCAGCAGTTCCGCAAATTGCAGCACCGCAAAGTTGTCCTTTTTTATCAGTAGCCGTAATTATAAAACCGCGAACATCATTGTATGCGACGGCAGCAGGAATGGCTTTATATGATTTTTTTTCAATGGAATAATCCGGATTTTCTAAATCTCCGAACCAAGCTAAAGGCGATGATGCAAATATGCAATGCGGAATGAATTGCGGCGTAATTTCTGGAATTTTAGAAAAATTGAACATTACAGAAATAGCTTGTTGTGCTTGACGAGCAGCAATATATGCAAGTTTCGGAGTCCCGCTGCAAACATCACCTGCCGCAAACCAGTTTTGTATTGATGTCTGTTGGTTTTCGTTGGTTATCAAGCAACCGAATTTATCTGTTGCAGGAACGGGCGAACCGTCAGAAAAAGTCGGCAAAACAGGAATACGACCGTTGCACAGTAACGCATTTTCCGGTAAATCATCGCAGTTTGTTTTTGTGATAATACCGCTTCGGCGTAAAATAATTTGTAGTTCTTTACGTAAAATTTCAGGAATTCCCGGAGCAATAATGCTTTGTTTTTCTTGCAGAGTTACTTTTGTTCCTAATTTTGCCAATATTGTTGCAGCTTCTATTCCGGTAGTTCCGCTGCCGATTACAGTGATTTCTTTGGGTAGTTCATTGAAATCTAGAAGTTGTCGTGTCGGTGAAATTTTTGCCACACTGCGACTTCCGGTGGCAATAAGTAAATAATCGAATTCAATTTTTTCGTTGTTAATAATTGCGTGGTTTGAATCAATCAGCGTTACTTCGCCTTGTAAAATCGGAATATCTCTCAGTGAAAATTCCAGCGATTTTCTTACACTTTCGGTACGGCGTCTTACTTCGTCGGTAATTGCGGTGTAATCTATAATGTTATTGTTAACGCAGCCGGAAGTAAGTCCTATTAATCCGTTACGATTTTCTGCAATTTTTTCAGCGATATTTAAGAATGATTTAAATGGAATACAACCGTCATTGACGCAGGTTCCGCCGATTAAAGATTTTTCAGCAATTGCAATCTTTTTTCCTTTTGCGTGTAAAGCGGCAGCGGTTCCTGCACTTCCGGCACCTATTATTAATAAATCATATTTTTGCATTTACAACCCGGCAGCCGGAATTGTCAACAGTTGCAAAACATTTCCGGACAATAATAGATAAAAATTATTTGTTGTACTCAATGAACTGCAAGCAATAAACGGCGTGTTAGAACGAACAAGTAAATCTTCTCGCCATTTTTTATTTGAGTCGTTGTAATGAATAAAATAAGTTGCATAAACCGGCTGATTTTTAGATTCTTTATCCGGAGCACAAATAGTAAATACCGGATGACTGTTGTGATAATTTACGTTAAGAAAATGTATTTCCGGATAATAACCTATTTTTTGATTTGTTCCGCCGCAATAATAGCTTAAAAGATATTCTCTCGAGTAATATAAAATAGTTACGTCATTATCAAATAACGTTGCATGAAATTGTTCGATTCCGCTGTCAATTTGTAAAAGGCTTTCTACATCAATTTTTTTATCTTCTTTGTTAAGAGCCAGACGAACTAAAAATAACTCGCTGTCGTTACTGTAAACCATAGTGTAATAATCGAATGTTTTGAAAACTTGAAATTCTCCGATTCCTTGAAACTTTTCCGTATCAAATTCCAATTCTTCAAGATATCTTTGTTCTTCCAATATTGCAGCTTTCAATTCTCCGCTGTCATTGTAAAAAAGAAGCGGGTCGCTGTCCGGAGAATCTTGAAGAATACAAAAATCGGAACATGTAACACGAGTTCCGTCTGCCAGAAAACCGCCTTCTTCTTTTTCTCTTAATTGTTTTAAAACAATTCTGGTTTCAGTTTGGTAATCAAGATAAAAAATTTTGTCGTACATTAAAAAATGTTTTCCCATTACCGGATTAAAATGTTCTTGAGTATCGAGTTGATCCAGATAAATTGTTTCCCATTTATTTTGTGAAAAACGAGAAAGTTTTAATCCTAACATTGATTCGTCACTGTAATACAAATTGGGTTTGTCATTGCCGGGAGCCATAGATAAATATTTAGCGTAAATTTCCGGTTCAATCATTTCAATTTCAGTATTAAAATTTTTATTGTAATTAAAGCAACTTGAGAAGAAAACAGAAAATGAAAGTACCAACAAAATTTTTATCATATTCATCATATTATTTTAAAATTTCCTGATATGTCAACTCATGTTCCGGATGAGCAATTAAATAATCAATTTGATCATTAATCATATTTACACGTCCGGCTTTTTCCGCAAAACTTCTCGCTAAATTAAAGTAATGATCTCGTTCTTGAATATTTCCGTTAAGAAAATGATTATAACCGATATAAAACATTAATTTATCAAGGATAAAATCTTCCGTAAGCATAATTTGAAATGCCGGATTATTTATGTAATTAAGAAAATTCACCGGACTGGTATAATGAAAATCCGGTTGTACTTTACGAATCTCATTATTAAAATGTGTCATCCAAACAATAGCCGCACATCCGAGGTAAAATAAAGATTCATCTCTTTTTTGAGAAATTGCAGCACTGCGACCTATATTATAAAGTGCATTAAAATATTTCATTCCGTTATCAAGTCTGTAAACTTTAAAAATATGAGATAATGTAATATCTTGGCGAATGTTATACCGAATTCTATCCCAAAAAGAGTCTTTTTTTGTGGCAAAAAATCCGTTGATAATTTCAAGATAAGTCATTTCTTCAAGGTCTAAATCACCGCGACTGCTGTAAAGCTCTGCAAGTTTATAACGAACATTTAAGATTTCATCTGGGTAATCGAGAAAATCCTGTTGTTCTAAAACCAATTTGTATTCACGTTCTGCTTCGGAAAGGAAGTTTGTTTTTACGTATAAATCACCTACGATATTGTGGTATTGCGGATAATTATCTGAAATCTTAAGATTCTGTTCTTCTTTTTGCAAAAGTTTTTTTAATTCGTAGTCTGTTTTATCCGGATTTTCTATGACTAGCTTGTTCCAATAACGCTCTAAAGCTTCGTCAATATGTCGAGCTCTTGCTTTACGAACTTCACTCATTGCTTCAGAATATTCACCTTTGGCTGTGAGATTTTCAGCTCGCTTTAGATGAACCCAACTTGGCTCCTTAGATGCAAAAATCCATAGACATTGTAAAAGAAATAAAATTATCAGATTAATCTTTTTCATAATACTCCATTAACAACTGTTCCATTTCAGACATAATACAGTCATTCTTGATAATCTTTAGCTTTTCGCCGTTTTTGAATAGAATCGACTGATCTTTTCCGCCGGCAATACCAAAATCACATTCCCCGGCTTCTCCCGGGCCGTTTACAATGCATCCCATTACCGCTATTTTTAGGTTCTTACAAAATCGCTTTCCTTCGGTAAGTTTTTTTACTTGTTGACCGAGTTTTGCCAATTCGATTTGTGTTCGTCCGCAAGTAGGGCAACTGATGATTTCAACATGACTTTCACGCAATTTTAAAGCTTCAAGTATTTTTATACCGGTTTTAACTTCTTCTTCCTCTGCGGCGGTCAGACTTACTCTGATTGTATCGCCGATACCTTCTTGTAAAAGAGTTGCGATTCCGATACTGTTTTTTATAGTTCCGTCAATCAAATCTCCGGCTTCAGTTACTCCGATATGCAGCGGATAATCGAATTCTTGTTTGGCAAGTCGATTAACTGCAATTGTTTCCGTAACAGTAGAAGATTTGAACGAAAGAACTACGTTGTCATATCCGGCTTCTTTAAAATATTCAGCTTCTTCTCTGGCAGATTCTATCATTACTTTTATCGGATCTTTATATTTTTCTTTTAAATGTTTTGGCAAAGAACCTTTATTTATACCTATTCTTACCGGAGTTCCGTGTTTTTTTAAGCAATCAATAACGCATTGTACTCGACTTTTGTCTCCGATATTTCCCGGATTAATACGAACTTTGTGAACTCCGGCTTCAACAGAGGCGATTGCTAATTTATAATCGAAGTGTATATCAGCAACTATCGGGAGTTTTGTTATTTTTAATATTTCTTTCAATCCGGCAAGAGCTTGTTGATCCGGAACAGTGATTCTTAAAATATCACAACCGATTTTTTCAAGTCTTTCAATTTTTTCTAACGTTTTGTCTATTTCCCAAACAGGATTTTTTAACATTGTTTGAACCGGAATAAAATTGCGATTCCCGATTTTTATATTTCCGACTGAAATCATGAAATTTAACCTCTCTTTTTACTATGAGATTTTCGGCCTTTTTTATGGATTTCGGTAATTTGTTTTTCTGTTTTAGGAGAATTTGCTGTAATTTTTTGGTAAGCAATTTTAGCAGCATTTTTTTCGGCTTCTTTTTTTGATTTTCCGTATCCTTGTGCAATAGTTTCGTTGTTTATAATAACTTCCATCAAGAAAGTTTTGTTATGTTCCGGACCGCTCTCAGAAATTTGACGATATTGCGGACAATCTCGATATTTTTTCTGAACAAATTCTTGCAATAAAGTTTTGTAGTCTTGTCCGTGATGTTCGTTTATTACAAGGGTGATTTCTTCCGCAAATAATCTGATTACAAATTCTTCGACTTTTGAATATTTTGAATCTAAATACATCGCTCCGAGGAATGCTTCAAACGCATCGGCAATTATTGCTTTTTTTTCACGACCGCCGGTCATTTCTTCGCCGTGTCCGATTTTTATTAATTTATTTAACCCTATATTTTTACCTTGTTGTGACAACATTTCTTCACTGACAACAAATGATTTTACTCTTGCAAAATCACCTTCGTGTAAGGTTGGGTAGTTTTTGTAAAGAAATTCCGTGATAATTAAGCCTAGAACAGAATCTCCGAGAAATTCTAATTTTTCGTTGTTTTCTGTGCCGGAGTTTTTTTCATTGGCAAAAGAACGATGTGATAATGCCAAATCAAGAAGGTTGAGGTCATTGAATTTAATCTTTTGTACTTTTAGGAAATTTTTTAATTCATTTTTTCTTTTTGTTTCCAAGGGGGAACTCCGTAATTAATAGAGTAAAAATTGTAACTCTATCTAACAAAAAAACCTTTATAAAAAAACTTATCCGGTTCTTTTATAAAGGCTTGGTTGATAAATGAAGATTTTAATTATGCTTCATTTGCCTGGATATAATCGATAACGCTTCCAACTGTAGTAATTTTTTCAGCATCTTCATCAGGAATTGTAATGTTGAATTCTTGTTCCAACTGTGTAAGTAATTCTACAGTGTCTAAAGAGTCTGCACCTAAATCTTCAATAAAAGAAGCTTCAGGAACAATTTTACTTTCATTTACAGCTAATCTTTCAGCAATTAATTTTTTAACTTTTTCAAAAATTTCTTCGTTTGTCATTTCTAACTCCCTTCATATAAAGTGACCAACTGGTCATAAATCTTGACTGTATTATATCCATTTTTTTTTAAATTGCAACTGTTATTTAGAAAAAAAATCTGAAAAGTATAATTTTTTATAATGTAATTTTTTTGATTTACCAGAATATGCGACTTAATCTTTAATAAAGATTTTTTGTAGGTGTACAGAATGACGAAATTTTTTCCTTTACTAATATTTTTATTAGCATTTTTATCTTGTAATAAAAAAAATGAATTGGTTGTTCTTACGGATCATAGTTTTCCTCCGTTTGAATATCTTAAAGACGGTGAGCCGGCAGGTGTGGATCCTGATATTGCCGTAAAAATAGGGGAAAGAACAGGACGAAAAGTAAAAATTGTTTCTGTGGGGTTTAGTTCAATCATTCCGTCGATTGAGAGAAAATTCGGTGATATAGGAATTGCCGCAATGACGGTTACACCGGAACGAAAAAAGCATGTTGATTTTTCTATTCCTTATGCCAAAAGTGAGCAATTTATAATTTCGTTGAATAAATTTCCGGTAATAAGTAGAGATGAGTTTGACGGTATAAGAATCGGAATAAAACAGGGAACTACGGGACATTCGTTGGTAAGGCAAATGGATTTGAAAAAAACTGATTTGCTTATTTATCCGACAACTTTGCATGTAGTAAAAGCATTGTTAAATGATGAAATTGACGCAATTGTTATTGATCAACAAACTGCGGCTTGGGCAAAATCTCAATACAATCAATTACAATGCAATCCGCTGCGAGGTACTGCCGAATATTATGCAATATGTATACAGAAGGGTAATACAAAATTGTTAAATGAAATAAATGCAATCTTAGAAGAGATGATTTCTACCGGAGAGATTGAGGCTCTTATAGAGAAACATTCAGCTCTTTTTTAAATTCATTTAAAATTTCTAAAGCGATATTCTCGATTGTTTTATTTTGGCAATCTATAGTTATATCTGCATATTTTTGGTAAAGAGGAAGACGTTCGTTGTACAAATCAAGTAACGTTTTTCCTTTTGCCATAGCTAAACCACGAGTTGTAATATTATGAATACGTTTTTCTATTTCACTGTAAGGCAATTGTAGGTATACGATTTTCCCGATACTGCTTAGATTATCCATTGCAATTTTTGTATAGACAGCACTGCCACCTGTTGCTATAACACTGAAACCTTGCGGAATAAATCCGGCAAGAAAATTACTTTCTAAAGTGATAAAGTTGTCACAACCGATTTTATCAACGATAGCTTGTAATAATTTCCCTTCTTGTTGTTGAATCAAAAGATCAGTATCTACAAAGGCGGCACCGGCAACTTTCGCTAAAACAACTCCGATTGTACTTTTGCCGGCTCCGGGCATTCCGATTAAAATAATATTTTTCATGTGACAACCTCTGATTCAAAAAGATTTACGCTGCTGCTGTCCGGCAAAATTCTGGGATAAATTAAAGCGAAATCGTGTTTTGCTGAATAATTGTTTAATAGTTTTGGAATCTTGTCGTTTTCTTTTGACCAAGAAATAGAATTTTTTCTGGCACCTATTACTATTACAAAATTGTCTTCTGATAGATTTTCGAATATTAATTTCATCCGTTCTACATTTGACTTTGAGCCGATTATGGATACGAAATCCGGATGGCTTTTTTCTGCGATTAATTGGCATATAGATTCGGCACAATGAATATGCATAGGAATCTTACGCTTGTTGGCTATATTTAAAATTGTCTGTAGTAAATCTGCAAAACCGGCTTCTTTTTCTATGTTATTGGGTAAAAATACGGAAATCTGATGTATTTTTTCCAGCTGATTTTGAACATTACAAATCATAAGTTGACCGTCGGAATTTTGAAGGATTTGAGTTTGTAATGAACCGAATAATTTGTCGGTTGCACGAGTTTTACTGTTCCAACCTATTAACATATTTCCGGCATTAAGTTCTTTTGATGCACGTACAATTCCGCCGGGAATATTTATGTCGACACGCATTGAAGTTTCAATGTCTTTGTTAAGATTTTTAGCGTATTTTTTTACATGGTCATGAATGTCGTTAATATTTTTCTTTTGCTGATCAATATTTTTATCATCACTGATAATTGATAACGCATACATATTTGCCTTGTCGTTACTGAAAAGTAATGCAAGATTTATCAAATGTTCGGCAGTTTTAGGATTGAAAACATTTATTAAATAATTGTTGTGTCCGTTGTCCGAAGGTGTATTTTCTTTCATTACAATAGCAATGCGTCGTCCGACACGGTCTGTAACGTAAGTGCTTATAAATACGGTAGCTACAATCATTAAAATAGTACCGTTTAATACATCGTCATTTAATAAACCTTTTTGATGTCCTACCATTACAGCGGCAAGAGTAGCTGCTGCTTGAGCATTTGAAAGTCCGAAAATCAACCAGCCTTCATCTTTTGTGTAACGAAATGCGTGACGCACAATAAATGCCGGTAAAAATTTACATACAGTAGCAGTTACAATCATAACTATTGCGACCAGCCACGGAGTAAAACCGCTTCCGAAACCTTTGACATTTATTAACATTCCTACACTGATTAAGAAAAACGGAATAAAAAGACTGTTTCCGGTAAATGATAATCGATCTGCTAGTTTGGAAGTCGGGGAAATCAGGTTACTTAATATTAATCCGGAAAAGAATGCTCCGATAATCGGTTCAATTCCCAGAATTTGTGCTAAAAGACTGACCCCGAAGACTACGAAAAGTACAAAAACGAATTGCGAGCCGTCTTCACTGTTTAATCGTTTGAAAAACCAACGGCAACCTCTCGGAATCAAGAACAAAACTATCAGTAAAAATACAAAAACATTTACGGTGAGTTTTATCCAAAATTTAGTGTTTAATTCACCGCCGTCGGCACTGATTATTACAGATAAAACTAACAATGCTAAGAAATTTACAATGATTGTTCCGCCGACGGTAATTGTAACTGCTTCATTTTTTGATATGTTAAATTTACTTACAAGTGGATACGCCAATAGCGTATGGGAAGCAAACATACTTGCCAATAAAATAGAAGAAATCCATGAGAATCCAAGTATATAATATGAGATTAATGTTCCCAAACCTTGCGGAATAATAAATGTTAATAATCCGAATATTATACTTCGCTTTGTATTTTTCTTGAAATCGTCAATATCGGTTTCCAGTCCGGAAGCAAACATTATATACAAAAGTCCGACTGTTCCGAACAAAGTAATCGCACTGTCTCTTTGTAAAATATTGAGCCCGTGTTCTCCGAGTAATGCTCCTATCACAATAAAACCGACCAAGCCGGGCAAGTGAATACGTTCGAACAATATCGGAATGAAAAGAATAATTAAACTAATAATAGAAAATACTATAACCGGATCTTTTGCCGGGAAAATTTGTGAAAAGTCCATGGAGTGGATATAATCTTTTCATTTTTTTGTGTCAACCGAGAACAATATTTTAAAATCAAAGTACAAAAATTGATAATACAATGATTACGTAATTCTATAAATGTAGTATAAGTCTTTCGGTGGTGATTATTTTATGGGAATGAATGAAATTTTTTCAAATGTAAAATTAAAAAGTAAGCAATTTTGTTGCGGGAATAAGAATTTCAAAATTGATTATAGTGATGATCTTGATGCAATAATAGATCAAATGACTAATGAGCAATTTGAAGAGGATGAACGATTCCCGTATTTTTTTGCAGTTTGGGATTCCGGTGTTTTATTGGCAGAATATTTAATTAACAATTCATTATCGTTACAAGGGAAGACGGTGTTGGAATTAGGAGCCGGTACCGGAGTAACGGGAATTGCACTTGCAATGAATGTAGATTGCCGAGTAATTTTTACGGATTATGAAGAATTTAGTTGCCAATTATGTCATCATAATTGTGAAATTAATAATTTGGATAATTTTGAAACATTAGTAGCTGATTGGCGAGATTTCCCGGAAATAGAAGAAAATATTGATGTGGTAATATGTTCTGATGTTTTATATGAAAAAAAACAGGTTGCTCCGTTGTTTAATGTACTAAATACTTTTTTACAGAAGAAAATTCCTGTTTATTTGGCTGATCCGGGACGAGCATATATTAATGATTTTTTATCTTTGGTAAAAGATGCGGGATATTCCATAAAAGCATCAAAGGAAAAAGATATGAAAGAAAATAAACTATTGAGTGCAACAAATGTTTATGTAATAGAAAATAGTTAATCGTGATCCGGAAATGTTAATGTTACGACGGTTCCCTCTTTAGGCTGACTTTCAATTTCAAGTTCTCCGTCATGAGCTCGCATAATTTCGACACAAATGGACACTCCCAGCCCGGTACCTTTTTCGCCGTTAATTCCTTTTGTAGTAAAAAGAGTTTCTTTATCTAAAATTTTTTCAATATCTTCAGGGGCAATGCCGATTCCTGTATCTTTTACCGTAATTTTTAAACTGTTTCTTGTTCGCAATGCGGAAACGTGAATCATACCTTGCTTTGATGTAAATTTTACGGCGTTTGAAATCAGATTTTCTAAAACTTGACGCAGTCTGTCTTGGTCAAAAAAACCGTAAATATTATCTGCAACAGAAGTCAGATAGTTTATTTCTTTATTTTTTATCAAAACGGCGATTTCCGGGTAAATTTGATATAGAACATCATTTAAATTTTGCTTTTTTATTTCCAGTTGCATACGTCCTGATTCAACAATAGAATAATTCAGTAAATCTTTTATCATTTGAAAGAGGTGATTCGCAGAATTTGTTATTTGAGTTATAAATTTTTGCTGTTTTTGATTTAACTCTCCGGAAATCCTTTCTTCCTGCAATAATTCAGCAAATCCTAAAATGGATGTCAGCGGAGTTTTTAAATCGTGAACGGTATTAGACAAAAAATTATAATGTTTTTGCGAATTGTATTGCAATTGCAGAATTTTCTCTTGTGATGCAATGATTTGAGCCAGTCGAGCAGAAGTTTCCGGTTGGTTTAAAATAATAAAATCGTCAACGTATGGTTCAATAGACAAATTTTCCGGAGAATCAAAAACTTTGATTAGCTTGGTAAAGAATTTTTCTTTCCAATTCAACAATCTTTTACTTATTACAGAAGTTATTACAATATCCGGTTTTATGTTTTCGAATATTTGCCTTGTCAGATTTTCCGGATTCATTTGTTCTATCTGAAATTTCTTTTCAAAAGGAATAAGAAGATTTTTTATTGATTCGTTACTTAGGTTTAATATTTTCATGTAGTTTTTATTCATAATTATTTTATTAATAAAACATTTTTAGAATTTCGTAAACAAATCTCAGTCGTCTCTTCTATTAAATAAGCCGAGTCTTATTGCATAGTATAACAATTGACTTATTGAAGCTGCTGCTGCTGCAATATAAGTCATTGCTGCAGAATTTAAGACTTTTGCAACACCATGAGAGTCTTTGTCATTAACAATACAGTATTCCATTAATATTCTTTTTGCTCTTCTGGAAGCGTCGAATTCTACGGGAAGTGTAACTAATTGAAATAATACAACTATACAAAATAGGAAAAAACCGATTTTAGCCAGTCCCATTGCACCTATAATCGCTCCGATAAATATTAGCCAAACAGAAATATTGCTTGCAAAAGATGCAGGATAAGCAAGAGATTGTCTGATTTTCATCATAGAATAACCGTCTTGATGTTGTAATGCATGCCCCGCTTCGTGAGCAGCTACACCGATAGCAGCAATAGAATTGCTTCCGTAAACAGGCTCTGATAATCTTAAAACTCTTTCTGACGGAGAATAATGGTCTGATAACCAGCCGCTTGTCGGTTCAACTTTAACATCCATAATTCCGTTACGCTCTAAAATCATACGTGCAATTTCACAACCGGAAATTCCCGAACTGTTTTTTATTCTTGAATATTTTGAAAAGTTAGATTTTACCGCCCATTGTGCCAACATTGAAAATAGCAGTATCGGAGCAGAAAGTATTATATAAAGAGGGTCAAAATACATAAGGTCTCCTTGAAAATAATTGACGATAATTGTACCTTATTTTAGGTAAAAGGTACAGTTAAGAATTATAGAACCGCAATATCGAAAAATACTTTGACAATTTAATTTCATAAGGGTATATTCGACCCAATTATTTTTTTTCAGTGGAGTAAGTATTATGAGAAGATATTTAATGGCAGGAAATTGGAAGATGAATTTAACTCCAAGCGAAGCGAAAAAATTTGCTTTAGAGCTTGCTGCAAACATTAAAGATTTAGATAAAGATGTAGATGTTATGATTGCACCGAATTTTGCATCACTTGCGTATGTAAAAGAAGCTATTGCAGGAACACCTATAAAGTTGGGTGCTCAAAATATGAATGATAATGAAAAAGGTGCTTATACCGGAGAAGTTTCTGCGGATATGTTGCTCGACTTGGGTGTTGAGTATGTTATTTTAGGACATTCAGAAAGAAGAGATATCTATAAGGAAGATAATGCTTTAATCAATAAAAAAGTGAAATTTGCATTGGCAAAAGGTTTAAAACCTGTTCTTTGTATCGGAGAGCATTTGGAAGAAAGAGAAGCCGGTGTTACTGCTGATGTTGTAAAAAAACAATTGGAAGAAGGGTTAAAAGATGTTTCTGCGGCAGAAATGGCTAATGTTGTAATCGCTTACGAACCTGTTTGGGCTATCGGTACTGGAAAAACCGCTACACCGGAAATTGCAGAAGCGACCCACCAAGATATTAGAAATATTTTGACAAATCTTTATGGTGCTGAAGTTGCAGAAAATGTGACTGTTCAATATGGTGGTTCTGTATCTGATGCAAATGTTGATAATTTGATGGCACAAAAAAATATTGACGGAGCGTTAGTCGGCGGTGCATCTCTTAAATTGGCTCCGTTTACAAAAATTGCTAAATTTGAAAAAGTTTAATTTTAAGGAAATAAAATGCATTTAACAATTAATATTTTAGCAGTGATTATGCTTGTCGTTTGTGTTTTAATGACTTTGGTAATCTTAGTTCAAGAAGATAAATCCGGTGGCGGATTGGGTGTTCTTGGCGGATCATCACAGTCTTTCTTTGGTGCAAGTTCAGCGACAATGCTTACAAAAATAACTTCTGTTCTTTTAGTTTTATTCTTTGTTTTGAGTTTGATAATCGGATCTCTTTCAGCTAAGACAACAAGAGACGCTCAAATTGGAGATAAACTTATAAGCGAGTTAGAATTTGATGCCGGTATTACTTCAGAAACTGCTGTTAAAACATTGTCTGAAGCTCCGGAAAATATTAACGCAGAAGATTTTGAAACTTTTATTATCGGAAAGATTTCTGATGAAGGTGTTAAAACAGAACTTAAATCTTATTATGAAAAAGATAAGAGCGGTTTGTATTATACTTTGACAAAAGATGCTGCAAAGAATAATAAAGCACGAATTGTAGAAATCTTGAATGATATTAATTATTCTCCTGAGGCTGTAACTACAATAGTAGAATAAGAGAATTAGATAGGGGAGGAAATTATGGTTGATAAAGATGAATTAAAAAAAGTGATTTTAACTGTAGCAAAAAGTGATGATGATATCAGTTCAATTACAGATGATACAGTTTTAATCGGAGAGGACGGATTATTTTTCGATTCAATTGATGTTTTGGAATTAATTGTAGAAATCGAAAAGAAATTCGGAATTAAAATAAAAGATAAAGATTTGAATCAAAATAAACTGGATTCATTTAAAATTTTCTACGATTTTGTAAATGAAAATGCAAAAAAATAGAGTGTTTATTACGTACCATGGGAGTGCAAGCTCCCTTGGTATTACTACAGATGAAATTTTACAGTCTTTAAGCCAGAATAAACCAGAACCGAGAACAGACGAAAAAGTTTTTAATTTTAGTAAGCCTTATTATGAGATTTCGAATTCTTTTAAAGAATATGGGAATCAAGTCAGATCGTCTGCTATTATTTTTTCTCTTCTAGATAAGTGCAAAGACTTTATCGATTCGCATGAAAATATCCCGGTCTTTTTATCGTCATCGACAGGCGGAATAAGAGAAACTGAGTGTAATTATATTGATTTGATTAATAAAAAATCTTCTTATTCTGTGTTTGAAAACCATTTTTTCAATAAAACCAGTACGGATGTAAAAAAGAGATATCCGGAAGGAAAAATCGGTGAGATTTTTACTTTTTCAACCGCATGTTCTTCTTCAGGACACGCAATTTATCAAGCAGCACGCTTAATTCGTGCCGGAGTAATTGATTATGCGATTTTACTAGGGATTGATATAATTTCAAAAACAACGTTGATTGGTTTTGATTCGTTACAATTGGTGTCAGATAAAGCTTCACGTCCTTTAACAGAGCAGAGAGACGGTCTTACGCTGGGAGAGGGAGCCGGAATTCTTATTTTAGAGAATAAATCCCGAACACCTAATGATTTTGAAATAGCCGGTGTTGCTTCCGGAGTTGACGGACATCATATTACTTCTCCGGATCCTTCCGGAGCAAATCAAAGAAAATGTATTTATAGTGCATTAGATGAAGCAGGAGTTTGTTCCGATGATGTGGGATATGTAAATGCTCATGGTACCGGGACAAAAATGAATGACCAAGTAGAATTGTCTGTATTGGAAGATATTTTCAGCAAGAAAACTCTTGTAACTTCATTAAAGTCATATGTCGGTCATACATTAGGGGCATCGACAATTGCAGAAATTGCAATTTGTATTGATATGTTAAGAAGCGGTTTTATTTATCAGCCGACAGATTTTTCTGATCCTATCAGTCCTTTAATTCCGTTAAAAACAGTAAAAGCGGAAAATATAAGATATTTCTTAAAGAATTCTTTTGGATTCGGCGGAAACAATGTTTCTGTATTGATAAAAACAAATTTAGATGATAATTCCGGAGAGAAAGACGCATAATGGAACAAGAATTTACTTACATTAGAGATATTCATTTCATAAATTCCAATGTTTCATCTTTAGATTCATTAAGAGAAATGTATAGCAATGGTCTTTTTTCTGATGTGAAATTACCAGAGAATTTATCACAAGAGATTCCCGGATTGTCTGATAATATAAAATCACCTTTGAAACGACGAATGAGTCAGTTGTCTTTAGGTGTGTATCAAGCACTTCAAAACGGAGGTGCAAAAAATCTTAGGGAAGATGACGAAATTTATTTATTCACATCTTTTGCTGAGATTGATACATCGAATAAAATTATTGCAGATTTAGAATTGAATCAAAGTAAATTAGTAAGTCCTGTTTTATTTCATAATTCAGTACATAATACACCTTTAGGATATTACACAATAATTAATAAATATCATAATTATTGTTTAGCAGTGTCTGACGGAATAAATACGGGAAAATCTTTTGTAGATTTAATAAAATTCTTAGTAAGAATTAATCCGGAATTTGTAATTGTTGCCGGAGATGAGTATTCTTCATTTTATGATTTGGAAGTAAAATACAAATATCAACTTTATCCAAGTTTTGTTTCTTATAAAATTCAAAAGAATGTTGATGAACAAAAAGGATTTTTTCTAAAGCATGAAAATTGTTCATGGGAGCAAATAAAAAGCTTCTTGTGTGATTATGAATACGTATTTGCAGATAAAGAGTCTTTTATAGAACTAAAAGATAAAGTAAATGCAGAATTGCTGACTGATTATCCGATAGTCGGCGATGCACCGATTTCAATAATAACACGGTTGGCACTTCCTTTTATTTTAAGTCTTCATGGAAAGACTGCTGTGATAGGACATTTTAAAGGGAAATATTTCCTATTTGAGGTTGTCTTATGAAAAATTCTTTGTATTCGATTTACAGTGATTCGCAAAATGTTTCCTTTTTATATAAAGATTCTTGCTATACAAAAAGTGATATAGATAAAAAAATATCTTTATTGGAAAAGAATTTTTGTAATTTGCTAAAAGATATTGATAACAAGCGAGTTTATATTGATATAAAGGATAGGTTTTCTTTTTTAATTTTATTTTTTACAATGAAGAAATTGAACCTGGTAACGGTTTTAGTTCCTATTGAAATTCAACCTCAAATTTTCTTTGAGCCGGGTATAATTTATATCAGTGACAATAAACATTGCCCGGATGGTATTTTTTTGAATGAAGATTTTTCTTTAATTCCGGGCGAGAATTTTTGTCCGGATAAAGTTAAGAGTTTTGAAAATACTTATGATTTGTATTTTTTTACGTCCGGTTCTACGGGAAAATCTAAAAATATTGGCAAATGGAATTCCAATATATTAACCGAGTTGGCGGAACTTCACAGATTGTTTTCGCTGAAAAGCGAAGATGTATTTTTTTGTATACCGCCGATTTATCATATTTATGGTTTTCTTTTTACGATGTTACCTATTTTTGCTTCAGCAGTGATTGATTTGAATTCTTTTTTCACACCGGAATCAATAGCTGATTATGTTGCAAAGTCAAATATTGATTATCTCGTTTCGGTACCGTCTTATTATTCATTATTTGATAAGTTGGATTTAATAGATAGTTTTTCTAAATTAAAAGGTGCTTTTAGTTCTTCCGGGCCTTTACCGGGAGAGATTTCTCAAAAGTTTTTAGAAAAAGGTATTAAGATTCATGAGATTTACGGTTCTACAGAGACCGGAGGGATGGCATATCGAGTATTTGCAGAAAATCCCAATTATTGTTTGATTGATTACGTAACAATAAAAAATTATGACCCGGAACAAGAATTGGAACTTTTTATTTCATCTCCTGCGATTTCTGTCGAATATGATAAAGATATTGGTTATTGTACCGGTGATGTTGTAAAGTTTACTGATGATAAACATTTTGTTTTATTGGGACGTAATACTCGCTTTGTGAAAATACATGGAAAAAGAGTTGATTTGGGATTCGTTTCTGCTAATTTTAGAACTTATTTAAAAGATTCATTTGGAATTGACTTAAATGAAAATGAAGTTTTTGTGGGATGCCAGGACGAATCTATTTATATTTTAGTTGAGTTTGATAATATATTGGATATAAATCAAATTAGCAGAGACTTGAGAAAGATTTTACCTGGTTATGCAGTTCCTAAGAAAATTTTTCAAACAAAAATTCCCAAAAACGAAATGGGAAAAATTAATAAAGTAGCAATAGAAGCGTTGCTTAATAGTACGAATTAATTAAAATTCTAAGATTTTATAGAAAAGCTATCGGGAGGTAAAAAGTGAATTTGGAAAATAATAAACCTGTCAGTGTTATTGTCTCTCCTTTCTTCCCTTTTAACCGAATTTTTAGTAATGAAGTTGTTTACAGTCTTTTTGGAAGTATTCAGTATAATCCGATTTTTTTAGATTATTCTAAAGACACAACTTATGATGAATTTGTTTTGAATATATCGCAAATTATAATAAATGAAAAAGAGCCGGTTTATATTGTTTCATTCGGAGTTTTTTCTTACATTGCCGGTGAGTTGGTAAAACGGTTTTCAGAAAAAATAAAAGGTGTTTTTTTTATTGAACCGGATTTTTACGGAACACTTTTAAGTGGTAAATACAAAAAAAATAGCTTTGGTAATAAACTTAGAAATCAATTACTTAAGTTTTACTTAGGAAACGATAAAATTAACAGTAAATATTATTATCGTGAAAAACCGGTAGGTTTTTTGTCGTTCATGAAAGATTTGCAATTAAAAGAACCGGTAAGACTGGCTGATTTTATTGAAAAGAACGTAAAGATGCTTGTTATTTGGTGCGTAATGGCTAAAGACTGCTGGCCTTTGCCTCAAATTTTAACGGAAGAATATGAGATCCCCGTGTTTACTGCATCTCAAAATTTTGTGGATTATTTCAAGAAAGATTGCAGTTCTATTTTAAACAGTATTTTTTCATAGGATGTATAGCATTAATTCATAAAAAATATCTTGACAAGAATATTTGCTTTATGTTCTATGTCTATGAAAATTTTAGAGACACTAAGGGAGGGACCTTATTATGTTTTATGTAGAAGAAGAAGAATTATTAGAAAAAAATACTCTTTTTGCTGTTGCGTACGATGATGACGATGACGGAGAAGACGATTTTGATGATGACTACGATGACAGCGATGATTATGATGAAGACGACGAAGATTATGACGAAGACGACGACTTTGATGACGACTTTGATGATGATGATTATGATGATGACTTCGATGATTATGATGATGAAGATTATGACGACGAAGACTATGATGATTATGATGAAGACGATGAAGATTATGACGAATTCGACGATGATGAAGATGATTACGAAGACGACGAATTAGATTATAATGATTATGATGAAGATGAATAATTTTTGTTGATTTCAAGTTAGCCCTTTAATAGATAAGATTTCTATTAAAGGGTTTTTTTATTTTTTGCTTAGACATTTTGATATTGTGACGATGATTTTCTTGTCGTATGTAGTCTATTTGGGGGTAACATGAAAGGAATTATAAAGTTATTTATGGATGGCGGACCTTTTATAATGTCTGCTATTTTTATCTGTTCGATTATTGCATTGGCGATTACGCTGGAACGATTCTTTTATTATAAAAAGATTAATTTAGGTACAGATAAACTTTTAGATAGAATTGCCAAGGCGATATCTATGAATCACTATGAAGAAGTACTTGCGATTTGTGATTCTAAACCGTCTCCGGTAACAAATTTAGTAAAAGCAGGAATAAAACATCGAAAGGAAGATGAAGCCAGAATTCAAGATGCAATAAAAGATGCTGCAAGTTTGGAGATTCCTAAGTTGGAAAAATTTCTTACTACATTAGGTTCTATTGCAAGTATTGCTCCGTTGTTGGGGCTTTTAGGTACAGTAATGGGAAATATGGAAACATTCGGAGTTATCGGAGCCGGAGCGTCTTTGGGAAATATGGAACAGTTGGCACAAGGAATTTCTAAGGCGTTATTAACGACTGCGTTTGGGTTGGTTGTGGCGATACCGTCAACGGTTGTTTATAATCATTACACAAACAAGGTTAATAATATGATTTTGAAACTGGAAATTCAGGCAAATAATCTTATTCAAATGTTAATAAAACAGGAAAAAAGAGGCTGATATGGCTGTAAAATTTAACAGAAGACTGAAAACAAAAGTTGTGCTTGATATGGCTCCGATGATTGATATTGTTTTCCAGTTAATCATATTTTTTATGTTAGCAACGCAAGTTAAAATAACGACGGGAATGGAATTTGAGTTACCGAAAGCAGAGAATTTATCAAAAATAGCCGAAACTCCATTGAAAATAACTGTCGTTAATAAAAATTCTATTATGGTAGGAACCCAAAAAACGAATTTGACAAATTTTTCTGCTATTTTATCGGAATCCGCTGTAACCGGAGGTAATGACAGAAAGTCTGTTATTTTGTATGGAAATAAAAGCATAGAATATGAATTACTCATTAATATTATGGATATTTTAAAAGAACATGGCTATGACAGTATTGATTTGGCATTAGACAGGAAGCGGTAATGAATACGGTGAATGACAGAGAAGTTAAGTCACAAGAAAGACGCTTAGGCTGGGCAATCTTTTTATCAATTCTTTTGCATTTCTTTTTTATCTTTGGAATTTCATATTTTAAACCGGATGTTTCAAAACCGGAAGACAGAGTAATGACTGTCAGATTAGTGCAAGATCAGCTTAGTGTTTCGCAAGAAAAATCGGGAAACAAAAAAGATGCATCAATGAAAAAGGAGTCTGCTCCGGCAAAGAAACAAATTACTCCGGTGAAAAAAAATATTCCTCAGAAATCGGTGAATAAGAAGAAATCTGATTTTAAACCTAAAGCGACAAATGTTTCTAAATCAGTAAATGTGAAAAAAACTAAAACAGTAGAAAAAACACAAAAGCCAAATGTTGCAGCAAAACAGCCGGATTTACCAAAAGAAGAAATTAAAGAAAAACAAGAAAATGTCCAAATCAAAGAACAAGTTGAACCTGTGGAAAATGTACCGGTAGTTACGGAAGAGGTGGATATTTTTGATAAATTTGAACAATTACAAAAAGAAACTAAACACCAGTTGGAAGAAGACTTTTTTGAGGATTCTCAGCAATCGCAGGAAAGTTTGCCGGATTTTAATTTTGATGATGTTTTATTTGCTGATAATTCTACGCCGGGAAAAGACAATGACGGTAACGGTGTGGGAAATGAAGGAAGCAAAAATAATAATGATAATGAATCCAATAAGGGAAAAGATATTGAGTGGAGCAATGGAGGAGCAAGAGGTTTGCTTTATTCTGATGCAATCGAAGTTCCGCAGGAAGTAAAAGAAGCTGGATTTAAATTTGTAATAGAAATTAATTTTAATGTAGATTCCGATGGGTACATAAGAAATGCAAATATAGTAAAAAGTTCCGGGAATTCGGAGTGGGATGAAGATATTCGAAGACAATTTTGTCGTTGGATTTTCGAAAAATCTTCCAAAGAAGAAAAATCTTTCGGGAAAATACTTATAAGTATCGGATATTAATTTTTTATTGTGTAGTTATATTAAGAAATATTTGCAATTTATTTTTATTTTAAGTATAAGTATCTGAAAATTGTCCATTTAAAAAAATGGTAAAATACCACAGTAAAAAAGAATAAGTAAAAAGGAGTGTTTTTTTATGGCTAAGAGAAAAACAGCTGAAACAGCATCTACTGAAGATGTTAAAAAAGAAGCAACTACAGAAACAGTAAAAAAGACAACAACTAGAAAAACAACTACAAAAAAAGCAGCAGCTGCCGCAGTTACAATTTCTAAAGAAGATTTTATTGCTGAAGTAGAAAAGAGATCTTATGCTTTGTTTGAAGAAAGACAAAGAAGCGGTAAAGAAGGCAATAGCTTAACTGACTGGTTAGAAGCTGAAGCTGAAATTAAAGCAAAATACGGTCTATAATTATGCATGAAAGAACTCTTGTAATTTTAAAACCGGATTGTATTCAGCGAGGTATCACAGGAGAGATTCTTTCACGTTTTGAAAAAAAAGGTTTGAAATTTATTGCAATGAAAATGATTATGATTTCTAAAGAGAAAGCTGAATATCATTATGCAGAGCATAAAGACAAACCTTTTTTTAATGAATTAGTGGATTTTATTATTTCTTCACCGTGTGTAGTGCTTGTGTTGGAAGCAGAAAATGCTATTCGTATAGCCAGAAAATTGGCAGGTGCGACAAAGGTAGAAGAGGCTGCTCCCGGTACAATTCGCGGAGATTATGTAATTCACATTGCAAGTAATGTGGTTCATACTTCAGACTCTCCGGAAAGTGCAGAACGTGAAATAAATAATTTTTTCTCAGCAGAAGAATTGATTGTTTATAAGCGTGATTTGTACAGCTGGATCGGTTGATAATCAACAAAATATCTTTAATTCTTATTCTAATCAAAAGATTGACATTCAATGAATAAAACCGTATAAATCGAACGATTTTTTACTGCGTTTTAATCCTCAATAATTTTCTTTTTAAATTACTCGGAACATAAAAAAATCAATTCGCATAGAAATATAAATTTTGGGCATGTCTGAATATGTGTCGTTAGTATAGGAATGTTAATCATGGAAAAACTTGAAAAATTTGCAGCAATGGGATTGTCTGAGAATATTTTAAAAGCTCTTGAGGCTAAGGGGTTTGAAGAACCATCTCAAATTCAAGAACAAACAATTCCTCTTTTATTAAACGGAGATTCTGATTTGGTAGGTCAGGCACAAACCGGAACAGGGAAAACTGCTGCATTCGGAATTCCTATTATTGAACGATTGGATGAAAAATCTAAACAAATCGGAGCTTTAATTTTAACTCCTACGAGAGAATTGGCTTTGCAGGTTGCAGATGAAATTAACTCTTTAAAGGGCGATAAGAAATTGAAAGTATTACCTGTTTACGGTGGGCAGGGAATAGAATTACAAATAAAACATTTAAAAAAAGGCGGAATTCATATAATTGTAGGAACTCCGGGACGAATTATAGATCATCTTGAACGTGGTACATTAAAACTTGATAATTTGAAATTTATGATTCTTGACGAAGCCGATGAAATGTTGAATATGGGGTTTATTGAGGATGTAGAAAAAATATTATCGCAAACATCTGAAAATCGTCGTGTATTGCTTTTTAGTGCGACAATGCCGCAAGAAATTATGCGTATCGCAAAGAATTATATGAAAGACCATAAAGTCATTAAGATTCAAAAGAAAGCTGTAACGACAGATTTAACCGAACAGATTTATTTTGAAGTTTCGGAACGTGATAAATTTGAAGCTCTTTGTCGTATTCTGGATTTAGAAGTTGATTTTTACGGAATAATTTTTTGTAGAACAAAACATGATGTAGATACTACAACAACTCGTTTGATTGACAGAGGCTATGATGCCGAAGCGATTCATGGTGATATTACACAAATGCAACGAGAGAAAGTATTGACTAGATTTAAAAATAAAAAACTTACTATTCTTGTGGCTACAGATGTAGCAGCTCGTGGTATAGACGTAAATAATTTGACTCACGTTATTAATTATTCATTGCCGCAAGATCCGGAAGCTTATGTTCATCGAATAGGACGTACCGGACGTGCTGGTAGAGAAGGAACTGCGATTACTTTTGTGACTCCGGATGAATACAGAAAATTGATGTTTATAAAGCGTGTTGCAAAGACTGATATAAAAAAACAGCAAGTCCCGGAAATAAATGAAGTTATTGAAGCTAAGAAAGATCGAATACGTAATCAAATCTCAGATATTATGGAAAAAGGTATTTCCAAAGGATGTCGTGAATTCGCACGGGATTTATTACTTTCCGGTGAAGATCAAGGACAGAATCTTGAAGATTTGATAGCTTCAGTTTTGCAATTTGCATTGGATGATGAACTGGAAGAGAAAAGTTATGCACAGATTCGTCAGGTAAAAAGTAAAAAGAATGAGAAAACTCGTTTATTTATAGGATTGGGAAAAAAGGAAAAGATTAATCCTAAAAAATTAGTAGATTTGATTTGTTCCGAAACAAGAATTCCTTCTAAAGCGATAAATGATGTTGCTGTATTTGATAAATTTTCTTTTATGACAGTTTCTGCTGATGATGCAAATACTATTATCGATGCATTTCGCCGCAAAAAGGGGAAAAATCATATTCATATTGAACGAGCAAAAGAACTCGGAAAGTGATTTTAATTCAGTTTTGCAATACTAAAACGGAATGAAAAGTAAAAAAAGTCTCTGTTATGCAATAAAAAAAACTTTTTTTTAATTAAAGCATATATGGAGATGTAAAAATGTCAGATGAAAAAATTATTCCGTCTATTAAACCTCGTGAAAAATTAAAATTGCTGGGTATTCAATCTTTATCAATGACAGAGCTGTTGGCTTTGATAATTCAAGTAGGAACATCCAGAAAAAACGTAATGCAAATATCCGGTCGCTTAGCGAAAATATTAAAATATGAACCGGACAAGATTTCATTAAAAAGATTATTGTCCATAGAGGGGATTGGTTTTATAAAAGCGGCGAAGATATTAGCAGTATTGGAACTTGTAAAACGATTAAAAGCTGATTCTGAGGAATCTATAGTACGTGCCGGTGATATTTACAAACTTTCTTTTAATATTGCCAAGAAAAGACAAGAACATTTTATGTTAATAACTTTAAATGGGGCGTCGTGCGTTATAAAGAAAAGGATAATCTTTGTCGGCACAATAAATCAAAGTCTTGTTCATCCCAGAGAAATTTTCCATCATGCAATAAAAGATCGAGCTGCGTCTATTGTTTTGGTTCACAATCATCCTTCCGGTGATACGAATCCCAGTAAAGATGATATTGAATCAACATTGAAAATAAAAAAAGTCGGTGAATTAATCGGTATTGAAGTATTGGAACATTTGATAGTAAGCCCTAATGGTTACTTTAGTTTTTATAAGAGTGGCTTAATTTGAATGCAAAAGAGGACTGTCTGTAAAGTCTGTCATGCTGGATGTTGTTAGTAAATTCCAGACAAGTCAGGAATGACATTGTGCCTTTTACTTATAGACAGTCCTTTTTTCGTTTTAAAATTATTTTGAATTTATAACTTCTGCTGCAAATTTTTTGATTCTAGCTTCTTGAATATTGTTAAAGTTCTTTAAGTTCGTTTTGCAAAGAAATGAAATTATAGAAATAATAATGCGTTCTGAAAAATTTAAAGTCGCCCAGTCAATTTTTCCGCCGAAATGTGCAGATTTTATATTTTGCAGATTCGGCTGAAAATATTTCGGCAGTTTCGGGTTTGTACTGACTTGGAAAAAATATGTTTTTTCCGGAGTGAAAGATGCTTTTTTTGTATTAAAAAGTTTTTCAATGTCCGGGTGAACTCTGAATTTCTGTAAAGCACTTCCTATGATAATTTTGTCATAGGATGAAAAATCCATATTTAATGCAGTTTTGGCATCAATTATAGAGAAATTAGTCAATTTTGCCAGCTTTTCGGCACATTCTTTTGTACTGCCGTGAAATGTTCCGTAAATAATAATTCCGTTCATAATCAAATTCCTTGTATAAAAAATTAACGTCACATATAAAATATGTGACGTCTTAAATCTGTTTATAAAATATTAATTATTAGTACTTCTTCTGTTAATACAATTTAAAATTGCAGTGAAATTAACATGAGAACTGTCAATTCCATATCCACCAGCCCAGCAAATATCTTCTTCATCTATTTTCAACGCAAGGAATGTAACCGCAACGGCATTTGTTCCAGAATTAAGGGCTTGTTCATGATATTCTACAACTTCTAAATTTGAAGTTATTACGCTTGCCAAAGAATTGATAAACGCATCCATTGCTCCGGTTCCGCTTCCGGAAATAGAGATGGAAGTCTGACTGATTTGCAATTCTCCGACAAAAATTACTTCGCCGGTTACAGTGTCTGTTTGCAATTTGTAATTTAACAGCTTGTATGGTTGTTCCAAATCAATAAATTCTTTACGCAAAATATCGTGAATTTCTTTTGGTGACAATTCGTGAACGACTTTATCAGAATATTGCTGTACTACTTCACGCAATTGAGGTTGCATGTTTTTAGGAATAATTAATGAATATTCTTTTTCCATAACATAAGCAATTCCACCCTTTCCGCTTTGACTGTTGATTCTGATAATAGCTTCGTATGAACGACCGATGTCTTTAGGATTAATAGGTAAATACGGAACATCCCAAACGCTGTCGTTTTCATTTTTCTCAGCAAGTAAATCCATGCCTTTTTTGATTGCATCTTGGTGAGAACCGGAAAAAGCAGTAAACACTAATTCTCCGGCATAAGGTTGTCGAGGCGGAATATCCATCTTTGTAAATTTCTGATAGCTTTCAGATAAAGCTGGCACGTTGAATAAATCTAACTCAGGATTGACGCCTTGAGTATACATATTAAGTCCTGTAGTAACAATATCCAGATTTCCGGTTCTTTCTCCGTTACCGAAAAGCGTACCTTCGATTCTGTCTGCACCGGCAAGTAAGGCGAGTTCGGCTGTAGCTACGGCACAACCTCGATCATTGTGAGGGTGAACACTTAAAATAATATTGTCACGGTTGCTGAAATTTTCTAAAAACCATTCGACCCTGTCTGCAAAAACATTCGGAGTAGACATTTCTACGGTAGAAGGTAAATTAATGATTACAGGGCTTGTTTGTTTTGTTCGCCAACGTTCTACGACAGCTTCACAAACTTCTAACGCATAATCAAGTTCTGTTCCGGTAAAACTTTCCGGAGAATATTCAAGCAAAACTTCTGTATTCGGCAACAGATTAAGACGTGCCAAAATTAAATCTACACCATGTAACGCAATTGCTTTTATTTCTTCTTTTGATTTTTTAAATGTAATTCGACGTTGTTGCTCTGATGTTGAATTGTACAAATGAATAATTGCTTTTTTTGCACCGGCAAGACTTTCAAAAGATTTGTCTATTAATTCTTCACGAGCTTGTGTCAAGATTTGTAAATAAACATCATCAGGAACAAGATTGTTGTCGATTAAATGACGTAAAAAATCGTATTCAATTTGACTGGCAGAAGGGAAACCTACTTCAATTTCTTTGAAACCTATATCAACAAGTAATTTGAAAAAATCTAATTTTTCATTTAAACACATCGGTGTTGCCAAAGCTTGATTTCCGTCTCGTAAATCAACACTACACCAAATAGGAGCTTTTTCTATTGAGGCATTAGGCCATTTTCTGTTAGGAAGATCGACCGTAGGATACTTTAAATATTTTGACATAAAACAACCTCTTTTTCTTAATTAAGAATAAAGCTGGTTATAGTGAAAAATCATTCGAATTGCAAGATAAAAGGGAAATAAAGCATGGAAAGTGTATTTAAAGTTTAATACTGTAAATACTTTTCCATGCATGATGTAAGGATTTATTATGCTTGAGAAAACTTGGTGATTTTGACTTTTTCAACCTTATTTTTCCCGGCTGATTCAACAACGAATTCTACTGTATCATTATAAATGAGAGTGTCACCTTTTATGGGGAATTTTCCCAATTCTCCGGTAATAAAACCTCCGATAGTGTTGAAACGTTCATCGCTGAGATTTAAATCTAGTTTATCGTTAATATCGCTGATTTCAGCTAAGCCGTCTGCTAATATTGTATTTTCATTGATTACGCTTATTTTTTTATTATCAAATTCATCGTATTCATCGTTAATATCACCGACAATTTCCTCAACGAAATCTTCTATTGTTACAATGCCGGCAGTTCCGCCGTATTCATCTAATACTATTCCCATTGTACATTTTGAACTTTTCATTTTTTTAAATACATCTGAAACTTTTAAGTTTTCCAATGTGATATACGGCTCTTTCATAAAGTTTTTATTGTGATAAGCACTTTTGTCTTTATCAAACAAAACCAAGTCTTTCAGGTGTAAGACTCCGACGATTTCATCTAAAGAATTTTGGTATACGGGGATTCTCGAATATTGATTTTCTTTGAAGACACGATAAACTTCGTCGTAACCGGCATTGATATCTACACCGATGATTTCCGTTCTCGGAGTCATTATTTTTCCGACTTCGGTATCATTAAATTCTATGATATTGAGAATCATTTCTTGTTCGTCAGTTTCCAGAACGCCTTCTTCTTGGGATACGTTTACCATCGTTTTCAATTCTTCTTCTGTTATGGAAACCTTTTTCTTTCCTTTTTTATCTCCGAACAAAAACAGCAGTAAGTCCGAGATTTTAGAGAAAACAATTGAAAACGGAGTAAGAATAAAAATTATAATTCTCATAATTACAGCAACACTGATACAAATTTTTTCGGGGAATGCATTTGCCAATGTTTTAGGTGTAATTTCACCGAATAAAAGAATAAAAATTGTAGTAATTATTGCAGCGATACCGGTTCCGGATTCTCCTAAATAATGAATGGTAAGTGCTGTTGCAATAGAGGTAGTCGTTATATTTACAATGTTGTTTCCTACCAAAATTGTAGTCAACATTTTGTTTGGATTATCTAATATTTTTGCAATATGTTTTGCACCTTTGATGTTTGCGTCAAGCATATGTCGGACTTTTAATTTACTCATAGATGTAAAAGCAGTCTCGCTTGCCGAGAAAAATGCAGATAATACTAATAATATTCCTAACAGAATAAAATTCCACGTACTTATTTCACCTTCCAAAAAAAATCCTCCTTAAAAAATTAAACGTCCAATCTGACCGGGATTCCGTTATCAGCCATGTAGCGTTTTAAATCCATAATATCAATTTCGCCGAAATGAAAAACGCTGGCAGCTAATAATGCACTGGCGTTTCCTTCTTTTACGGCAGAAACAAAATGTTCTTTTTTTCCGCCGCCGCCGGATGCGATTACGGGAATCTTGATTTGGTCAGTGACACGCTTGAGTGCTGCATTGTCAAAACCGCTTTTAGTTCCGTCTTTGTCCCAGCTAGTAAGTAAAATTTCTCCGGCTCCCAATTGTTCGCATTCACGGCACCAATCAACGACACGTTTACCTGTATTTGTTCGTCCGCCGTAAATAAAAACCATATCTTCACCGTCGACATTTTTAGAGTCTACCGCAACGACGATACATTGTGAGCCAAAGTTTTTTGCACCTTCGGTGATAAGTTCCGGATGAAGAACAGCTTGTGTATTAATAGAAACTTTGTCAGAACCGGCTTGCAAAATTCTTTCAATATCTGAAATGCTTTTTATTCCGCCACCGACGGTGAACGGTATAAATGTAACTTCGCTTACTTTTTTGATTGTTTCTACCATTGTTTCACGGCGGTCTGAACTTGCCGTAATATCAAGAAAAACAAGTTCGTCGGCTCCGGACTCAGAGTAACGCTTGGCACATTCTACGGGGTCACCGGCGTCTCTTAGATTTAAAAAATTTATTCCTTTTACTACTCTGCCGTCATTTACGTCCAGACAAGGAATAATTCGTGTTTTTAACATATTTTATCCTTAATTAACTTTTTATTAACGTAGTTCGGCTACGGCTTGTTTCAAATCAATTCTGCCTTCATAATAAGCTTTACCTACAATCACACCTTCAAATTCATCGGCAGCAACAGCTTTTGCATTACGAATATCATCGATACAACTAACTCCTCCGGAAAGAATTGCTTGTAATTTTGTGTTATTACAGAAGTTTTTTGTCGCTTCAATATTAGGGCCTGTTAATTTCCCGTCAACACTGATGTCTGTATAAACTGCGGTTTTGAATCCTAATTGATAAAGTTTTTTCCCTAAATCTATAGGGTTTACGCCTTCACCTTCTTTCCATCCGCGTGTTTTTACAACATTATTTCTAACGTCAATACCGGCGATAAAATGTTTGCCGTAAACAGGGAAAAGTTTTTCAATCATCGGAAATTGTTCTACCAAGATTGTTCCGAGAATCAAATAATCAACTCCGCAAGAAATGAGTTCTTTCATGTCATCTTCACAGCGGATTCCGCCGCCGGTTTCTATTTCCAGTCCGATTTCTTTTTTTATTTTACAAATCATTTCTCTGTTCTTGCGGCTGCCGTCAATATTACCTCTGGCTCCGTCAAGGTCTACAAGGTGTATTCTTGAAACTCCGGCGTCTTTGAAAATTTGAGCTTGTTTCAGTGGGTCTTCATTGTAAACTGTCATCTGGTCAAAGTCACCTTGAACAAGGCGAACACATTTTCCGTCTATAAAATCAATTGCTGGGATAATTTGCATGATGTTGTTCCTTATGTAATTAATTAAGATTTTCCGAGTTCTTCAGAGCGAATACATGCTGCTCGGACAGCTTTTATTACGCTGTTGCGAAAATTATTTTCTTCTAATGCAGCAACGCCGGCAATAGTTGTTCCGCCGGGAGAAGTGACTGCATGGCGAAGTTCTTCGACAGAAGAGTCTGTTTCCAGTGCCATTTTCGCACTGCCTAAAACTGTTTGTATTGCTAATTTTTCGGCAGTTTTTTTTGTTAATCCGCAAAGGACGCCGCCTTGAGTAAGAGCTTCTATAAACATCATTACGAATGCCGGCCCCGAACCGCTTAGTCCGGTTACGCTGTCCATTGCATTTTCCGATAATATTTCAACTTGTCCGATGCATTCAAAAATCTCTTTAGTCAAATTTAAATCGTCCGGTAAAACGTCGGGACTTGGAGCTAAAACGCTTATTGCTTCTCCTATAAGTGCCGGCGTGTTCGGCATTATACGAACGATTTTTTTTGCATTAGTAAGGAAGTTATTAATTGTTGAAATGGAAATTCCTGCCATTATAGAAAGTATTAATTGTTTTTCAGTAATAAAATTTGCAAGATTTGCCATATTTTTGTCAGTCGGGAAATTGCGGAAAACTTGTGGCTTTACGGCAAAGATTATTGTGTCAAATTCTGCAATTTCTTTATTAATTTCGCTGATGGCTTTAATGTTTAATTTTGCGGAAATTTCATTGCGAATGTCTTCCGTAGGTTCATAAAAGTATATATTGTTTTCAAAATCAGTTTTTTGTTTTAATCCTTTTATAATCGCACTGCCCATATTTCCGGCACCGATAAAAAGAATCTTATTTTCTTTCATATTATTTCCTTTTTTATAATGATTTATAAACTGTAACGTTTGTATAAAATAACCGCATTATATCATAAGTAAAAATTTATGTTAATTGAATGCACCGTTTATAATCAAAGATTTTGTGGAAGATATAGAATAAATACAGAATTTATCTATAAACTTTTTTTATTCCCGGTCGAAAATTACCGCCATTTTTTATTTGGAAATAAAGTTTATTATGTTGAAAGTCGATTGAAATAAACAATGAGGGGATTTTCGAAGGAAAACTTCGAACATGGCGAAACATTGAAATCTGATATACGGTGTAGTGACGATGATTAAAACTAAATATCTTTTATTAATATCTGCAATTTTGTTATTTACTTTTCATTGTTATCCAAAAACTTTTTTGAAACATCAAGTTAAAGACGGAGAGTCACTTTCTGTAATCGGGGCAAAGTATAATGTTTCGACTGAGGAAATTCGTATTGCTAATAATTTGAAAAAAAATGCACCGTTGATAAAAGGCGTTGTTTTAAATATTCCGATTTCTGAAGAATACGATATACACACAGTAGGAGAAGGTGAAAATCTTTTTCGTATAGGATTGAAACACAATATTACGGTTGATAGACTTTGTAAGATAAACGGTTTTTCAGAAAACGTAAAATTGTTTGCCGGTATGAAAATTATAGTGCCAAAAGATGACGGTTCGGAAAAAATAGTTGCTTCTTCATCTGCAGGAAAAAGAAACGATAAAGTTTCTATTTCGGAAAAACAAAAACATAACGGAGAACATGGTTTTATTTACCATACAATGCAAAAGGGAGAAACTCTCTATCGAATCGGTAAAACTTTTCATGTGCCTGTAGCTAAATTGATGGAAATTAACGGAATTGCTGATTCTACAGTGTTGAAACCGGGTGTGCAGATAAAAATCCCGAAGATAAAATACGATGTAAAAACTGCGTCAATAGAACAGATCCTTCAACGTCATAAAAATGGGAAAAAATATTTAAATTATTCATTACCATTGAAAGGTGAAGTTGTTCCTTATGTAAAATCTCATTATCGAGGAATACTTATTTTTAATAAAGATGACAGAGAAGTTCGTTCGATAGATCGAGGAGTTGTCAGTCATATTGAAAATACGGCAGCTTTTGGATTGATAGTATTTATTCGTCATGCAAACGGTTTGGTATCTACATATTCCGGCTTTAGCGTGATTTACGTACGAAAAGACCAAGAGGTTTATCCGGGTGATGTAATAGGAAAAAGCGGAGATATTGCACAAGGACAATCTCCGGGAATTCTTTATTCTTTACAGGAAGGCGATAAAGCATTGGCGTTTGATATGAAAATGCACAAATTTTATAAGTAATCTTTTGATTTTTTATAGCTACTTATAGTAAAAATAGAACATAAAAAGTAAACGGAGGATATTCCAGTGATAAGAAAGTTTTATGTGTTTTTGCTATGCGTTTTGTTGTTGCCTTTTTTTGTATTTTCCCAAGAGAATATTGCTTTGACGGATACAAGTACAGATTCTGTTGCTGAAAATAATGCAGAATCAGGTTCGGTTGTGGAAAATGTGAATAATTTATCTGAATCTAAAATACCGTTTCCTATAAGATTCCGCGGTTCCGTGTCTGCGGTTTTTTCATATTTATTTGATTGCCAAGACGGAGTTAATCATCCGGGACATTTTGCACCTATTTGCTATGATAAAAATGATTATAGAGAAGCAGGAAAACATCACGGCGAAGAGGGAGCCGGGCGTATTGTCGGCGGAAATTACGGCGGTGTACAGATGGAACTTTACAATGAATACGGCTTTTCTGTACCGGTATTGAATTTTGATACTCCATTGACAAAAGATAATTTTTTACAATTTAAAATACTTTCTCAGTTGTCGCCGGTGACTTTAAATGTCGGCGGGACAATGACTTTAGCCGCAGCGGCTTTTTTGCAATTTCAATTTGGTTTTTTTATAGGCGGAGCATGGGAAGTTCCGGCGTTTAATGTTACCGGAACAGGAATAAAAGCTGATAATGAAGGTAATTTTGTGGCTATGTCGTTTGATGCTCCGATTCTTCAATTGTGGTTCAAGCCGACATTTCAATTTGATTTAGCTTATGTTTTGCCGCCGGCTTACCAGAAATGGACGCATTTTTTCATACTGGCAAATCCGCAGTTTCAATATCAACATTATTTTGGTGTGGATTATGACCAGCCTTATATTTATAAAGCAGATTACGGAATGCAATTTAACGGCTGGAAACTTACCGGAGATTTTACCACAGGATACAGAATTTTTATCCGAGAGGACAATTCCGGTACGCAAGACAGATTCTTGAAAATTACAAATTACACTACAATTTTAACATTTGCTTTCTATTTGCATATAGATCATTTAAATTTATCTCATTATGAAGATTCTAAAATGGAAAACGGCGGATGGGGGTCGGATTTTGCTTCTATAAATTTCGGACCGGCATTACGACTTGATTTGCCGTATCATATTTGGGCACAATTTTTCTTTTTGTTCAGAAATGATCGAGCGTATACGGACGATACGTTTGCATATGCAGATTTTAGAAAACGTACTTACGAAGATTATTATGTATTTGCAAAAAGTGTCGGATTTTTTATTGGTTGGGATTTTTAATTTAGTGTGCGGAGCAATATGAAAAAGAAACAAATATTTCCTCCTATTTTTTTAAAGTTTACTGCTTTTATTCTTATTTGCGTATTTTCACTTCTTTGTGTGGAAATCGCAATTTCGTATTCGATTACAAAAAAAAATTGTCTGGAAAATATAAAGGAAAAGCATGAATTAAATATTTCTAAAATCTCATTTATGTTGTCAAAAACGCTTTGGGATTATGATTCTGCCGAAATCAAAAATATTTTGGATAATGAAATTCTGATTGAGGATGTTATTTATATACGTTTAAGTGATTACATTGATGATCAGAATCAATTGATTTTGTATGAGCAGGTAAAAGATAAAAGAGGCCAAACAAAAACATACAATGATTTAGTCGATAAAAAACATCTTAATGCAAACACAATGCTTTCGTTGAACAAAGATGTTGTATACAACGGAAAAAAGATTGGAGAATTGAATGTTATTGTTTCTCCGGAAACTTTTAATAAAGACTTCCGTGATAAGTTTGTTACCACCTGTTTTCATTCAATGATTATATTTATTTTGTTGCCGGTATTATTGTTTTTTGGATGTAACGTTTTATTTCTTATTCCGTTAAAAGAACTTACCGATGTGGTTAAGAAATTTTCCAGAAACAATTTAGCTATCAGATTGAGAAGATTTCCCAGAGATGAAATAGGGGATTTGGGAAAAACTTTTAATGAAATGGCAGATTCTATTGAATTAAAAAATAATCTTCTTTTAAATCAATTGTATTATGACAATTTGACCGGCTTACCGAACAGAACTAAGCTTTTGGATGATTTACAAATTATAAATAACGGCTTAATTTTTATCATTAATGTTGATAGCTTTCGGGAGATAAACGATTTTTACGGGCACGAAGTCGGTGATGAAATCTTGAAAGAAATTGCGTCTCGATTAAAACAGGTAAAAGTTAATTTCAATATTACAATTTATCGGTTGCAAGCAGATGAATTTGGGTTGTTATTGAAACGAGATTCAGCACAGGATGACAGAAAGAATTTATTTTATCATGATCGCAGTAATAGTTTGTATAATGAAATTCGCAGTATTATCGGGGCGTTTGTATTTCTTGTCATAAACGATAAAGTTTTTATTTGTAATGAAAGCGAGATTAATATCAGTGCGACTGTAGGTGCTGCAAAAGTGACGGAAACTATAGGTCATGCGGCTCTTTATAATGCAGATATGGCGTTGAAAAAGGCCAAACAAATGCATAAACATTATCTTTTGTATGATGAAACAATGGAAATCGCCAAAGAATATGAGAATAATATTAAATGGACTTTTATTCTTAAAGAAGCGGTGGCAAAAGATCAAATAGTTCCGTTTTTTCAGCCTATTATCAATAATAAAACCGGAGATATTGAAAAATATGAATGTCTTTGTCGGTTGATAAACAGTAATAATGACATTATCAGTCCATATTATTTTCTTGATATAGCAAAAAAAATTCGATTGTATCCTAATATTACTCGCAGGATTTTGATTAGATCGTTTGAGAAATTTTCAGATTTACCGTATGAGTTTTCTATTAACGTGTCAGTTTTTGATATTCAGAATGAAGAAACGCGTCATTGCATTAGATCGATATTGTTGAGTAACCAAGAAACGGCTAAAAGAGCAGTTTTTGAATTGTTGGAATCTGACGGAATCGAAAATTATGACATTATCAAAGCGTTTATAGAAGAAGTAAAATCTTATGGCTGTAAAGTTGCGATTGATGATTTCGGATCCGGGTATTCTAATTTTGATCATGTAATGTCATTGGATGTGGATGTATTAAAAATTGATGCATCAATGATTAAAAACCTTGATACGGAAAAATCATCACAGATAATAACGAAGACGATAGTTAATTTTACAAAGGAATTGAATATAAAAACAGTTTCGGAATTTGTTCATACTCCGGAAGTATTCAAAAAAGTTCAGGAATACGGAATAGATTATTCTCAAGGCTATTTGTTCGGCGAACCGGCTCCGGATATTTGTAAAAATAAGAAAGTTTCTCTGATTTTCTGATGATTCCTTTTTTGAAAGTGTAATGATTCTAAATTGCCATTATTATTGTTTTATGTTATATCGTTGAACACTATTTTTTACAAAAAAGGAGTTTTCCTATGAAATATTTCAGTACGGGTAAAAATTCAGCTTCAGTTTCTTTTAAAGAGGCTTTATTACAAGGTTTAGCACCGGATAGAGGTTTATATTTACCGGAAAGTTTTCCAAAAGCCGACAGTGCAATTTTTGAAAAAGATTCTTTTCAAGATATGGCTTTTGAAATGGCTAAACTATTAGTTGACGGTGAGATTCTGGATGCGGATTTACGCAAACTTACAGATGATGCGTTTGATTTTGATGTACCGGTAAAAAAAGTTCATGACAATATTTATGCATTAGAATTGTATCACGGACCGACAGCTGCATTTAAAGATTTCGGTGCTCGCTTTATGGCTCGTGCAATGAGTTATTTTTTGGGCGAAAAGAAATTGACAATTCTTGTTGCGACATCAGGCGATACAGGAAGTGCCGTAGCAAAAGGTTTTTACGGGTTGCCTAATATCGATGTAATAATTCTTTATCCGTCCGGAAAAGTTTCTCCTTTGCAAGAAAAACAACTTACTACATTAGGTAAAAATATTACTGCGTTGGAGATTGACGGAACTTTTGATGAGTGTCAGGCTTTGGTAAAAGAAGCATTTATGGATGATGAAGTAAAAGGCTGGCTTGATTTATCATCAGCTAATTCTATAAATATCGGTCGTTTATATCCTCAATCATTCTACTATTGCTGGGCTTATCACCAAGTTAAATCATTGGGAACGCCGATTTTTTGTACGCCGTCAGGAAACTTCGGAAATATTACCGGCGGTTTAATTGCCAATAAAATGGGATTACCGGTAAAACATTTTATTGCAGCGACAAATATAAATGATACGGTTCCTGAATATTTAGAAACTGGCGTTTATAGAGCTCGTCCGTCTGTTACTACTTATTCTAATGCAATGGATGTCGGAGATCCGTCAAATTTTGCCAGAATGCTTGCTATTTATGAAAATCGAGATGAAATGGCAAAATATATCAGCGGTTATAGCGTAACGGATGCAGATACGGCAGCAACAATAAAAGAAGTAAAAGAAAAATATGATTATTTATTAGATCCGCATGGAGCTGTTGGTTATACAGCTGTTAAGCGTCATATCGAGAAGACCGGAGATAAAGAAACTCCTTATGTTTTCTTGGAAACTGCTCATCCTGCAAAATTTAGTGAAGTTATTCATGAAATTCTTGGTATTAACCCGGAAATCCCGGCAAACTTGCAGGAATATTTGAACAAGGAAAAAGTTTCTATTCCGATGAAACCGGTTTATGAAGAACTAAAAGCTTATTTGAAAACAAGAAAAAATAAATAAGCTATAAAAAAATCGGTACGAGAAAGTTGCTTGTACCGGTTTTTTTAAAAAAGTTGGCATTTTTTTATCGAAAAAATAAAAAAAATGCTTGACGTAAAAAGAGATGTAGTGTATATATGCACCATCAAACATTCCTTTGTAGCTCAGTCGGTAGAGCGGGTGGCTGTTAACCACTAGGTCGGGGGTTCGAGTCCCTCCGGAGGAGCAACGAAGCCGTCTTAATGACGGCTTTTTTTATTTCTCAATATTGTGAATACTGATAATTTTCCGATATTTCAACATAGTCAGAAACATCAAGAGGATTATCAAATGAAAAATCTTTCTCAAGCTGAAATCAATATGGTTTTAGAGAAAATCAGGTCAAAATATCAAAAATTGATAGATTCGTATAAAAAGAATCCAATAATATTAGAAAATTTTCAGCAACGTTATATTTCTACTTTGAAAATGCGTAAAAACTTGTCGGTATTTTTACTTGCCGAAATACAAGCCGTGGAAGAGCTAATAAAATCAGAAGAAGAAAAAAGAAGTGAAGCGATAAAAAAAAGAAATCAAAAACCGCAAATGTCATTTGTTGACCGAGTAATGCAAGAAAATCAGCGTCGTTATCAATGCTATCCGAAACTTGTTTTGTCTCCGGATTCTGATGACGAAATAAATTATCTTTGCGGAGCGGCAAGACATTATCTGAATGTTTATTTCCCGGTTGCGGTAATAATAGAAAAGCGAACTGCAGGAACTGCATTACAACGCAAATTTACTCAGCATTACGATGATTTATCAATGCACATCGGATACGAAGCACAAGTACCGGTTGCACGTCATTATATTGATACATTGGCTACAAGCAATGACGATTCTCGCATTATGTTTGAATATCAGCGATTGATTCAAAATTTTGGCTTTTTACTAAATTCTTCACGTGATTTATTAAAAAATCTTATTAATGAACTTAAAGAATCAAAAGATGGAAATATTGTGCTGGATCCGATTTTTAAGGAAGCTTCTCTCAGCGGTGATGTTGTTAAAATTTTCAAAGGTAAAACATTCATTGAAGCGTTGAAAATAATTTTTGATTATCTTGAAAAATTGATTGGTAATTTTCGATTACGTGACATTAAAAAAGTTTAGCATTATTGATTTGCGTCATCTATTTAAATGAAGTAATATTCCGCTTTTTTTATAAATGTGGGAGGAAAAATTATGGACAGAACATATATTATTGCTGAAATAGGAACTTCTCACGGAGGTTCACTTGAAAAAGCATATCAACTTATAGATGCCGCAGTTTTTGCCGGTGCTGATTGTGTAAAATTTCAATGGGTTTATGCTGATGAAATTCTTCATCCGGATACAGGGATGGTGAATTTACCGGGAGGATCTATTCGATTGTATGATAGATTTTTGGCACTGGAAGTTCCCGCTTCATTTTTTAAAAAGGTTTGTCGGTATGCACGCAGTAAAGGCGTTGCATTTGCTTGTTCGCCGTTTGGGATTCGCAGTTTGCGAGAATTGTGGAAGCTACGTCCGGATGCCATAAAAATTGCATCACCGGAATTAAATCATTTTCCGATGTTAGAAGAACTTTTGCGATTGCAAAACACATATTATGAGAATGCACAAATACCGGTAATTTTATCGTCCGGAGTATCAAAGTTAGAAGATATCGATAAAACTTTAAAGTTCTTAAATCCGTTATTATACGCAGCGTGTGCAGATAAAGAATTGCCCTTAGTTTCACTATTGCATTGCGTGACAAGTTACCCGGCTCCGGAAACAGATTACAATTTAGCTGTTCTGAAATTCTTAAAGGAACGTTTTTCTATATCAGTAGGTGTAAGCGATCATTCTTTGGATCCGGAACTTGTACCGGCGATTACGGTTGCAGCTGGGGGAAAGATTATAGAAAAACACATTACGTTGAGCCGGGAAACTGACGGACTTGACGATCCGGTAGCACTTAATCCGAAACAATTTGCACAAATGGTAAAAATAGTTCATTCTGTGGATTTACTTGCGGAAGAAGAACGTTTATCTTATCTAATGAAAGAATTCGGTACAGAAAAAGTGAATGCGATATTAGGTGACGGTCAAAAAAAATTAGCAGCTTCGGAAAAGGCAAATTACAACAGAACGAATCGTTCAATTCATTATTTAAAATCATTAAAAGCCGGAACAAAATTACGAGCTAAAGATATTGCTGTATTACGAACTGAAAAAGTTCTTACGCCGGGGATTTCACCGGAATATTTTAAAGAAATTCCGGGAAGAAAATTGGCAGTAGATGTAACTGCCGGAGCGGGACTTTTGTGGGAAGATTTGGAAGTATAATTTTTTGTAGGAGGACACAAATGAATAAGAGAATAATGGCAAAAATTACGATTGTGTTGTTAATTTGTGTAGGTATGATTTCGTGTAATAAAAAAGATTCTGCTAAAGATGTAAGCAAATCAGTGCCGTCGCAAATAAGTAGTGATGCAAAAAATATTAATACGGAATTTGAAAATAATTTTATTTCCTCTCAGGATTTTTTTATACCGGATTACACGCCGTGTGAACCGGAAAAACAAATTGAAGCATACCGTGTGAATCTAAAAAATATTTCATCTTCAGAAAAAGTTACTTCAATAATTCCCGGATTGCGAAAATTGAATATGTACAAAACAAATTATAAAACCGGGAAAAAATCAGAAAAGTCCGACAGAGCAGAAAACACTCAGATTAAATTATCTAAAAAACAAGCGGCGGCTCCGTTTACTGTTTGCGATTGGGGCCCTAAAGGTTCTATTCCGTCGGAAGTTCGCAATCCGTCGTTTTATGTGCTTTTTTCAGAACCTGTAGTAGCACTGGAAGCTTTGAATCAACCTGAAAAAACTTCAAAGTATGTCAGTATTACGCCGCAAATAGAAGGCGTTTTTCGCTGGAAGGGAACTTCTTTGCTTTGTTTTGATGCAGCACAACCGTGTGAACCGCAAGGATTTTATACAATTACCGTAAATAAACAAATCAAATCTCTTTATGATAAACCGATTGAAGGAGATACTACTTTTACGACTGCGGCGGCGGCATTGAAAATAGTGTGGTTTGCAGCCGGATTGAAATATGCTGAAAAAAATCATGTTCGTTTTGATAATAACGATGTGCCGCTAGAAGCAGCAAAAGACGTTTTGGTACAATTCAATTATGACATTGATGCACAAGAAGCAGCGAAATTATCAACAATTACGGCCAAAGATAAAAAACTGAATTTTGTAACGACGCAAGAAAAAGCTGACGTAATTGCTTATCATATAACAGATGAACTGTCACCGCAGACAAAAATTAAAATAGCAGTAGGAAACGGTGATAAAAAGACAGAAGTTTCTTATTCTACATTGCAAAATTTTAAATACACTTATGTTTATGAGGGGGAATCATCGGATAAAGAACGATTTCCGGTACATATTTGCTTTTCTCATCCGGTAGATTCAAAATCTTTGGAAAATGCTTTCAGTTATACTTTGGCAAACGGTCAGAAAAATAATGTAGGTTTGGAAAATATAAAATTATCAGAAAATGAAGTTATTATTTTCGGACTCCCGGTAAATTATAAGGATAAATATTTTATTAATGTTTCTCCGCAACTTTGTGATATTTACGGGCAACGTTTGGAAAAAGAAGCTGTTGCCGAAGTGACGGTACCGGAAGCTCGTAGTGAATTTAAATTCGGAATGTACGGTGCGAAGATGTTGGAAAAACGTCCCGATTGCCCAGCAAAAGTTGTTTTTGAATATCAAAATATTTTAGCTGATTCCGGATACAGCATAAGAAAAACAGATAATCCGCTTTTAGGTGAAATAAAAGATTTGGATGTGAAAACTTTGTCCGGTTATAAAGAGTTGTCAATTTTACCTCGGAATGAGAGAAAGCTTGAAATTGTAGATTTGGCTCCGTATCTTACAAACGGAATGGGGGCAGTGCGTATAGATACATCAGTGCGTACTGCTTCAACATGGCGAAAAGAAGGTTTTTTTACTCATGAAGATTACTCTACTATTCAGGTGACAGATTTGGGGATTACCGTGCGTTACGGAATAAACAAAGCGATTGTTTTGGTAACGGAACTTTCTACAGGCAAGCCGGTGGAAAATGCAAATGTCTACATTTACAATGTTAAAGAAAACAGTATGGCAGACTGTGCTGACGGAAAATACTTGGAATGTGCAAAAACTTCTGCGGATGGATTTGCGGTAATTCCTATAACGGCAGAAAATGCCAGTAAGCTTTTTGTAGGATACGAAGATAATTTTGCAATTGCTGCAGAAAAAGACGGTGATTTTGCAACTTTTAAGCCGGAAAGTCATTATCCTTGGCGAGTAGGAATTTACAATTCCGATTCAGTCGGATTTGCATTACAAAGTAAGCCGAGAATTTTTATGTTTACCGATCGAGGTATTTACAAACCGGGAGAAACTTTGTCATTCAGAGGAATCGACAGAGATCAAAAACTCGGCAATTTTACTCCTTATTCCGGAGAATATTCGATTGTATTAAAAAATAATGATTGGAGAAATCCGATAACTTACGAGTCAAAAACTGATAAAACAAGTGAATCCGGAGGGTTCTACGGAAGTTTTGTTATTCCGGAAGATGCCAAACCGGGGACTTATAGCTTGTTGTATAAACGTTCTGATAATAAAACAGAAGAGTCTCTTTATTTTACGGTTTCATATTTTGAACGAGCAAAATTTCAATCGGTTGTGACTTTACCTAAAAAAGCAATTATAGCCGGAGAAAAAATAGAAGCTCAACTTTCGGCATCGTATCTTGCCGGGGGAGTTCCCGCAAATGCGAAATTTCAAAGCAGTTGGTATCGAGAACCTTGCAACTTTACATCGAAGAAAGTTCAATTTAAAGATTATTCGTTCGGAATGGAATCTTTCGGGGAAGGAAGTTCGGAAGTTGCGGCTGATGAAGGAACTCTCGATAATGAGGGAAAAGTACGTTTTTCTTGTGCTACAACCGGCAATAAGACAAAAGGAATTTCTTATAATTACAATACAAGCACTATGGTTACAGATGTAAGTAATCAAAAAATTTCGTCATGGTCATCAATAATGGTTCATCCGGCATCATATTATGTGGGTATTTCTAAACCATTGGGAATTTCGAGATTTCCTAAATCCGGACAGAAATTGTCTTTTGAATATTTGTTGGTAAGTCCTGAAGAAGATTTGATTGAACGTGACAAAATAGGACAGCATATAGGTAAAAACAAATCAATGACTGCGACTTTATTCAAGGAAGAATGGAATATTGTACAACAGCAGGGAATCGGCGGTCATGTTTACAGCCGCTATGAAAAAAATCTTGTACAGCAGAATGAACAAAAGATTTCGGTTAATTCTAAAGGAAAGATTTCTGTTACACCGAAAGAAGCCGGTTATTATATCTTGCGGGTAACAGCAAAAGATTTTGCCGGAAGAGAGACCGTTTCCGAAAAAGGTTTCTTTGTAACCGGAACAGAGCGTGTTTTTTGGAATCAAGATAATACGACATCATTGCGTTTGACTGCGGATAAAGATGTTTACAATCCCGGAGAAACTGCACAAGTTTTATTGGAAAGTACGTTGCCGGCAGGACATTATCTTATTACCGTAGAACGAGAAGGTATTTTTACAGAGGAAGTTCGTTATTTTGACAGAAGTATGCAAGTACTGGAAATTCCTATTGCACGAAATTATGTACCTGTAGTTTATGTTTCGGTGGCATCGTATTCAGTGCGTAACGGGGCTCCATCAACCGAGTACGGGAAAATAGATTTGGATAAGCCGAAAAGTTTTTACGGTGCGATAAGATTATTTGTAAATCCTCGTGTAAAAGCTTTTAGCGTAAAAGTAGACAGCATAAAACCGATTTATCGCCCCGGAGAAGAGGCTGAGATTACATTGACAGCTACAAAGAACGGAAAACCGTTGGCAAATGCAGAACTTTCTCTTGTGGCTGCCGACAGAGGTGTATTGGATTTGATTAATTATCATGTCCCTAATCCGCTTGATTTCTTCTATGCCAATCATAATTTCCCTTTACTTGTAAAAGGCGGCGATTCTCGTTCTTTGTTGCTTGATCCGGTAACGTATGAAGCAAAAACTTTGCGTGGCGGCGATGCAAATTACGGTAAAATGGAAAGTGCGGCAGACGGTATTGAAGAACGACGTAATTTTAATCCTACGGCAGTATTTTTACCTGTATTAAAAACTGATGAAAACGGAAAAGTTACATGTCGATTTAAATTGCCGGATACTTTGACAACTTACAGAGTTACTGCGTTAGGGGCTGCCGGAGAATTTCTGGCATTTCAAGAAAGTGAGATTGCGGTACAAAATCCTGTTAATATTCAAGAAGTGTTGCCTCGAAGAATGCGAGAACGTGACACAAGCGAACTTGGTGTATTAATTTCAAATCTTGATTCGGTATCTCATGATATTACAGTGGCATTGGAAATGAGAGGGGCGGAATCTCATAAAAATGAAGCCGGCGAAACATTGCGTGCCGGGGAAGCTTTTGTGGATGCAGATATTAAAGAACATAAGGTTACGGTTCCGTCTGGTGCAAATACGGTAGTATATTTTGATGTGGCAGCTGTTCGTGCCGGAGTTGTCGACGCTGTATTTACAATACATTCGGATATTATTAACGAGCGAATAGTTTGTCCGGTAATTATAGAAAAGCCATATATTCGTGAAACTGTTACTTCTGTAGGAATTCTGAATGATGAAGAAAAAAGCATAACGGAAGCAGTTGTAATTCCGAGTTTTGCCGATGATGGTGACAGTCGATTGTCTGTTGCCTTTGGTACGACAGGAATGGGACTTTTGAAAGATGTTTTGCAATACATTTCCGATTATCCGTTTGATTGCTTGGAACAGCAGAGTGTAAAAATTATGCCGTTGGTTCTTTTTGGTGACAAAGTAAATGATTTTGATTCTGATAAAAAAATTGACAATGTGTCAAAAACGGTGAAGGCATTTTTCAAAAAGCTTGCAAAACTTCAACATTCCGACGGAGGTTTCGGGTATTGGGAAGAATCACGAGATTCCCATGTTTTTGTTTCAATGCGAATAGGTGCGTTGTGGGCAATGGCGTCGGAAGCCGGTTATTCGGAAAGTGATTTAGCGATTAATAAAAAAATGCTTGTTGAGTATTTGCAAAATAAATCGGCAGAAATAAAAGATGTTTGTGACGAAGAAAAGCTGGAAATTTGTCATGTTATTTCTTGCTTGGGAGTGAATGCCGACGAGGATTTTCTAAATAAACTTTATTCAAAGGAAGATATTTCTGTTACGGCGTTATCACTTATAGGACTCACAACTTCAGACGCTCAGCTGGCGGCAAAATGTGCGGAACGTATTAAAACTTATATTCGTCCTACAGCCAGAGGCGTAGATATTTCGGTATTTGAAAATGACGTTGTTTCTCCGTATGAAAGAATTATTGCCGGTTTTGATAAATTGTGTCGATTGTCCAGAACTTTGGAATTGCTTGTTAAAGTAAATTCATCTGATGAAATGATAGGTAAAATGTTGTTTACATTACTTGAAAATCAAAAATGCGGCTATTGGAAAGATTTGTCTACTACTTCGATAGTGTTGAATGCGGTGGCTAAAGTTATTAAAATTTATAATCTTGAAAATAAAAAGTTATCAGCAGAAGTTCTATTTGACAGTAAAAAAATTGCTGCCGGAAAATTTGATGCAGACAATGCTGATATTGTTAATGTTGTAATGGATAAAGAAAAATTGAAATCTTATGCGAAAGATAAGCAGCTTCCTTTGGAAATTATAAAAAACGGGAAAGGTTCATTACTTTATTCTGCAAGTTTGACTTATGCATTGCCTGAAGAAATGCAGTCATCCAGAGATGAAGGAATCGGAATAAATGTTAATGTTTATGATGATGCTACCGGAGCAGAAATTACTGATAATGAGTTTGTGACGGAATTGGAAACTGATAAAGTTTATCGCATGGAAGTAAATGTAATGTCCACGTTTGACAGAAATTACTTGGCGTTACGATTGCCTATTCCGTCGGGAGCAGAAATTGTGGATGTAGATACAACGTTCGGTAATAATGAAGAATTCCGTTTTGTGACAAGAAAAGAACTTTATGATAACGAAGCTCATATTTTCTGGGATGATTTTGTAAAAGGGCGTTCGGTAGTTTCATTGAGATTCAGAACAGTGCGACGGGGAGTTTTTCCGACACCTCCGGTTAATGCAGAATGCATGTATGAATCGGAAGTTTTCGGGCGTGCAAACGGCGGAATCTTTACGATTAAATAAATGAAGCGTGTAAAAATTATTTCGGGATTGGCGATTGTGATTTTTATCATAGTCGCATCTCGAATTTTTATTTGTTTTTCTCCTTATCCGCAACTTGAAGCATTTTGCAATTTACCAAAAAGTACACGAATTTATGATTGTAACGGTGAATTGATTCAGATTTTGAGCCTTGAAAACGGATTACATCGAGAATTTATAGCTTTGGATGAAATGCCGGCAAATGTCGGTAAAATTTTCTTATTGGCAGAAGATAAGAAATTTTATCGACATTTCGGAATTGATTTTTTTTCCTTGTGTCGAGCAGTATTTCAAAATTTTAAGAACGACAGAATTGTAAGCGGTGCTTCTACAATTACAATGCAATTGGCACGGATGATAAAACCTTTGCCCCGGCGAAATATTGCAGCAAAATGTTTGGAAATGATTGATTCATTGCGTTTGGAAGCTCGCCTGACAAAAGATGAAATATTGGAACTTTATTTGAATCATTTACCGTTTGGTTTTAATACGGAAGGCGTAGGAAGTGCGGCAAGATTTTTTTTCGGCAAAGAGTTGTCCCAATTATCCGAGGCCGAGCTTTGTTGTCTTGCGGTAATTCCACGTAAACCGATATTGTACAATCCTTTGAAAAATCCTGAAAAATGTGTTGCTGCGGCAATGCAATTTTCTCATTTATCCGGTGAAACATTAAAAAACGCTGCGTATAAAGCAAGAAAATTCATTTACCCGGAAAATATGCTTCATTATGTTCGTTATCTAATTTCTCAAAAAAGTTCCGGTTGTTATACTGACGAAGAAATAAAAGTTGCCGCATCTTTAGAGTTGCAAAAAAAAGCAGAAAGTTTGATTTCTGTGACTATACAAAAGAATTCGTATTCACGTATTACAAATGGTGCGGTCTTGATTTGTGATAATAAAACCGGAGAAATTTTGGCGTGGGTCGGCAGTGCAAATTTTTATGACGATTTTCACGGCGGACAAAATGACGGAGTTCTAGCAAGGAATCAACCGGGATCCAGTATGAAACCTTTTTTGTATGCAATGGGACTTGAAAATGGTTTTACGGCGGCGACGATTTTGCCGGATGTTCCCATGGAATTTGGAAATGAACAACTTTATGTGCCGCTGAATTTTAATAATCGATATAACGGACCGGTTCGTTTGCGTACAGCATTGGCTTCAAGTTTGAATATCCCGGCAGTTTATTTACTTAATCAGTTGGGGTTGGATAATTATCTTTCGCTGTTGAAAAATGATTTGCAGTTTGTTTCCTTAGAAAACAGTAATGCCGGTTTGGGATTGGCTTTGGGTAATGCTGAAGTAAGTTTGTTTGAATTAGTGCAAGCTTTCAGTGTTTTTCCTCGTGACGGATTTTTTTTACCTCTTGTTTTTTCCAAGAATTTAAAGACGGAAGAAAAAGTTGCTTTTCAACGTGATACTGCACGAATGATTTGTAATATTTTGTCTGATGCTGATGCTCGCTATTTGGGATTTGGCAGCGGTAAAGTATTCAAGACTTCCTTTCCGTCAATTTTTAAAACAGGAACGGCAAATCAATTTCAAAATATAACTGCATTGGCTGCAACGCCGCTTTATACTGTAGGTGTGTGGATGGGAAATTTTGACGGAGCTACAGTGATTGGAAAAACAGGAAGTTCGTTGCCGGCATCTGTAGCGAATGAGCTTTTGAGAATTTTACAAGGTGATGAAAATGTTGAATTTCCTCAACCGGTTTTACATGGTAAAAGAAAAATTTGTCTTTTATCCGGTTTGATTGCAACAGAAAATTGTCCGGATACGAAATTTGAGTTTTTACCGAATGAAGAAAAAACAAAAGAATGCTCATGGCATAATGAAAACGGCGTGTCTTATCCGGAAGAATTCAGTCGTTGGTTTTATCAAAAAGAATTTATCGGTAATATTCAAAGCGATTATATTCCGCTGCAAATTGTTACTCCACGCAACGGAAGTGTTTTTTATTATGATTCGTCTCTTCCGGCAAATGTGCAAAATCTAACGATAGAAGTTGTCGGCGGTAAAAAAGATTTGCTTTATGTTGAAACCGGGAAAGAAACTTTTACGGTAAGCAGACCTTTTTCCTTTAAGTTACCTTTATTGCCCGGTTTTTATACAATAAAAATATTGTGTGGCGACGAAGAATGCGAATTATATTTCCAATGTAAGAAATGATTTATTCACTATATGAAGAGAAGATTTTTTCCATTTCCAATAAAGCTTCTATATTACGCAACGACGGACGTTCTACAGTGCCGGATTCCAAAAAATATATATTATTATTTTGTACGGCTTTAAGTTTTGAATATATAGCGTCTTTTTTTAATTGATTGCCGATTTCATTACGGCTTATCAATATTAAATCGGGATTTCCTGCAAATAATTTTTCTCGATTGTAACTCCAGCCGTTAGCGTCATCAGAAATATTTATTCCTCCGGCAGTGCGGATTAAGTTTGCGATAAAAGTGTTTTTTCCGGCGGTATAATCTCCGGATTCACCAAATGAAATCATGTAATAAACTTTTGGTTTATCATTGTTTTGAACACGTTGTTTTATTTCTGATATTTGATCTTGCATTTTTGTTATTAAAATTTGGGAACGCTCTTTTTTTCCTATGATTTGTCCCATATCCGCAATAATTTGATAGAAATCTTCAATATATTGTCCTTGTTTTCCTATATAAACAGGGATATTAAAATGTTCTAACTTATTTACGCTTTCTTTTGTAAAATGATCGGAAGCAACAACTAAGTCCGGTTTAAAAGACAAAATATATTCGAGATTAGGATCTATTAGACTTCCTACAGAAGGTAAAGATTTAGCTTCTTGCGGATAATCACAGTAATCACTGCGTGCGATTATTGATTCTCCGTTATCAAGTTGAAAAAGTAATTCAGTCATCGACGGAGCTATAGAGATAATACGTGGTGTTTTTGCGAAGCTTGGAATTTTTATTTTTCTTCCATATGAATCATTAAGAGTAATAGTTGATTGATTTTTTTTATCAGTACAACCGATTAATATGCAAATACTGAGTAACAGCAGTGAGATTTTCTTTTTTAAAAACATATTTAGCCTTTATCTAGTTAATTTTCTCTATTAATATCATAAATAATAAAATAAATTCTTCTGTTTTATTGAATGACATTTTTTTATAAATATGAAAGATTTTTTAATTGACAAAATGTAATGCGTATAGTATAAGGCGTGAAGTCGTCTGAATCACGATTTTGCCTCTGGGTTACAAGAGAAATACTGTAATCTGGAAATAGATATGAAAAGCAGTGATTTAAACGATGTTAAAAAAACTAAAAAAAGTTCTTGACAGCGACGAAGAAAAGATGTAGAAAGCGACACGTTGCGACGCACGCAAGGCAAACAAGCCTAGCGAGAGCGACAAGGAATAAAAGTTCATTGACATTATATAGATATACAAGAAGCCAGAAACGGGTGTTATTTATTGAAAAGAGATAAATAATACCTCGTCAATAAGAGAGCAAAGAAAATACTTCGCAAGAAGTCAGAGAAAAAACTTAAATTAATAAGTTC
>JAGANG010000047.1 GCA_017624275.1 Spirochaetales bacterium | reverse complement strand
TATAAAATTTAAAAATCCCTTGGGCTGTGTTGCTCGAGGGATTTTTTTAAGGGGAAAGCAATGGCAAATGTCGTAATTTCAATTATTCTAATTTTGATAGTAGGAAGCGTTTGTTTTTATTTGTACAAACAGAAAAAAAGCTTCCGGAGAATGTCATAAAGATTAATCTTTAAATATCATATTCGGATAAATCTTTTCCATTCGCTCGTTGGGGAAACGTTTGTCTATAATTTTCCAGAAAGAATTTTGTGCAGCAACATTGTCCAGTCGTTGCGACCATCGATAAACGGAAGTAAAACTCACGCTTGCATTTATTATAAAGAAAGCCAAAATTACCCAGCTGAATCTTTTTCCTATTGAATTAGGAATTTTTAAAATTAATTTTGCTATTTGCGGATAGAGTTTTTTCATCCACAAAATTCCGAGAAATCCCCAAAAGAATGAATACAACAGACATATTCTTCCGTTGATATTAAACGGCATTTCCGAATAATCCCAAGATCTTGAGCCAAAAATCAATTCTTGTCCCCATGAGCAAAGATATTCGACCACACTGCCGGCGATAATTCCGCCGAGAAATGAAAAATGTCCGCCGTGATTGCGAAATTTATACAAGGCTGCACTTATGGCGATGGCACCGACTCCGTATAAAAGATTAAACGGTCCGTAAACCAAACCGGTTCTGCTTTCAAGGTAGCCGTGTTTCAGGACGCACCACAGCGATTCTACTATTACGCCGGCGAAACTGCCGATAAAAAGTATCCAGATAAGTTTGTAAAAATTCAATCCTTTGGCAAAATGATTTAGTTTTTGCTCTTGAATATCAATTATTCCGTTAGCCGGGAAATCAATGGGAAGCTTGTTCTTTTTACTTTTTTTCCAATCTTTCCAACGGGCTTTCAATTCATCTGTAAGGCTTGACGCAGTAATATAAGCCTTTACCAGATTGGCGGAAGCTCGCTGAATAGAACTTACAAGTTCATTGACTTCATTTTTTGTTTCATCGGGAGATTTTTCATACAGATGATTTTTATAGTAATCTTGTACATATTTTTCGGTATCATCGGTGATGGTCAGCAAACGTATTGTTTCCTTTTCCAAATCAGTTTTTTTATCAAAATTTTTTGATGACTGAATCTTGTTTCCCATAGTTAGTCCTTAGTTTTTATGTAGTAAAAAAGTTGGCATGGTAAAAAATAAAAAGTCAAAGTCAATAATTTGATTTAGTAAATTACAAAAAGAAAAAAGGTTTATTTATAAAAAGAAATTTGCCTGTCGATAATCCGGATAAATATTTTTTTCAACAAAGGAAGTTATGAATGAAACTTATTTTAACTGATTTAGACGAAACTTTACTTCATTCCGATAAAACAATTTCTCAATATTCTGCTGATATATTGTCTGAATGTAAGAAAAAAGGAATGCTTGTTGGTTTTTGTACATCACGAGGAATAGCCGGAATTCATGACTTTATAAAACAGATAATGCCGGATGTCGTAATTTGCAACGGGGGAGCTTGTGTTTATTACAAAAATGAATTGCTACATTGTGCAGCATTTACGGAAAAAGAAACACGTACAATATTAAAAACGGCTTATGAAGTTTGCGGGAAAAATTGTGAAATAACTTTAGATACGTTGGATGAAATTTATTGGAATAAAGATATTGATAAATCAACTTGTTACGCAAAAGACTTTGTGTTTGATGATTTTTCAAATTTTACACAGCCGGCAATGAAAATTTGTGTGCAAACTGATGATTTGAAAAAAGCCGAAATTATTGCTCAAAGCATAAAATCTTGCGATTACTTGCCGTTTTCGGATATTCCTTGGTATAAATTTTCTGCTGCTACGGCTACAAAAGAATACGCAATTCAAGTGCTGGCTAAAAAGTTAAAAATCTTGCCGGAAGAAATCATATCATTCGGTGATGACTTTAACGACATTGGAATGCTGAAACTTTGCGGTAAAGGTATCGCAATGGAAAATGCAATTGTACAGGTAAAAGAAATTGCCGATGAAATTACGCTGTCGAATAATGATGACGGCGTAGCAAAATATTTAGAAAAAAATTACCTGATATAACCATAGTTTTTATTTATTGCCTGATATTCAAAAATAGTATTAACGTCTGTCACCGTTTTTTTTGTAAATATTAAATGTAAAATCTCAGGAGTTATATTTTATGTTTACATCAATTATCGGTTATCCCAGAGTGGGAAAGTTGCGAGAACTGAAATTCGCAACAGAGAAGTATTTTAAAAAAGAAGTCTCCCCGCAACACTTGGAAGACATCGCAAAAGAAATCAGAAAAGAGCAATGGCTGATTCAGAAAAATTCCGGATTGGATTTTATTCCGTCTAATGATTTTTCGTTTTATGACAATATGCTCGATACCGCAGTATTGCTTAATGTTATTCCCAAGCGTTATTCCCGGTTAAATTTGTCTTTGATTGATACTTATTTTGCGATGGCACGAGGTTACCAAGGCGGAGCCGGAGACGTAAAAGCTTTGGGGATGAAAAAATGGTTTAATACAAATTACCATTATATTGTTCCTGAAATTGATGATGATACAGATATAAAGCTTGCGGGAACAAAGCCGCTTGATGAATTTTTGCAAGCAAAATCTTTAGGAATCCAAACGAAAATTGTAGTAATCGGAGCATTTACTTTTTTAAAATCTGCAAAGTTTACAGGTAAAAAAAAGGCATCAGATTTTGCCGATGCAATGATTGAAGCTTATTCTCGATTGATTGCGGAAGCTGAGAATAAAGGTGTTTATTGGATACAATTTGATGAACCTTGTTTGGTTTGTGATTTGACGGCAGAAGATATTGCGTTGTTTGAAAAGTTGTACAAAGGAATTCTTTTTGCAAAAAAAAGTATCAGAGTTTTATTACAAACATATTTCGGTGATATCCGAGATTGCTATAAAAATGTGACGGCTCTTGATTTTGACGGAATCGGGCTTGATTTTATTGAAGGGAAAAAAACTTTAGAACTTATAAAAAGTAACGGATTCCCGGACAGTAAAATCCTTTTTGCCGGAGTAGTGAACGGTAAAAATATTTGGCGTAATAATTATCAGAAGACTCTTGAAACGATAGTGCAGCTGAAAGCTTTGAAAATAAATACAGTAATCGGAACTTCTTGTTCCTTGCTTCATGTTCCGTACACGATCAAAAATGAAACAAAACTTCCAGAAAAATATATTAGATATTTTGCATTTGCCGAGGAAAAACTGCAAGAACTTGTACAGCTAAGAGAGCTTGCAGAATGCGAATGTGATTATAAGAGTATCGAAACTTTCAAAGTCAACGCTGCACTTTTTACGGAACGTCCCGATTGTCGCAATGAAAAAGTTCATGAGCGGCTGGAAAAAATAAAAGCTTCCGATTTTGTCAGACAGCCGGATTTTTTTACAAGAGAAAAAAAGCAAAAAAGCAGATTCGGGTTGCCGATGTTTCCGACTACCACCATCGGTTCGTTTCCGCAAACTGCCGATGTAAAAGCAAATCGTAATGCATTTAAAAAAGGTGAAATTGACGAAGCAACATATAATAATTTTAACCGCCAAAAGATTGCAGAGTGCGTAAAATTGCAGGAGGAAATCGGGCTTGATGTACTTGTTCACGGAGAATTTGAACGTAATGATATGGTAGAATATTTCGGTGAACAGCTTGACGGATTCCTTTTTACCGAAAAAGCGTGGGTGCAATCTTACGGAACACGTTGCGTAAAACCGCCGTTGATCTGGGGAGATGTATCCAGAAATAAGCCGATGACGGTGGCTTGGTCAGTATATGCACAAAGTCTTACAGATAAACCGATGAAAGGAATGTTGACCGGACCGGTAACGATTTTGAATTGGTCTTTTCCCCGTGAAGATATTTCGGTAAAAGAAAGTACATTCCAGATTGCCTTGGCGATTCGTGACGAAGCCAAAGATTTGGAAGCAAACGGAATAAAAATAATTCAGGTAGATGAAGCTGCATTGCGGGAAAAGCTTCCGTTGCGTAAAAGTGATTGGTATTGTGAATATTTGGATTGGGCGGTACCGGCTTTTAGGTTGGTTCACAGCGGTTTGAATGCCGAAACTCAAATTCACACTCATATGTGTTACAGTGAATTTACAGATATAATTAAAGCTATCGATGATATGGATGCCGATGTAATTACATTTGAGGCGTCACGTTCGGATTTGATGATATTAGACTCCTTATTGGAAAATAATTTTAAAACAGAAGTCGGCCCGGGAGTTTATGATATACATTCGCCGAGAGTTCCGTCGATACACGAAATTAAGTCCTCATTAGACAAAATGTTGACTAAAATCAAACCGGAAAAACTTTGGGTAAATCCGGACTGCGGATTAAAAACTCGCGGAATATTTGAAACCGTTGCAAGCCTTAGAAATCTGGTAGAAGCAACGAAATTGTTAAGGAATCAAAAGAAATAGTTTTCTTCTAAGTTTTGGCTCTGTGAGTTTCAGGCTTGCAGAGCTTTTTTATTTTGTCAAAATGGCTAATATTTCAAATTTAAAACCATACATTCGGAAGATTCCGTAAAACCGAAAGACTTATAAAACGGCCTGCCGGATTGGGTAGTATCAAGACTTATTTCCGTAACATGACGAGTTTTTGCTTCGGCTATAAGCATTCTCAACATTTCAGAGGCAATTCCCCGATGACGAAATCGCTTGTCCGTATAAACATTCATAAGGTGAGCACGTTTCCCTGTAGGATGAGAAAAAGTCGGCATGATTTGTAGATAACATAAACTTGCACAGCCGATAGTTTCACCGGATTCGTTCATAGCTAAAATTGTAGTTTGATTGGGATTTTCAAAAAAAATTTTACTGTCTTCTATAAAATCAGCATTGAAAATATAATCTTTGGGTAAATCATTTACTTCTTTCAGCATTTTCAGCCGACTTTCGATAAGCTTCTCTATGTGTTCCGATGTAGCTTTTATGTAATTTATCATTTATTTTCCTGCTTATTAATTTTTGCCAATGTAGCAAATGGTAGTCGACACAACAAGCAAAAGATTGATAATTCTGTTTTGGGATTAATGATGAGTACACGAAGTGTACGAATGAAGTATTTACGTAGGTAAATACCAAAAGGAAATAAAGGTCTGTCGTCTATGCTACTTTGGGTTGCTTATGTGTATATGGTGACAGACGTGTATTCTGTTTTTGCATGGATGTCTGGCACCTATGCATACGAAAGAACGCAAACTAAAAAACGGGCACGGGAACAAGCCCGAAACCCGTTAATATTGACTAATTTTGAAATTTATTATTCCAGCTGTAAGTAAAATCACTTGTTGTGCTGTATGGGATCCAACCTGTAATGTCGCTGTCAGCAGAGAAAGTTATCTGTGCCCAAGCATCAGCATCATCAACAGTAGTAGCTGGGGCTTGTTCTTCTACCCAAGTATTTTTTTCTGCACCTGTCCAGTTTGCGTTGATTGTACAATCTGTAGCCTTTAAAGTTTCCGAAAAACCACCAGCCCAACTGAATAAAGAGCCGTCAATAGTTGCTGTGTCGTCTACATTATAAGTAGGTACATCTGTTAAGATCAAGTTAGCATTTTCATTAATTACAATGGTTACCGTGATGTAGTTGATTTGTACAATATCAAAATCGCCTGAGATTTTTACGGTATTATTATTCAAATCAAGAGTAATTGTATATTCATTGTCAAATTTAAATTTACTGGAACCTAAACTAAATTTAGTTGCATTATCAGCAGGTATGTTACCGTCATTATCCGATTCTTGTAATTCTGTTTTTGTTGCAAAATAAACACCAGCTTCTTGGTCTGGTTGTAAAACAGTATAATCTGTTGTCGGATTATCTTTGTTATATGCTTGATATTGGCACATAAAACCGTTTTCTGTTGTGAATTTAAATCCGTAAGGGAAAGGTGTAGTACTTTCTGCAATGAAAGTAAAAGTATATATGCCATTATCTTCTATAGTCATAAGATCGGCAGTTCCCGAATCAGTATCTTTTGCCCAATTCAATCCGTTTAGACCGGAAATATAAATATTTGCTTTACTAGGCTTATCTGTCCATTGTGCATAAAGAGTTATATCTTCAGTAATATTAATATCGTCTTTGTTATAATAAGATTCTCCGCTATCATCTGCTTTTGTATTCCAATGACTGAAGAAATAATTTTTTGGTGCTGTAAATGTATTCTCATTTAATGATGATGAATTGCTATTTTTTTTTACTGTTTGACTTCCCATTCCACCACTGCCGCCGTTTGGTTTGAATGTGATTGTGACACTTTCGAACCATTGTGCATAAAGAGTGGTATCTTCCATAAAGTATAATTTATCAAGAATAGAATAAGATATTCCGCTTCCGTCTGGTTTTGTATTCCAATGTGAAAATAAAGAATCGCTTATCCTTGGTAATCTTATTGTTTCACCGGATATTGTTGTCATTGCTCCCGGTTCAATTGCCTTTCCGCCGTTTATATTAAATATAATTACAATTTCTTTTGCTTTTTCCCACTTAGCGTAGAGTATTACGTCTGCTTTCTTTTCACCGGCATTCCATCCTGTTATAGGTTTTCCGGAAAAATCTTCTGTTTCGTACCATCCGATAAATGCATAACCATCCTCATAAACAGGTTTTATTAATGTAACGTCATGCTCTTCATCAAAAGAAGTTATTAGGTAATCAGAATATTCGTCGGCTCCTTCGTAAGTGATATTGTATTTACATTCTCCCTTGGATACTTGGAATGCGTTCTGGTAATCTTCTGTATAAAAACGTTTTACAAAAACATCGGAAACATCACCGTAGACTTTACTTACATCTAGAGTCAATGTTGTTTTATTTGTCATTCCGTCATAAACAAGGTTATTTTTAGCATTTGCATAACTACTGCTTCCGCAGAACGCATTTTGCCACCATGTAGCATCATCCATTTCCATATCTTTACTTGTCATAGGTACAAACTGACACCAAAAACCTTTATTTAAAGCTGTTTTGGCAATATTCATTTTTTCAAAATAGAATTCTGCTGTTCCGTCAATTACATCTACGATATAACTGTCTTTATCTGCCATGATATTTTTCAGTTCCCATCCATTAACACTGCACCAAAGTGAAAGAGCCTTTACGCTGTCGGGTAGATTTGTAACTTTGATTGTAATATCGTAAACATAAATATTTTTAGTCCAACCGGCATAAAGTTGAATATTACTTTTTATTTTTTCAACAAAAACATAATCTGCTGATTGTGTACAAGCTTCGTCATAATACCATCCGGTAAATGTAAATGTGTAATCTTCTCGTATCGGTTCTGACGGTCGACTTGGAGTGTCGCCTTCAATTACTTTTTGTGTATACAATGGTTTGCTGTTATCAATTCCGTCATAGAATTTTACAGTAAATGAATTCTCTACCGTAATCGATAAAGTTTTTATTTCTGTTCCATTGTAATAGAAAGTTACTTCTTTTTCTCCTACCGTTGTCAAAGTAGTTCCGTTTTCCGGTTCACTTGTATACAACAGATTCATTTCTAATCCGTTGTAAATTCCTACTACTTGGTAACAACTTAAATCCAGTTTTTCACCGACTTTGTACAATGTCTTAGGTGTCTCCAACTCTCTTAATTCTATTTCAGTAATTTCAGGTTCTTTTATTTCTGTGTTTTGCGGATCTTTTACATACACGTAGAAATTACATTTTACTTTCGTGTCAAATTTACTTGTAATTGTTACAATCTTTACGCCTGCAGTGCCAAAGTCTTCGCATGTTACTGCGTAATCTTTTTCATTTTCCCATTTTGTTACGGAGTCTACAGCTTCACCTTTCCAGCCGCCGCTTTTAAATACTTCTATCGATGCAGTATATGTTCCCATTACTACCAATCCGGTAACATCAAATTCTTCTCCGATTTGGTATTCTGCTTTTTTAGGATTAGAATAAATTGACAATACAGAAAGTTCTTTTTCTTTTGTCATATCGATTCTGGTAAGTTCCCCCTTGTCGGTTACTGTAGGGTCTTTCATACCCTCATAGCTTCCGGCTTCTAGGATAATCTTAGCTTTTGTAGATGTTATAATGTCGTTAATTTTTGTTTTTACGTCAGTAATATTCAACTGTGAATTAAAACCGATTAACTCAACATTTTCAATTTCACAACCAGTGATTGACGCCATCGCCAAAGACATTTCTGTAGATAATGTTCCGCTTCGAGATGTTTCTCCGCTTGTACCGATTAATAAATCACTCAACTTACTGTTATTAATGGTAAGTCTTGACGATGCTG
>JAGANG010000046.1 GCA_017624275.1 Spirochaetales bacterium | reverse complement strand
CCGCTTCCGTCAGCTTGCGTATTCCAGCCGGTAAAAGTATAACCGGCACGAGTAAAAATATTCACTGACAATTCTTGAGGTTCGCCGACGATAAAAGATTGATTCGACATTGTGCCGGTTCCGCCGTTGGCGTTGAAAATTACTTCCGTGTAAATCACAGTCACATTTCTTTTCCATTGGGCGTACAAAATAAGCGGTGTTTCGGTGGAGAATGTTACGCTTTGTTTATCGCCGTAACTTGTTCCGCTTCCGTCAGCTTGCGTATTCCAGCCGGTAAAAGTATAACCGGCACGAGTAAAAATATTCACTGACAATTCTTGAGGTTCGCCGACAGTAAAAGATTGATTCGACATTGTGCCGGTTCCGCCGTTGGCGTTAAAAATTACTTGAGGAATAATGATCGGCTCGATAATTGAATTATCAAACAAATCGGAGCAGGAACACAATATTGAAAATAAAAACGCAATTGTTAATTTATTTTTCATTACTGCCTCCGGACGAAATTGATTCTATAAATATTTCTACTCTGCGATTTCTCCACACTTCATATTTATTTGTAGACACAGGGAAACGTCCGCCTTTTGCCTCTATTGTAATTTTATCCATTTCAATTCCCCGTTTTACCAAAGCCTTGCGTACTTCTTCCGTACGAGCTTTAGACAGCGGAATCCATAATTTTTCTTCATCCTCACTTTTGCGGCGAACATTATTCGCATGACCGACTATATAAATATGACTGTAAGATGCTTTTTTTATAAAACGAGCCACTTCATCTAATCTTTTCTCATTTTTAAATTTTTGATTCGGTGATACTTCATCCAACGACCAGCGATTTGCAGAAAAAACAATCGAGGATAACTCTATTTTTCTAAGATTTTTTCCAAGATACTGTACCGGAAAAGCAGTAAGCAATGTCTGTGTATCGCTGGCTACATTTCCCAGATTGTCTGTAATAGTAAATTTGCAAAAATATTCACTTCCGGATGAAACAAATTTTGACTTATTGCCGATTCCGTCCCAATTAATCACCGGCGGAAAATCACCTTTTGCTCCGGTCTGAAAAAAAAGCTTTCCGGCTAAATTATAAACTTCAAGCTTCCATTTTTTACACGTTCTGTTCCCCGGAATATCAGCTGACAGTTCAAAAGGTATAAAACAATTATCATCGCCGAAATAATCATCAACGATTGTTAATTTAGCTTTCAATTTTTCTGATTTCTTAATTGTTTTTTTTCTTTTACTTACAGATTTCTTTTTTTCTTCTAAATATTTTTTTCTGTTCGGATGAATTTTCACCCCGGCAGTAACTGCAGGTGTAAAAACAACGGTATCTTCATCGTACCAACCGGTAACATCTGCACCGACATACAAGGTCGCATAATTTCCCGGATAAAAATCCACAAACAATCCGGTATTGATAAAAATTACTTGATCCCATTCATTGTTAAAGCTGCCAAGAATTTTTGCCAATGATGTTCGATAATGCTCAGTATGAAATACTCCGTAGCGAATTGAAACTGTCGGATGAAATCCAAGCCATTTAGGTAAAATAGGAATCAACGAATTATCAAATTCTTTGCTTATTGCAAGACCGAGTTGGATTGATATAAAATTTTTCATCAATCCTTCTTTCCCGCTGCCTTCTCCCCACAAAGACGCATTAAATAAACCGCCAAATTGCCAGCCCAATAAATCAACGCCGACTTCGGTATTTCCCGAAAACCCGAAACTTGTCAATGTCGACGGTAAATCAGCTCTTATAATAGGAAAGCAAAAACTGTTTGAAGTTCCGATATAAAGTGATACCGGAATTGCATTCAGTAAAATTGCAGAATTTAATATAATGAAAAATATCCATGAAATTCTTTTCATTTTTTACCACCTTCTTTATCAATAGTAAAAAATGCTAATAACGAATAATTACTTCAAATATTTTACACCAAATAACTGCTATAAATAAAAAAGGGACTGTCTAATAAGTCTTTGTCATACTGAATTTATTCCAGTATCTACTTAAATTCCGAAACAAGTTCGGAATGACATCGTAACTTTTACTTATTAGACAGTCCCGATAAATAATTTATTTTACTGAATGCAAAGCTTTTTCAAAACGCACGCCGTATTTATGAGTACTTTCTGTCGCTTTTATAGAATCTACAACAAAATCTGCCGCTAATGCTGCTGCTTCTTGAATATTTTTACCGCTTACCATTGCCCCGGTAAAAGCCGACGCAAAAACATCGCCTGTTCCGTGCATTGAAACCGGCAAGTAATCATTAAAATCATAATAGATGTTTTTTCCGTCATAAATAGCAACACCAAGTTTTGATTTGTCAAATGAAACTCCGGTAAGTACTACATTTTTAGCCCCCAATCCTGCCAAACGTTTCAGCAAACCTTCGACATAGGATTCGTCATATTCTCCGATTTGAACATACGGCTCTTTTAATAAATAAGCTGCTTCCGTAAAGTTTGGCAGAATAACATCAGCAAGGCTACAAAATTTCGCCATTTCAGCGGCAAATTCTTCATCAAATCCGGTATAAAGCTTGCCGTTATCTCCCATAACCGGGTCTATAACGGTAACTGCATTATCTGTTCCCAATGTTTTGATAATATCGGAAATGTATTCCAACTGCTTTTTGCTTCCCACATATCCGGTATAAAAAGCATCAAACTTTAAATTTTCTTTTTTCCAATGTTCCGCAATAGCCGGAATATCGTCCGTTAAATCTCTGAATGTATACCCTGTAAATCCGCCGGTATGCGTTGACAAAACAGCACTTGGTAATATTGCTGTTTCCAAACCAAACGCCGAAAGAATAGGTAACGCTACTGTTAATGAACATTGTCCTACACAAGAAATATCTTGAATTGTAAGAAGTCTTTTTTCCCTCATGATTAACTCCGTTTTTTATAAGATTAAAAAAATAATTTTAATAATTTTAATATTCCCTGTTTCCAAGGAACACGATGGGTAACGCCGCTTTTACCTTTAAATGAATCTAAATTATCAAGATACCAATGATAATTTCTCAAAAGTGCGTCTTTGTTTGAATATTTAGGAGCATATCCGAGTATCTTTTCTGCCTTTTCTATAGAAACAAAAGATTCTTTTGATGCGGTCTCGTAAACCCATTTGTAAAGTGGTGATAAGTGGAAAAATTCCAAAACTCGTAAAGCAAAAATTGCCGGAGCTGCGGGGAAACCTACGATTTTTTTACCGAAACCGGCTTCATCAAGTACAGCTTGATAATCTTCACGCATAGTAGAATATACTTTTGCTCCGATATTAAATACATCATTAACTTTGTTTTTATCAACAGTCATACATAAAAGAATTGCTTCACATAAATCTTCTACATCCAAAAATTGATATAAATTATTACCGTTTCCCAAAACCGGAAAACCTTTACCCGATTTCGCCCAATCATAAAAAAGTGCAAATACCCCCAAACGTTCCGGGCCTATAAATGACTTAGGTCTCAAAATTGTAATACTCATATCGTTACTTCGAGCTTCTTCGCAAAGTTTTTCAGCTTCAATTTTCGCTACTCCGTAATGCCCTACACCTTGCAATTTATCATCTTCAACTAACGGATGATGATCCGGTATACCGTAAACCGATGTCGACGAAATTTGAATATAACGTTTTACACCGGCATTTTTAGCTTCTTCTAAAACATTACGACATCCGTCTACATCTGTAGAAAAAATATCTTCTTTCTTGTACAAAGGAAGTGCCGCTGCTGCATGAACTACATAATCAACACCTTGCATCGCTTTTTTTACACCGTCACGATTTCTTACATCATCTCTAATCTCAATAATTTCATCACGTTCCGGATAATCAAAATCTGCAATATCATAACTTATAACTTCATATCCACGCTTCAAAAGGAAACGTACTAAATTTATACCTAAAAAGCCGGCACCACCGGTAATCAAAACTTTCTCAGCCATTTTCACTTTCCCCTTCTGTCATTTTTTTAGTCGTTACAACTTTTCTGCAATGTTTACGACTCACAATTCGCTTTTTTCTTCTGTGCTTTCCGTAAGTTTCTTCGGTCATATTCTTTTTACGGATATTCAAAGTTTTTACATAATCTACCAAGCGAGAATCGTTGCAAAAGAATTCGAAATAATAGATAGAAATTGCAAAAGCTGATTGAAATTTAAATTGTTTCAATTTATCTGCTTTTTCCCAACTCCCATATTTTTTATAAATATAAAAAGCCTTTCCGATATCTTCACAAATCTTTTTTGGAATATTCAAAATTAATAATTTATCTTCTACATATGCACGGCAAGCATCGAGATAAGGTCGCTGCAACGGCTGGTTTGGAACAACTTTTTTTATTCTTGAATCGTTTTTTAATTCGGCTAATAAACTTTTTTCCAATTTTGAAGAGTTTTCCATTCCGGCTAACAATGCCATAGCCCAATAGGTTTCATATTCGAATTTATCTTTATCCTTTGGCAATTCATCTACCATTCTGATTTCTTCAAGAATTCGATTTCGATGTTTACCGTCCAGTTCTTTATACAAAAACGGAATTAAATATTTCAACAATTTACATTCGTGCAACATTTCAAAAATAGCCGAAGCTTTCGTACTTTTTAAAATTTTATTAATTTCTTCATAAAGGCGATTTTTAGAACATTTTGATATTTCTTTTGCATATTTTTTTATATGACGAATCATATCGTCCGGAAGTTTAAATCCCAGTAAAGTCGAATATTTTACGGCTCGCAACATTCTTACCGGGTCTTCCAAAAAGCTGATATTTTCTTTTTTCAGCGTTTTTATTATTCCGTTATGAATATCTTCAAAACCGGAAACATAATCAAGAATTACTTGATTTACCGGATCGTAATAAAGAGCATTAAAACCAAAATCTCTGTGAGTAACATCATCTTCGATAGTTCCGTATTCATTATCACGTCGAATCATTATTTCTTCACGCTCTTCTGACGGATCGGCTCTGAATGTAGAAGTTTCAATAATCATATCACTGAAGTAAATATGTACAAGTCTGAAACGCCGCCCAATAACACGAGAATTTCTAAAAATTCTGCGAACCTGACTCGGAGTGGCATCTGTCACTACGTCAAAATCTTTAGGTTCACGCCCGGTAAGCAAATCTCTGACTGCTCCGCCGACAATATAAGCATCATAACCGGCATTATTTAAACGTTCTATAACCCAAACCGCATTTTTACTTATAAGCTCCGGATCTATTTTATGTTCTTCTTTTTCTATAATCCGAAGATTATGCTTTTTTTTCTCTATCGATTTCAAAATTTGTTCTCCAAATTTCTATGAAAGTTTTCATTTTTATGGTCACAAAGATTCGGCTGTATTTAATACATCCAATACAAATAATTCTTTGTAGCAATTATTATGATAAAAATACGAGATTTCTAAAAGAAGTTTGTCATTGTAACGCATCAAATTTGACGGCACACATAACATATCAGGATTATCTCCGATTCCTACAAGAAATTCTAACTTAAATTGACGTTTTTTATCAATATTTTTATACCAAAACCAACGATTCATTTTTGATTTAGGTGATATTTTTAATTCCAGCATTTCTGGCGTAAAAATTTCGGTTGCATCACCGTTTACTGCCACTTTTTCCAAAACAAACGGAATCTTTTTATACAATTTATTAATATCAAAATTATAATCTTTTTCTTCTTTATAGAAAAAAGCATTAGAATTGTCACGCTTCCATTTCTTTTTTAAGATTTCACCGTAAAGTCCGGATAAAAATTCCGGTCGCAAAGTAACACGATAATAATTTCCGTCATTATCCAAATCCGTAACAAATTGAGTATCTCTTAAATAACCGCCGGAAAAATCACGGATTTGATTCAACGGAGCTTGGCTATATGAAAACTCATAATCTTCCTTTGATATTCCCGTTCCGTTGATTGCAAAAGAACTGTCATTACTTTGTCTTATATTCATTGCTGCGATATTTTCTTCATTGGTTAATGCGACATTTTCACCGGAAATAATATCAATCGCCTTTAACTGCGTATCTTGCCCAAACATTTCTCCTGATTCCAACGTATTAAGTTGCTGTGTAAAATACTTAGCACTGTTTTTGCCTTCTTTAAGAGAACCTGTTTTATAAAAATATGCTTTTTTGAAATTATCTTCCAACTGCAATTTTTCAAGTGCAAAATTAAAAGGCGATATCCCTTTTTGAGATGAAACAAATAACATCGGCGGTAACTTCAATGATTTAGCCTGCTTTAAATCTGCTGTTACAAAAAAAGTTCCGCTGTTTTCAAATTGTACTTTCTCTCCGGAAAAAACTTGGAAACTCTTCTTATAGATATCTGATTTTTTTTCATCATTATTCATATAAGAAACATAAAGTCCGTCATTACAAACAACGGCATCTATAAATTGAAATTTTCTAAGTTTTTCATTATTAAGTTCAAAAGACGAAGAAGTCCATTTCTTACCCCAATTATCACTGAATACTACTTTATCATCCGTAAACAGATAAAGTCGTCCGTTACCGTCGCACAATATTTTACGAATAAATGATGTATCTAGGTTATAAAAAGGAGTTTTCTTTTTCCATGTCACACCGTTATCTTCCGATAAAAAAATAAACGGTCCGACACTTAATGCTATTTTCCCGTTTTCTCCGAATACGGAATGCATCGAGATATCACGGCGTACAGATTTTCGAGAACGACCGCTGTCCTCATTTTCGTAATCATAAAAAACAAAATAATCACTGTAAAAAAGCGAATGTGAAAAAGTTTTTCCGCCGTCTTCACTTACCAATACGCCTAAATGCGGAAAATTTATTATAAGAAAAAGTCTTCCGTCCGGAGCTACAACACTTCCTAATATATGTAAAACATTCCCTTTTACAGGAAATAAATTTATGAAAGCTTTATATGGAATATCTATTTTTTTGATAGCTTCATGTTCTTCTTCTACTGTTTCAAAATCCAACGTTTCCGTTATTTCTCCGAAACGCACGCTTTTACAGGAAAAAAGCAACAGCAAACATGTAATAATACAACTTGTAATAATGTAACTTGATTTTTTTATATTTTTCATATATGAATCCATATCATAAAAAGTTGAAACTTACAATTGCAGTAAGATTTACTGTGCAATTATATTAAATAAAAAAAGGCTATTTTTAATGTTAAAAAAAATAATACTGTTTTTGATTTTACTTATCAGCTTTGCTTCTTGTAAAAATGTTGCTAAAGCTAAAATTGAAATAAATGGAAATGTATATACGGTAGAAATTGCAAATACTCAAGAAAAGCGTTCGAAAGGTTTAATGTTCCGAAAGAGTTTACCGGCTGATTCCGGGATGTTATTTGTTTTCAGTTATGAAGATTATAGATATTTCTATATGAAAAATACTCTGATTCCGTTGGATATTGCTTTTTTTGATTCTCAGCTAAAAATTGTTTCAATAAAACAAATGGAACCACTTGATGAAACTACCGTGCCTTCAGATAAAAAAGCAATGTACGCATTAGAAATGAATAAGAACTTCTTTAATAAAGAAGGAATTAAAGTCGGAGATCAAGCAAAGCTTTTAACTTCAATAAAGTACTTTCCATAATTATCAATTATTATTATTATCTGTCTAATACTTTACTAATTTACAAAAAGGAGAATACGTGTATCATCCCAAAGTATCCGTAATGATACCTACATATAATCAAGAAAAATACATCAGTAACACAATCATTTCAATTATCAATCAAGACTACGAAAATATTGAGATAATTGTGAGTGATGACGCTTCCACCGATAACACTGAATCCGTTGTAAAAGAAATTATTAAAGACAATCCGGAAAGGGATATAAAATACGTTAAAAGAACTTCAAATATAGGAAATATTGCGAATTATCATGATACATTAGTTAATTTAGCAACCGGAGAATATGTTCTGAATCTTGACGGTGATGATTTCTTAATAGATATGACATACATCCGCTCTTGCGTAGAATTGACAGAGCAATATCCTGACATAAAACTTGTATTTGCCAGACAGGGAACTTATTTTGAGAAAATAGATAAAATTGTTTATGATAAAGTAAATGATGATTTACCTGAAATAATCGACGGAAATAAATTTTTTATCAATTTTCCAAAAGGTCACACCATTCCTCACTTGACGTGTTTTTATAAAAGAGAAGACGCAATCAGATTAGATTTTTATTCAATTAATATCATTTCCAGTGACTGGGAATCTATTCTAAGACTTTGCATTAACAACAAAATAGCTTTCATTAATCGCCATGTAGGAATATGGAGACGTCATTTCTGTAATGAAAGCAGAACAATAAATATCAATCGCTTATTAGATAATTTAAAATATATAACCTCTGTATCATCTTTTGCACGAAGTAACACAACTTTTTCCATTAAACAACTTGCAAAATGGAAAAGAAAAATGTTGTTACGTAATCTTATAAGGGAAACCATAACATTGTATTTTCTTGATAAGAAAAAATTGAAAGAATATTTGCTTAAATTAAAAGAAGATTTGCCATATTCACATAAAATATTAACTCGACATCCTTATTATTGGCTTGCACGCCTTATTTGTAAGTGCAAAGCTTTATGCCGATTTACATTTACTTATTTGATAAAACAGCCGTCAATCCTTGATGATTTAGAATTATATTCTTCAGATAATCATTAAAAACTTTGATAAAGTTGGTTTAATTGTTCTAAAATTGCAGTTTTTTCAAAACGCTTAATATTCGCATATCCTTTTCTCACTAAACGTTCTCTTAACATTTTACTATGTTCTAATGCAGAAATCTGACATGCTAATAATGTTGAGTTTTTCACAGGAAACAATAAAGCATTCCCCCAATTTACAACTTCCGTTAATCCGGGAATATCAGATGCAATTACGGGAACACCGGCAGCTTGAGCTTCCAAAGCAGTAAGCCCGAAAGGCTCCCACCAAGACGGAATTATAAAGCAATCTATACCTGCGTAAAATTTTTCCATTTCCGAAACATACCCGATATATTTTAAATCTCCGGGAAAATCCGTTTCTTTCAACATTTTTTTTAATTCTTCTTTATCTTTTCCTGTTCCGGCAAAAATAACTGTTATATTTTTAACATTGATATTATTTAATGATTTTAAAAATGTTTTCCACCCTTTTCTCGGAATCATTCTTGCCGCATAACCTACTACAAAAGTATCATCAGACAAATTATGTTTTTTCCTAAATTCCTCACGATTCTTATCTTTATTTTCTTTGAAATATTCGGGAAATATAAAATTAGGAAGTATTGATATTTTTGTACACTCAATCTTTCCGCTGTCAATAAGAAGTCTTTTCATCATTTCCGAAACAGCAATACTTTTATCCAGAATGTTTCTGGAATAACGCAAAAACATTTTTGTTATAAAACCTTCAAAACGTTCTGAAAGCGGTCCATGTTCATGAAAAATTAATTTTATATCCGGAAAAAAATAACGTTTGATTATATAACCAAAAAATTGAGATCGAAATAAATGACAATGAAGGATTTCAATATTATTATTTTTTATAAAATCACAAATACTTTTTATCGGCTTAAATGAATACCTTGCTTCTCCGGGAAATACGGTTACTTTTCCGTTAATAGGAATACAAATCTTTGTACTGCGTAATGCAAAAACGTATTGATTATGAGGTAAATCACTCTCTATAAAATTTTTTACAATGACTTGTGCTCCGCCTAAGTCAAGTGTATCTATCAAATGAAGAACATTCAAATTTCATACTCCTTCAGACAAAAACTTTTTAACAGATTTGCATCATTTATAATAGTATTTTACTTACATTTTTCCTTAATATAAAATATCGGAAAATAAAACAAATAATTTTTATTATCAATTTCAAATCCAAAATGATATTATTAAACCCTCTTTTATTTTTACAAATTGGAATCAACTATATATGAAATCAACAAAGCGAATACTTCTGTTCATTTATATTTTTTTGTACGAATTGTCTTTAGTTCAGGCAATAGAATCGCCTGCTAAAATACAAAAAGATTTCGAATTACAAAATAAATTACTGGAATCTCCTAAATTCGTACTTTCTGCATTAAAAAATGCATATCCTACAATAATAAATTATTTTTCATACCATGCAAAAGAAAAAGATTGGGTTGTCGTTACTTATGACAATAAAAAATACTATTGGGCAAAAGGACGACTTTTACCACAAAAAAAGCGTCACGACTGGGAAAAATATAAAGCATATGTTTTTTATTATTACCCTGAAAATTTCATTCATCCGGAATCTTATCCAAAAAAATATATAGAAAAATTAACATCTCCGGAATTTAAAAAAGAACGACTTGTGCCTATCGATTATGAATATAGCTTTTTTAACAGTTTATACGGCGGTTCAACTCGTAATACAATAGAGCAAAATATCGTAACTGCTAATTTTTTAGGATACAAAGTTAATGTTCACAAAATTACAGTTCAATCATTAAAGCGTGTAGAAAAAAAAATTTTAGCACTTAACAAGACAAATAAAGAAGTTGCATATTTTCTAAAAACACTGCGTAGTGTTTTCGGATACAATTGGCGTTTGATTGGTGACACACAGCGTAAAAGCAATCACTGCTGGGGTACGGCAATCGATATCCTGCCTACAAATTGGAAAAAGAAAAAAGTCTATTGGATGTGGGAACGTTCGCTTAATAAAAATTGGTTTATGGTTCCTAAAAAATCTCGCTGGTGTCCGCCGGATTCGGTAGTTAAAATTTTTGAAGACGAAGGTTTTATTTGGGGCGGAAAATGGGATTTATGGGATAATATGCATTTTGAATATCGTCCGGAGCTTTTAACATTGCAAAGCGAATTCCAAAACTTTCTCAATGTAAAAAAATAATTTTTAATACAACAACAAATATCCAAACAGAAAAAACAATCCCACCAAAATGAATAGTAACGGGAAGAAAAATCGATTCAACCATTCTGAAAACTTACTATTTTTTTTAGCCGTTTTATATTCTTTCGCTTCGCCGCCTTTGATTTGTATTTCATCATTGACCGAGTTATTTTTCTTTGAATTTGCAGGATTATAATCAATCGAAATATTTTTACTCTTGCCGCATCTAGGGCAATGATCATTTTTAAATTTTTCAGGAGCTCCTATAAACCCACAATAAGGGCAACGAATATTATTCAAATTAGCATGGCAAAAAGGACAAACTTTTGCATCTCGCTCTACTTCATGAGCACATTTCCCGCAAATGTACATCATATTTTCTTTTTTATCACTCATATTTCTTGATATCTCCCATTTTATATCAATAAAAAAGCAGAGCCCTTATACAGAACTCTGCTTCGCTAAAATTTTACAAGGAACTCATTCTTATTTTTCCAAATAGAACTCTACTCTTCGATTTTTAGCTAATTGTTCTTTAGTTGCTTCCGGTCCAAACGGAACTAAAGGTACATCAACACCACGACCGACAGCAGTCATTCTGTTTCCGTTTATTCCTAATTTTTTCAATTTAGCTGCAATCACTTGAGCTCTTTGATCAGACAAAGCTCTGGCTCTGTCTTCATCGATTTTCTCTCTGAATTTATTAGCATGACCTTCGATTGTCACTTTATATGAGCCGTATTTCTTCAATGCTTTAGCCAGCATATTAAGAACTTTTACATTCTTTGAAGAATCAACCATTTGGCTTGAATCCGGTTTAAACTCAATATTGCTGATTTTAATTTTCAATCGTCCGTCAGCTTCTTTTATAATAAGAATATCTACCATTATAGGTTGAGCATTAGTCTGTAAAACATTGCCAACAAGATCTTCCGCATAGATTCTTACAGGATAATCTTCGGCACTTTCTACAATTTCTCCATTCTCATTTTGACCGTTCCATTTAATATTGGATGTCGGCTTTCCTACTCCTGAGAATGAAGTAAACTCTTTACCTGACTGCGGATCAATTACAGAAATCTTCCATTCTTTAATTCCTGTAAGATCATCGGAATCAATCATAATATTCAATTCATCATCGACATTATCATTATCCGGTGAGAAATATTCCGGATCATAAGTCAATTTTATTTCCGGAGCAGTAGAATCCACTTTAAATTCCGGAGTCTCTACTGTAGGCATATTACCGAATCGATACATTACTGTCATTTTGGCAGTATACAAACCGTCAGCTACTTGTTTTCCGTTAGCGTTCATTCCGTCCCAAACAATTTTTTCCGGTAATGTTTTTTCACCTTGGAAAACTTTCATAACTTCTTTTGCTTCATTTAATATTTCAACTTTATATACTGAAATATCATCCTTAACTCCGACCATAGGAATTATTTCTATAGTGTTGTAAGGTGCTTTTCCATTAGGAGCCATCATTTCTTCAGACAATGTCAAGAATGCAGATGTATGAATATTTTTCAATTCAAAACGATCTATACTTGCTGTAGTTTCATTTTCTGCAATATCACGTCCGGTAATAACATATTTATAGAAACCGTTTTTAGCAAGATTACCGTTCATATCTTTTCCGTTCCAAATTTCTTTAGAATTAGGTTTGCTGTTTTCGTAGAACTTATGGAACATAACATTTCCGGTTTCATCATAAATATATTCTTCCCATGACAATTCTTCCGAACCAGACTGCAATACTTCAAACGAATCAATACGACTGTCTGCATTAGGACTGAAAACATCAGACACAGCTTGAATCTTTATCTTAGGTGCAACTGTATCTATAACAAACAATCCAGTTTTAGCACTTGACGGCGTACCGTTTTCAAACACAACATCAAGTTTTGCACTGTAACTTCCGTCCGGAACTTTTTTACCGTCACTGTTACTTCCGTCCCACGATAGATTCTTTGGTAATTTTCCAGAACCTTTTGATGTATAAATCAGATTTCCCAACTCATTATAAATTCCGAGTTTCCATTCTGATGTATTTTTTTCGGAATCAGACTTTGCAATTACGGTAAAATCTTGAGATTTTTTATTACTGTTAAAAGCCTTTAATCCGTAAGTCAACATCAAAGGTACATTTTCAGTATCAATTTTAATACGATACAATTTTGATTCAAACGTATTACCTGCCAAATCAATAGCTTTCAACTGATAATCATAATTTCCGTCCGGCAAAAGTTTATTTGCATTATCTTTTCCGTCCCATGTTAATTTTTTAGGAGCTTGAGACTTCCAAATATAACTTTTTACCGTATTTCCGGTTTCGTCATAAATATAACCACGCCATTCTTCTTCTACGGTAGTCACTTGTTCAATGATTGTTTCATCTTTATTACCGTCTCCGTTAGGACTGAACACTTTAATATAATTTGTCACTTTTCCGTCAGGAGGAGTAATATCAATAATAAAATCAGGAGTTACACCGGTAGGAATAGTTCCGTTTACATAAGAAACACTCAATCGACCGGTATATTTTCCCTCTCCAAGATAGATTCCGTCATTATCCTTACCGTCCCATGTGATTGTCTGCGGTGGCAATTTTTCCCCAGTAAATTCTCTAACCACACCGGAATCTTTATTCAAAACTTCAAGCTTCCAAGATTCGATTCCATCTTTTATAGGTATTTCCAATCCAAAATCTATAGTTTTAATAGCACTGTTTCCGTTTGGTGAAAATGCACTTCTGTTAATAGAAATTTCAATCGGTTTAGGTTGAGTATCAATTACAATATTATTAATTACTTCTTCATAGCTGTTTCCAGCAAGACTTCGAGATGTTAAAACAATTTTATATACGCCGTCCGGAACTTGATTGCCGCTTTCGTCACGACCGTCCCATTCCAATCTTTTTTGTCCTTTTTTATCAAAAACAAAACTTTTTACGGTCTTATTTGCTACATTACGAATATCTACTCTCCAAGTTTGTTCAGTAACTCGCCCGTCATTAACCGGTTCTGCTTTTTTTCTTTCCGTAGTTACATTTTTTTTCTTCTTAGTTTTTTTCTCTTTTACAGATTTAACTTCTGCTTGAACAGATTCTCGAGATAAAATTTCCGGCACTTCAGATACAGATATAGGCAACAAAATATTTTCCAACGATTCAGTTTGATATTCTGAAAGCGGAATAAACTCAGATTCTGCTTGTTCTCTGATAATATCCAGATCAATAATCAATTTATCTTTTGTACCGCCGGTTCCCGGAGAAAAGATACGATTTTCCAATTTAACTTTCATATCCGGTTTTTTTGTATCAATATAAACCGTCGCTGCCGGAGTACCGAGTTCATCTTGATTTTTATTATCATCCATTGCAAAAAACTTAAATGTATAAGCTCCGTCCGGTAATAACTTCCCGCTATTATCACGACAATCCCACTCTATCATATCCGGAACCGGCACACCTGTTTTAGGTGCAAAAAGGCGTTTTACTATCGCCTTAGGACTCAAAGATTCTTTTCTTTCTTGTTTATTTGCAATTACACGAACAAGCTCACCGGCTTCATTAGAAATTTCCATTCGCCATTCACGAACATAACGTTCATCTTTAATATCCAAATCTATTTCTACAACATCTTGTACACCGTCAAAATTCGGGCTGACATAAAAATCTCTCTGGTTATAAGTAACCTTAGGCGGTGTTGTATCTTTTGTACCGAATTGCATTGTAAAACCGACTTCAAAAATTGCTCCGTCATAATAAGGACGTGCTGCAATATCAATAGAAAACTCGTTTGTTTTATATTTCTTTTCTTGCAACTCAATTTTTGAAACTCGCTTAAATGAATCGGAACTAAACTTAAATGAAATACCGCCGGCAAAATTAAAAATATTATAAACATCGCCGCAAACCGGAATATCTGCGTCTGAATTAGCACCGATATATTCCAATGTTCCTTCCAAATCAAATGTATATGAACCTTTTAAAGTAATAAATTTCATTATCTGAATTTCTGTACCGAGAGCAAAAGTCATATTTTGAAAGAAAGGAAATGATAAATCACTTAGAATTTTCCAATATGTAGTACCGTTGTTATAAAGGTTAAAATTGATAGAACCTGCCGGCGTAAACGGTGCCGGACACCAACTCCATTCTTCCCAGTCGTAACCGTCAAGCTTTGTTTGTTCCAAGTTTACCAGCGGTTTACCGATTTCTTTCATTACAAAACCAAACTGCAAATCCTGCAATCCCCACGCTTTATTTGTAAGTCGTCCCCATTCTGGTTTATAAATCAGTCCCACATCAATGGCAGCTCCAATATCAAAACGCCTGTCCTCACTGACTAACGGATTATATGAAAACTTCAAACTTCCGCTGAAACCGACAGCTACGGTATCAGAATAATCTTTTGAGTAACCAACATATAATGAACCGGTTTTACCGATTCTTAAATCGTCTGTATTTTGACCGGCACCAATGTCATACAAACCTTCGGTAGCCCAACTTTTATTACTCATATTAAAATAATTGGCATATATGGTAAAATTACCGTAACGTGACGGAATTACTCCTCCAAGATTTACAATAAAAGGTGCAAAAAAATCACCGCCGTCTTTAAAAGACGGATTTGCAAATGCAGGAGCAACACCGGCAGAAACTTGAAACTTAAAGTTTTGCACAGAAGCCTGACTTGCCGGATTCACAACTACACCCGACGGATTTTCGGTTCCCATGTATCCCATACTTAATGACAACAAATCCGGAGCCATCATCCAATAAAAAAGCCGTCCGGCTTCGGGTGCTCTGTAAGCTCCGAATAATTGTGTTGAAATAATACCGAAAAGTATAATAAAGATTGATATTTTACCTTTCTTTCTTTTCAATTTTATCCTCCCTATTTTTACCTTTTAAAATAAAAGTCCAATGCAAGTGTTGTTTTTTTATTAACACAAAAAAATTGAATATTAACAAAAAAAAATTCTTTGAACAATCGAATAATTCCCCTAATACAACTATTCAATATTTAAATAATCATATTAACAATACATTTTATTATGATAAAAAGTATTTCTTAATATAATAAATCGTCATTGCCTAAAGTTACGTTATATTAATAAACAAATAACTTAGAAAAATTACTTCATTACATTTTATTACAGCAACAAAATCTAAATTGTGTTTTTCAATGTAATAATTCCTTTTAGAAATGCGTCATTTTTTTGGATTTTTCTACCTTTACAAGAGCCTTAAATCTATTTATAAAACATCAACCTATTATACTAAGGAGTTTACCATGAAAAAAAATTTTGGAAATAAGCCGTATATTTATCCTATGCCGGTATTAATTATAGCTACTTACAATGCCGACGGTACAGCTAATGCAATGAATGCAGCTTGGGGCGGCGTTTGCGATTACAGCAAAATATCAATAATTATAGACAGAAATCATAAAACAACAAAAAACATCCTTGAACGAAAAGCATTTACCGTAAGCATTGCAGATGTTCCGCATATTATCGAAGCTGATTATTTCGGCATTGTTTCGGGAAATAAAGTACCTGATAAAATCGAAAAATCCGGTCTTCATTGTATAAAAAGTGAGTTTGTAGACGCTCCGCTGATTGAAGAATTTCCTCTTACTTTGGAATGTCGCTTGATTAGCTATGACGACCAGACAGAGCGTGTCATTGCGGAAGTAATAAATACAGCAATTGACGAATCTATTCTTACCGATGATAAAATTGATTTATCAAAATTTTCTCCTATTATTTATGACTCAATGAATCACGATTATATTGCATTGGGTAAAAAAGTCGGTAAAGCATTCAGTGACGGAAATAAATTGAAATGAGATTTGACCTAGTAAATCGGAATAAAAACTAAAGCTTTGCTCAAAGTTTTTTAAAATCATGTGGTTTTAAGGAGCGGAAGTATTTCCGCTCTTTTTTTATGTTTTTATAATTTTTCGATTTCTTCGACAGACAAGCCGGTAAGAATTGCGACTTGCTCTACGGGTAAATTCATTGTTAATGCATTTTTCGCAGTTTCAACGGCTTTTTGATGTGCACCTTGTGACAGTCCGATAGAAATGCCCCGTTCTTCGCCGGCAGAAAATCCGTCATCAAATGCTTCTTTTCGTTGAACAGCAATGTCTGTGTCATAATCATATTCTGCTAGTAACATATTTTGTACCTCCGTTGATTTTCGGTTTAAAT
>JAGANG010000045.1 GCA_017624275.1 Spirochaetales bacterium | reverse complement strand
TTACAACAGAAAACGAATAATGACAGTAAATCCGGGAGGATTACCTCCAAGTATTTACAGAGAAAGATTTGAAACACAATTTTCAGTAGCTTAAAAAATTAGGGTCTTTTTCGACTGTACCAATATTGACTTTTCCAAAAAATAAACGCCGTGGCGGTCCCGGAGGACCTCCGCCGAGAAGATAACAGAGATAAATTATGAATAAGACAAATGAAAACGAACTTGTAAAACTTCAAGATGTTTGGAAAATATTCTCTATGGGAAACACCGAAGTACAAGCATTGCGAGGAATAAACCTTTCAATTCATCAAGGTGAAATATTATCTATTATGGGACCGTCAGGATCGGGAAAATCTACCTGTATGAATATGATAGGCTGTCTGGATCGCCCTACAAAAGGTAATGTAATTATAAACGGAAGAAATACCGCAACCATGAATGAAAATGAATTGGCGGCGTTTCGTAATAAAACTGTCGGTTTTGTATTTCAGCAATATTTCTTGTTACCGAATCTGAGCGTATTAGAAAATGTAATGTTGCCTTTGCGTTATCAACGAATACCTATAGAAGAACGACGTGAACGTGCGGAAGAAGCTCTTGTTCGCATAGGATTGGCAGACCGACTTACCCATAAACCAAACGAACTTTCGGGCGGACAACGCCAACGTGTGGCAATCGCAAGAGCTACGGTAACCAAACCGGCACTGATTTTAGCCGATGAACCCACCGGAGCATTAGACAGTGAAACCGGACATTCCGTACTTGATTTATTTCAAGAAATAAATGCCGAAGGAACAACAATCGTTATAGTTACCCACGACCAAGAAATCGGACGCACTGCCCCCAGAATGGTAAGAATAAAAGACGGGCTTTTATCGGAGGATTAGAAATATGATAGAAGATATTGTCAATGCAATGCAATCATTTCTGACAAATAAAACACGAAGCATTTTATCTCTGTTAGGAGTCGTTATCGGTGTAGCCGCAGTAATAATGGTTACCGCAATAGGTGAAAGTGCAAGTGCCGATGTAAAATCTACCATTTCACAATCGGGATTGGACATGGTAAATATTCTCGGCGGAAATATGCGAAAAATCAGAGCATTGCAATTCGATGAAACAACCAGACGTGAAATCTTAGAAAATGTTCCCAATGTAAAAAATGTCTTTTACAAAAATCAAATAAGCGGCAATGTCAAACGAGGCAATATAGAAGGCTCGGCAAGTATCAGTGCAATAGAAATTGACTTTATGGAAGAAAGCAAACTGGAATTGGATTACGGACGATATTTTGATGAAACTGATAACGAACTCGGGTCACAATGTGCCGTCATAGGACAAGAAATAGCCACAAGTTATTTCCCCGACGGCGATGTATTAGGTAAAAAACTCACGGTAACCATAAAAAAAGCAAGATTTTCATTAGAAATCATCGGAGTATTGCTACCCTCTACATCTATTTTTGAATCATCCGACAGTACAATTTACGTAACACGAGGTTTTTATAAACGCAGAATCAAACCCAACCCCATCGCCGATTCCGTTGTAATACAAGCCACATCAAATAAAACTTCCGTTGCCGTAGAAAAAGCAATTAAAGCATTTGCAGAAAAGAAAACCGGCGAAAGCGACACTTTATTCATTATGTCAATGCAAACCATGCTTGAAAATTACGAGAAAACTACATCTACATTAAACCTGCTGTTATCGGGAGTAGCAGCAATTTCACTCCTTGTAGGCGGAATAGGAATAATGAATATAATGATTGTCTCCGTTACCGAAAGAAAGCGAGAAATCGGAATACGAAAAGCACTGGGAGCTTCACAAAAAGATATCCGCAATCAATTTCTGGTAGAATCGGCAATGCTTTCATTAATCGGCGGCACAATAGGAATTTTGGTAGGAACATTATTGAGCTTTGCTGTAGTAAAAGTACTCGGTTGGAAATTCTCATTACCTGTAAATGCCGCCGCAGTCTCATTTGTGTTCTCGGCATTTGTAGGAATATTCTTTGGGCTGTCCCCTGCCATAAAAGCGGCAAAACTTGACCCGGTTGTAGCACTGGCAAGCGAGTAATAAATTTACAAAAAAAACATATCGTACATTATTAATAAAACCAATATCGGATAATACATGCATAATCTGCGGTTTTAACAACTTTCTTATTTACAAAAAAATAAAATCTATATTTACACTCCATCCTTTTTTTATTATAATTTAATGTTTTTTATTAAAAAAAACATCATTTTTAACAGCTTGGAGGAAAGAAATGAAATATAAGACTTTATTATTATCAATGATTGCGGCAATAATTGTAATTGCCTGTGTCCCAACGGAAAAAGAGAAAATAGTAGAAAAAGAAGTTATAAAAGAAGTAGAAAAAGAGGTGGAAAAAGAAGTTATAATAGAAAGAAATACACTTCAGTACATCGTCAACAACACAAACGCCGGTGAAACAATCGACCTTTCAAAGTACGACAACATCACAAGCTACACGGCAACAATAAATAAACAATTAACAATTAAAAACGGTTCGCTAAACAACGAAATGCTTACCATAGAAGCCAACAATGTAGAGCTTGCCGAATTGAAAGATTTAAATCTGACAACTTCCGAAAAACTCGGCGACGGAAAATTAACAATAAGAAACTCTAAATTATCAGACTTGTTGCTTTGCGGCGGCGGAAGAAATTCCATTTATATTCTGGGAACAAGTTCTGTAGTAAACCTTACAATGAACTACCAAAATGTAAGAACTCTGCTGGGAAACGGCGTAAACGTAACTAACCTAATAATGCAAAAAGACGGTACACTGCAAACAGAAACTGACGGTACTGCTAAAATTGAAAAACTGATAATTGACGGGATTTCTACACTTGCAAATATCGGCGGCGGAAGCGAAGATAAGAACGCCGGCGGAAACATAGAAATTAAAACGATTAATTTAAACAGTGAAAATACTCAAATCAACCTTGACGGTGACGTAACGGCAGACAACGTAATAGCTAATGCAACATCAAAAATTGTTACAAATAATTACGATTTTAACCTCATAAAGGCTTCCGTAAGTGAAACAGCGTCACTTTCGGCTACATTGACAATCGTAAAAAATGCCGAAATGACTCCGATAAGCTTGTTGCCTATAGGAATAGAATCTACCTATATAGTAGGTCAAGCTATCGACAAAAACACAATCACCGTAATGGAAGAAAACAAACTTTCCGGTGATGCGGTAATCTACAAAAAAGACAATAACGGAACTCAAACCATCAACAAAATATGGTTGAAAAAATCAGAATTTGACATAGAAATTGTAGATAACAACAAATCTCTTGAATTCTCAAAAGCCGGAACATTTACAATAAAAATCACTTGTGACGGTTTGATTTATGAACAAGACATTGACGTAATAAATACTACCGAAAGTATGGGCGACATATTTGTTGATATACAAACAAACGAACCTAAAATTTCACTTTATATCAGCGAAAACAGCGATAATAATTATATTCCTTTAATTTCCGGCGGGTCAGTAACAAAACCTACAAGTACAGTTCCGACATTGTGTGCTGCCGTAAATCTGCCTAATAACTACGAGATATCCGAATGGCTTCTAAACGGACAATCAATTACCACAGAAACAGCCGGAGTATTAATAACATTACCGCTGAATGATTACGAATATGTGAGCAAATTAGTACCGGGCGAAAATACAATCTCCGTTATTACAAAAGAAAAAGATAATACTGCTCTGCCCACCACTGAATCTACTTCCCAAGGAAGCAGCGGTACTACTAGTGCAGATACTTCTTCAGAATCCAAACCTTATTACAAATCAACAAGTATTAATTTTAATTACATTGTTAGTCTATCAAGCGGCGTTGGTGTTCTACCGGACACAGCATCTTCAGAACCGGCTATTTCGGCTGAATAGGAGGGAAAAATATGAAACTGCATAAAATTTTACCAATAATATTTTTGATAATTGCGATGATGATTTCTTGTTCACAAGAGACAGTCATAAACGAAAATATTTCGGGGGAAGCAACCACTCCCGATACAAAAATATGCGTAAACATAAAAACGGAAAATTCCAGAACTGTCCGCCCGGAAATTACGAAATGGGAAATAACAGTTACAAACAAAAGCAACAGCAATTCTTTGACATTTTCCAGAACAATCGACGGGAAAGCTACCTCTGCTACCTTTGTCAATGTAACTGCCGACACATATTCAATAAAAGTCATAGGATGTAACGAAAAAGGTAAAACAATTTTGCATGCACTCACCGGAAGCTTCGAAGTAAAACCTAACACTGTCAACGTTTGCGAAATAATACCGGAAGATTATTTTGATTATTATGATGATAATGGTAATCCTAGAATCGGCAATTTGAGTATTCAAATCAGCGGATTGACAGATTTGTTCACAGAAGGCGAAACTTTCCTATTAACATATACTAAACTTGACAGCAATGATAAAACTTCTAAATCCGAAACATTACCATATGAATATACAAACGGCACACTAATCAGAGAAATTACCGAAATCCCTGTCGGTAGTTATAAAATAGAAATTTCGAATAGCAAAAATCTCAATCTGGTAAAAGACCCGGTTGTAAATATTTACCCGGAAACAACCACAGAAATTAACTGGGAATGGAACTACGATTCTGACGAAATAAACACAGACCAAAAGCTGAAAGGAATAAAAATCCCCGTATGGAATAAACCGGTTTCCAATCGGGATTCCCCGGCAGAATCTTCTGCACCGGCAAAAAACGGTTACCTATCGGCAAATGCACTTTTTGCAGAGCCGACTTGGGATGAAGAAGAGTCTTATAATTTTGAATATGAGCATGATGATGGGAGTACTATAAGTGCAACGGTAAATAAAGGTGAATTAGAATTTATAAATTGTACTTATGATGAAATCGGAGACTTGTGGGTATTAAGCGGTACATCAGATTCGAAATATTTTTCTGGTGAAGACGGTTCTGGATATGAGTACCGATATTGTTATGTTTTAAAAAATGTTTCTTCTTCAGAAAATGAAGAGTATAGATTTACTTGTAGTGAGAAAATATTAAAAGACTTTGCCGTTGCTACAGTAAGTGAGCAAAATGACCAAAACAAGCAAAAATATTTGCTTTGTATCACTGACACTGAGGATGGAAATAATATAAAAAGTTTTAAAATTGAAGGTGAAGGCGGGGATCTTGATGAAGGAACTCCATATTGTAGCTATGGTGGGAATCAATATATAACTGCAATTTATGCAAAAGGTGACCAATTGTATATAGCAATAAGTGATATTGAAAATGAAACTGGAAGCCGATTTATAAAAATTCTTAAAACAGAATTAGCTGCTGATGGGAGTGATAATATCCTAGAATATAAAGATGATGATGGATCTGAAGTTCTTAAATTAGATATAAATAGCTTTATAGAAGTGGAAAATGGTTATTCCTTTCAATCTCCGGCATTTGCGATTTCGGATATGTATATAAATGAGGACAAAACCAAGCTGTACGTTACAGCCGGATGTGTTAATTATGATGGTAATTCGTGGAATAATAATCTGGATTATGGAGTTTATCACAGCTTCGGAGGTTTGTTTGAATACACTTTAGACGGAACTCTTATTGAAAAATACGGTGTTTATAACGGTGATAATGCAAACAGTCCGTTTCTTATTGATGACTCTGGAAAAATTAGGCTGGCCGATCATATAATCCAGGCAACAAGCGACGATTCTTCATATTTTGCCGGGCCACGCTACATTATACCGTCAGGTAACGATTTGCTTATAGTCGACAGCGGTTTTTATGGTTTAGTCGATAAAACTCCGGGAACTAACAATCCTTTCTCATTATACGGTAAACAAAATCGTATTTTTACTTTTAATATCAATGAAAATAATAATGAAAGTGAAGTACTTAAATTTAATTCACTTACCAAAGTAGATGATTCTATATCCTTTGACTATGACTATTTAACAAGTAGTCATCTGTACTAATACAAATACTTTGCAGTCGCCAAAACAGACAATGAAGTAAAATCCCATTGTCTGTTTGGTTGCAAATCAATTAAAAACGTAAAGGAGATGGAAAAAATGAAATTATACAAAATCTTACATGCAATATTTTTGATTGCGATAATGATTTCTTGTTCACAAGAGACGGTCATAAACAAGAGTATTACGGAAAAGCTAAACGCTCCGGATACAAAAATGTGCATAGACATTGTGACCGAAAAATCCAGAACTGTCCGCCCGGAAATTGCCAAATGGCAAATAGATATTGAATTGTTGACTCCGAGCGACGCTGTCAAATCAGAAGATAACAGCGAAACATTGCGATTCTCAAGAATCATCGGCGGTCGAATAACATCTACTACTTTTATAAATGTAACTACCGGCAATTATAAAATATCAGTCAGCGGAAAAACAGAAAACGATGTTACGATTTTGTCCGGTAAAAATGACAACTTTCCGGTGGATACTTATGAAATCAACACTTGTACTATAGAAATGAAAGACACCTTTGATAACAACAGCAAATCCACTGACGGCAGCGGTCACTTAAACGTTACTATCAGCGGATTGAATGGTTTGTTTACAGACGGTGAAGATTTTATTTTGAAATATAGAAAATTATCAGAATCAGATAACGGCACTCGGATGACTTTAAATTATGAAAACGGCACACTGACCGGGGAATCGGAAGAACCAATCCCTGCCGGCAGTTATAAAATAGACATAACACACGACGACGAAACAAAAACAAAAGTTAATCTGGTAAAAGACCCGGTTGTAAATATTTACCCGGATGCAACTACAGATATTAACTGGGAATGGAGCTACGACAAAACGCAAATAAACGCAGACCAAGATTTAAAGGATTTGAAGATTCCCGTATGGAACAAAAATGCCGACGGAAACAACAATGTCGGCTATATAGGAGCTGACGCACTATTTGCATATCCGGATATGACTGATGAAACATTCGTTGCATGTGATACCGACGACGCCGACGACATGTGGGTATTGACCATAACAGATACAACAGAAGAAACAACAGACGAAGCAACAACTGTAACTAATACCTACAAATTGAAGAATTTAAATACTAATAATGAATATTATTTTACATCAGAGAATACAATAGAAGACTTTACCATTGCAACATTAAATCTGAATGATTATTTAGACAATCCTGATCATGATTTTGAAGACAATGAAAAAGCTGCGATAAAAGAACATTTCGGTGAAGATAAAATGAATTATCTGTTACTGTTAGTAAAAGATACCAACAATGATGGCATTGATAACAAACCATATATTAATTCTTGCTATATTAAAAAACTTCCTACGAAAAAAGACGAACCATTACCTGCCGTTCCCGTAACCAGTTATAGTTCATCCGAAAATGGAGAATTTTGGCCTAATAATTATTGGACTATTTCTATTGCACCGCAAACTATTACATCAATAGAAGTTTCCGGTACATATTTATACATAGCAGGTACCAGAAGTACTAATTATTTGGGAGACATTAATAGATACACTTCTCGCCACCTCAATAGTTTTGCAAGTATTTATAAAGGAAAAATATCAATGGGAATAACAATCGAGATTTCTGAGGATACTACAATTCTAACCAACAACAACGAAAGTCAGTTATGTGTCACATCTGTTACAGAGATGAATGATATAATTAACACTTATCCCTATAACACCCCGATTTTAACTTTGGATATAGGCGAATATTTTACTACTGACAATCCGAAGTTTATTCGGACCTTTTTAAATGGAGCTTTCAAAGTTTCTGATATGTATGTAAAAAATAATACTCTGTATATTACTGCCGGCTGCGTAAATTATTACCAAACATATAAAGAATTTGGAAGTAGCGATTCTGCTACAACAACTACTACAGATTCATTATGCTACAGTTTCGGTGGTTTATTTAAATATACCGGCATATCGGGATTCTATGCTGATGAAGAAACATCTGAAATAAAACAGCCTGATAACTACTCATGGGATGCTACCACTAAAAAAGTTACTTTCCCAAAAATTGATTTGTTTTATGGATTAGATACAAATATTCAAAGCCAAAATGAGCTGACAACAATTCAATTAGACTATAACACAACTGAACAAATTCCTAAATATTACGCTCTTAAAGGACGAATGCAGGCAAAAACTGACGATTCAGAATATTTTGCCGGACCACGCTGCATTATACCGTCAGGCGACAAATTATTTATAATCGACAGCGGTTTTTACGGGAAGTATGAAATTGCTACCTCCACAGAAGTAACACCTGCAGAAACTACTACAACTATTTTCAATCTGGAAGATAAACGCAATCGTATTTTTACTTATGACATTAAAGATGATGAACTTTTATTTAACTCACTTACCAAAGTAGATGATTCTATATCTTTTGATTATGACTACATTACGGAAACAGAACTGACTGAAATGAATGAAGACGGAAGTGTAATCTCGATTCCGGTTTCATGGTAATTTCATATTACTTGTATAGAACAACATTTTAAATATCAAAAAAGGAGCGAAAGTTTTTCCGCTCCTTTTTTATTTCTATAATTTTTCAATTTCTTCCGGCGACAGTCCGGTAAGAATTGCAATTTGCTCTATGGGTAAATTCATTGTTAATGCATTTTTCGCTGTTTCAAGCTTGGCTTGTTGTACGCCTAATGAAATACCTTCTTCACGGGCTTCATTTTTCGCTTCTGCAATTCTTGTTGTATATGTCATATATTTACGCCTCGCTTCTCTGTTTTCTTTCAATTCGTTAATTGAATTATCTATCTTTTCTGTTAATGTGGAGTCAGCTGTTCCACGTCGAATATAATCATAGAATAACTTCAATTCCGGGTCAAGCAAAGACAAATCTTCTGCCGCTGTGTTTAGAAAAATTTTATAAGTTCCGTCGTTTAATAGTAATGGCGGATTGCACGTAAGACAAACATTTTCA
>JAGANG010000044.1 GCA_017624275.1 Spirochaetales bacterium | reverse complement strand
ATTGCAACTGGAATATCAAGAGTTTCTGCATAATCTAAAGCTTGTTGCATTCCATCTCCAACAGAATGTTTATTATCTTTTGCTTCTACAACTGCTACAGGAATATTTGGCTTGTAATAAAGAATGATATCAGCACGTTTCTTTTCGCCACGCTTAGTTTTTTTACCTTTTACAAAAATTCGTCCATTTGTAAAAGAAACTTCTTCTCTAAGTTGAGTTTGCTTATTCCATCCAGATTCTTCAATCGCCGGAATAATGAATTTTGTTACAATATCTCTTTCTGATAAATATTTTTTTTCGATCATAAGTAATATTGTACCATATAGTTCGCATTTTTTACAGAATCTTGCTCTTCCATTCAGTCACACCATCAGTGAATAGCGTTAGCTACGAACAAAGGCCTGTGGTTCAAACAAAATTACAAATTTTGCCTGAACCATTTTTTTCATTATTATTCTATCGGTACTTGAATCTCCGTAAGCCAATCATCTTCCGAAGCCTTATTCCAGATTCCATCAATATAATTTTCTCGAATATTTCCGATTACTTTATATCCGTTGCTTTCTGTCCATTTCAATGCAAATGCATACGCCAAACCCAGGTCTTGATATTTCCCTTTATGCATAACTGAAATAACTTTGCAAGATTCTAGTTTTTCATACTTTACGCCGTCTGGAGCTTTTCCCTCTTTATCTACAATTTCATAAAATTGAATATCCATGTCTGTATCTTTGTATTCTCCGCCGACATGAACAATAAAACAATACTCTGGACTGCCACACTTCATATTAGGATTTAATTTCTTCATTTGTATTCCCAGTGCCGGTATCGCTTTGAAATATTCTCCATAACCGGACAAATTCATTCTTTTTGTATAAGCAATTCCTGCCGGCGTATATTTGATGGTAGCTTCATAATTCATAAATTGTACTTCCTGCTTGTTTGACATTAAAAATTTCACCTTCGAAAGTTGTTTCTCAAGTTCTCTTTGCTCTTCAATAAGTTCTGTTTTTCTCTGTTCGAGCAAGTTATCTACATTCACACCATTAATTAAATCTTGTATTTCTTTTATTCCGAAACCGAGTTGTTTAAAAGAATGAATTTTGTGGATTTTCAATAATTGCTCGGTTGTGTAAAAACGATACCCATTTTCACTATCTACATACTCCGGACGAAGTAATCCGATTTCATCATAATAACGCAACGTCTTTATTGAGGTTTTACTCAACTTTGAAAAGTCTCCGATTCGAAACATATTTATTCCTCCTTTATGGCTACAGAATAACGCCTCCCGTAACCGGAGAGTCAATATCTTTTTTTAGAAAAATGAAAGTTGAAATTTTCCGTTTTCATCTTTCCATTTTCAATTTTCAATAGCATTGATAAATTCTTCTAAACTACGTTGTAAAACTTCTTGGGGGATAAGTTTTTCTTTATATTCTGCAATCATCGTTGGACTCATGCTCCTATTTAAGGCGTATTTTACAACTTCCCGATTAGCTTCTTTGCAAAGTAGAATTCCAATACTAGGATTTTCATTGCTGCGTTTTTCTGATTGGTCAAGGGCTTCTAAATAAAACTCAAGTTGTCCCATAAAACTTGGTTCAAATTCTCCTGTTTTTAATTCAATTGCAACAAGACATTGTAATCCACGATGGAAAAACAGCAAGTCTGTCTTAAAAATTTTTCCTCCAACTTCTAATTGGTGTTCTTCATCTATGAAAAGAAAATCCTTTCCTAGTTCCAAGATAAAATCTTTCATATGAGAAACAATATCTTTTCTTAGACGAGACTCTTTATATTGCTTTGGGAGACCTAGAAAATCAAGGTATGCAGTATCTTTTAATAGAAAACTTCCTTCTGGATATAAATTTTGAAGTGTAAAAGATTTAAAATCTTTGCTTCCTAAGATTGACTCATAAGTGTTTGTTTTTATCGCTCTTTGCAGTTCTTTTACTTCAAGTTTTTCGTGTTGTGCATAAAGGATATAAAAGATTCTTTGTTCATTTGTTTTACAGCTATTTAAGATCTGCTGATGACAAGTCCAATTTATTTTCATTAAAAATGTAGGAATTTGTGCCATTTGAAATGGCATAATTGAGTTGACATCAGAAGATTGAGGTAAAAAACAATTCTCTTGTATTTTTAGTTTATCAACAAGTGCCGTAAATTCTTTTGTAGAATATGTTTCATAAAATTGAACCATTTTATAAATGCTTCTTCTGCTATAGCCTTTTAGGTTTGGATCTTTTGTCCGTAAATATTCGGATAATTCAGTTACAACCTTGCTTCCCCATTCAGAAGATTTAATTTTAGCAGAAACATATCCGCCCACATTCCATGCAATCATTAGGGAGTTATTATTAATCTCTTGAAAAGCTCGTTTTCTGTGAATATCAATTATTGAATAAATGTGAAAAAAGTCTTGTGTGATTATCTTATTTTCCATTTTTTTCTCCTCTTCTGGCAATTCATACGGTACTTTTATTTCTGTTTGGTCTAAATCATTTTTCAATTTTCCATTCTCCGTTTTCAGTTTTCATAATGTCTTTTACTACTTCGCTTGCTATCAGCAATCCGGCAACTGACGGTACAAATGAAATGCTTGCCGGAGTTCGGGCTGTCGTCACTACTTCTTCTTGTGAATAAACAACTTTTAATGATTCTACGCCGCGTTTTTTCAATTCTTTACGCATTACTCTTGCAAGCGGGCAAACTTTTGTTTTGTATATATCTGTGATTTCGAACATTGTCGGATTGAGCTTATTTCCTGTTCCCATACTGCTGATTACCGGCGTTCCGACTTCCTTGCATTTCATGATAATGCCGATTTTAGCCGTTACGGTGTCTATCGCATCTATTACATAGTCGTATTGTGAAAAATCAATTTGCAAACCGTTTTCGTCATCGGGAAGATAAAAACTGGCGAAAGTTCCTACTTGTGCTGCCGGGTTTATACTCAAGATTCTCTTTTTCATTACGTCGACTTTCAGTTGGCCGACGGTCTCATGGGTGGCGATGATTTGCCTGTTTATATTACTGACAGCCACGGTGTCATGGTCGATTAAGTCTATTTTACCGACACCGCAACGAGCCAATGCTTCTACCGTAAAACCGCCCACACCGCCGATTCCGAATATTGCTACTTTTGCATTTTTCAATTTTTCCAAAGCTTCATTGCCGATTAATTCCTGCGTTCTTTCCCACGGATTCATTATTCTTCCTCCGCTGCTTGGCAATCATCGTAATTGTCAAGGAAATGATGAGTCACGCCTTTTTTCTTATAAGCAATGACAGTATCCAGCGTAACATTTTCTACACTGCGAAAAATATTGCTTTCGATGTACGGATTGGTAGCTCGAAGTTGTTGAATAAGTCGTTTTATTTCTAAACGTTTTGATGTAGTTGATAAATCTTCACTTGCGGCCTTTTCCGTAAAACGACACGCACATTGTAAAAACTTAAGTTTGTTATAATCACGCCAATGCAAAATATCTGCCTCTCGAATCAGATACAACGGACGAATTAGTTCCATTCCCGGGAAATTTGTACTGTGCAATTTCGGCATCATAGTCTGTACTTGACCACCGTAAAGCATTCCCATTAAGATTGTTTCAATCACATCGTCAAAATGATGTCCGAGTGCAATTTTATTACAGCCTAAATCTTGAGCATTTTTGTACAAATGTCCCCGTCGCATTCTTGCACATAGATAACACGGCGATTTTTCAATATTAACAACTGCATTAAAAATATTTGTTTCAAAAATATTCAACGGAATATTCATTTGTGCAGCGTTGCTTTCTATCAACTGACGATTTTCTTCTTTATACCCCGGATCCATAACAAGAAATTTCACTTCAAACGGAATACCTCTGTGGCGTTGCAATTCCTGAAATAATTTCGCCATAAGCATTGAATCTTTTCCGCCGGAAATGCAAACAGCTATTTTATCTCCCTCTTGAATCAGTTGATATTCTTTTATTGCCTTTACAAATCTGCTCCATATTGTTTTATGAAATTTCTTGCGAATGCTTTTTTCTATATCTTCATTACTTTTCTTTTCTTCCATGTGTATCTCGTTTATTTATATATAATCATAAAGTTTGCGGACTGTTTCTTCAATGTGAAGTTCCATCGTATTGATAACGGGAATTGAGATGTCGCCGTCTTTAAGCAACAAAGGCAGTTCGGGATAATCATTTGACTTTGTGTAATCCATGCTTTTTTCTATTATTTTTCGATAATATTCAGCTGTTGAAATGTAACCTAAGCCACCGATAATACCGACTTTGTTCCTTTGCATATAGCTCTCCTTGTTTTTTTTAAAGAAAATTACTCAGAATACAACGCAGTGGATAAATATCTGTCTCCGGAATCCGGTAATAATACCACAATAGTTTTTCCTTCGTTTTCCGGTCGTTTTGCCAATTCGGTTGCTGCCCACAATGCTGCCCCTGATGAAATTCCCGTCAAGAATGCCTCGGTAACAGCAAGTTCTCGTCCGGTATCAATAGCGTCTTTATCTTCTACAGGAATTACACCGTCATAAATTTTTGTATTGAGTGTTTCCGGGATAAAACCGGCTCCGATTCCTTGTATGCCGTGAGCTCCGGCTGTTCCTTTTGACAAAACCGGACTTGTTGCCGGTTCTACCGCATAAACTTTGATTTCCGGGTTTTGTTCTTTTAAATATTCGGCAACACCAGAAAGTGTTCCGCCTGTTCCCACTCCGGCAACGAATATATCTACAGTTCCGTCAGTATCTTCCCAAATTTCCGGGCCGGTAGTCGCTTTGTGGCACATAGGATTTGCCGGATTTACAAACTGTCCGGCTATAATGCTCCCCGGTGTCTGTCTGTGAAGCTCTTCGGCTTTTTCTATCGCTCCGGTCATACCTTTTGCTCCATCGGTAAGTACAACTTCTGCACCGTAGGCTTTTACAAGTTTGCGGCGTTCTATGCTCATAGTTTCCGGCATTGTCAATACAAGCTTGTAACCTTTTGCCGCAGCTACAAGTGCCAAACCGATTCCGGTGTTTCCGCTTGTTGGTTCAAAAATTGTTGCTCCCGGTTTCAACAATCCTTTAGCTTCGGCATCTTCTACCATTGCTAATGCGACACGGTCTTTTACTGAACCTGCCGGATTTAAATATTCCAACTTAGCTACAATTTTAGCTTTCAAATTATGCTTTTCACTATAACGTTTCAATTCTAAAAGCGGCGTTTTACCGATTAATTGTGTAATAGATGTATTTATTTTCATTTTAAACTCCTTGTTTTACTATGTTAAAAGCATCTTCAAGATCAGCAATAATATCATCGATATGTTCTGTTCCTATCGAAAGTCTTACGGTGTTAGGCTTGATTCCGCAAGCCAAAAGTTCACTTTCACTCAATTGACTGTGAGTAGTAGAAGCCGGATGAATAACAAGCGACTTTACATCTGCAACATTAGCCAATAATGAAAATAATTCAAGACTTTCAGTAAATTTTTTAGCTTCTTCTGCTCCGCCGCAAATATCGAATGTAAAAATAGAACCGCCGCCGTTTGGAAAATATTTGTTATACAACTTTAATGCGTTTCCGTTTTCCAAAGACGGATGATTCACTTTTTCTACCATTGGATGATTTTTCAAGTAATTTACTACTTTTTTTGCATTCTCCACATGACGTTCAATACGCAATGACAATGTTTCCAAGCCCTGAAGTAACAAAAATGAATTAAACGGTGAAATCGCTGCTCCTGTATCACGCATCAATGTTGTACGTATTTTCATAATATAAGCAATATCTGCACATGCTTTTGTAAATACTATACCGTGGTAACTCGGATTCGGCTGTGAAAGACTTTTAAATTTATCATTTGCCGCCCAATCAAAATTTCCGCCGTCTACTATAACTCCCCCCATTACAGTTCCGTGACCGCCGATAAATTTTGTCGCAGAATGAACAACAACATCTGCACCGTATTCAATCGGACGCAACAAATACGGAGTCGCAAAAGTATTATCAACAATCAACGGAATCCCATTCTTATGGGCAATTTTTGCAGCAGCTTCAATATCGAAAATGTCACTGTTAGGATTTCCCATTGTTTCCGCATAAAACAGTTTTGTATTCGGTTTAATTGCTTTTTCAAATGCATCAAGGTCATTTGCAGGAACGAAAGTTGTTTCTATACCAAAATCGTGCAATGTATTTGCCAACAAATTTGTTGTACCTCCGTACAAACTTTCAGAAGCCACAACATGATCTCCGGCATGAGCAATATTCAAAATTGAATAAGTAATTGCTGCCGAACCGGAAGATGTAGCCAAAGCTGCTTTCCCGCCTTCAAGAGCCGCAATTCTTTTTTCAAAAACATCACTTGTCGGATTCATTAAGCGAGTATAAATATTACCGCCTTCGCTCAATGCAAAACGTCCTGCCGCTTGAGACGAATCTTTAAATACATAAGATGTCGTTGCATAAATCGGTACGGCTCTGGCGTCTGTTGCCGAATCCGGATTTTCTTGTCCTACATGAATCTGTAATGTCTCAAAATGTGCTTTTCTTTTCATAGTAAACCTCGATTGTTTAAAAGATGAGGTGTTATATTGTATAATTCCTACTATGTCAATAGGATAAGTAGTATTTAATTACAATTTTTTTTCACAGCGATTAACTTATCTTACTAATATTTTTAAACTTCTATAGTTTTCTTATTCAGAATATCTTCTAAAGTAACGCTTCCCATATAATTTTTTAAAGTTTTGTTTAATCCTTGCCAAAAGGGTAAGGTAAGACAATCTGTAGCTCTCGGACATTCGGGAGCTAAATCCTCAAGACATGAAATAGGAGCTAAATCTCCTTCTGTAAGGGTCAAAATTGATAATACCGTATAATCCGCAGGTGATTTTGCCAAACGATAACCGCCATCCTTGCCACGCTGACTTTGAACAAAATTCCCTCTGTTTAAAATACCGATAATCATTTCTAAATATTTCATTGATACTTCCTGTCTTTGAGAAATATCACGTAAACTAATAAATTCTCCGTTACTGTTCTGTGCAATATCGAGCATAACACGCAATGCATATCGCCCTTTTGTTGATATTTTCATTTTTTCTCCTTAATTATACTAATGAATTAACACACAATTCCTATATTACCAATATGAAAATAATAAAAAACATTCGAAATAAACCGGCTTTACATTCATCTGATTTATTCTAAAAAAATCAGTTATTAAAACAGTTCGAATTGTATGCTTTTATTTTTATCTTCAAATTGTCCAAGCCAGGCAAAACAATCTTGCGGTTTGTACAAGATGTTATATTTTGTACACGTTTTTTCAATCAGTGAAAATAATTCTTTATGACTCGGGCTCCAAATTTCGTAAGCATTACCAAATTTCTTACGATAGCAATCGCTTAATCCGGGAAATTCTTTGTCCAATTGGTTGTAAAAATATTCTCTGTTGCCGTCACGAAGTGTTACCCCAATACCAAAGCACATAATCCCTTTTACACCAACAAACAAGCACACATCTAATAAGTTTTTGATATTCTGCTGTGTATCATTGATAAACGGCAAGAAAGGATCTAACCAAACCATTGTCGGAATCCCGGCTTTTTTCATTTCTTGTAAGACTTTAATTCTTGAACTTGTAGGACAAACATTCGGTTCTATCTTTTTACACAGTTCATCATCAAAGGTCGTTAATGTCATCTGGACTACTGCTTTTGTTTTAGAATTAATAGATTCAAAAAGGTCAATGTCACGCATTACCAAGTCGGATTTTGTTAATACACCGACACCGAAATTATAACGATTGATAATTTCCAAACATTTGCGAGTAAGTTTCAACTCTTTTTCAATATGTAGATACGGATCGCACATCGCACCAGTTCCAATCATGCAGCGTTTTCTTTTGTTGCTCAAAATTTTTTCCAAAAGTTCCGGAGCATTGATTTTTACTGCAACATCTTCAAAATCATGGTTCATTTGGTAGCACGTACTGCGAGAATCACAATAAATGCAACCGTGCGTACATCCACGGTACAAATTCATGTTGTTTGTTGATGATAAAAGTTGTTTAGCTAAAATCTTGTGCATTAGAATTTTCTCGATAGCACAATTCACCACATGCTGCGTCTATATCCGCACCACGTCTGTAACGACGTGTCACGCAAAAATGTCGTTTTTCCAGTTCTTGCATAAAACGTGAAATTTCTTTTTCTTCCGGGCGTTTCACTTGGTCGTCGGAATGATTTAAAGGAATCAAATTTATATGAAAAGCTTGATGTCGAAATCGCTGTAATGCATCAATTTCTTTTTTACTCATATTCACATCTTTGATAAGTACGTATTCCAATGTAAAACGATTTTTAAATTTTGCGTATAAATCTTTTAATCGTGCCGCAATCTCATCAAGTGAAAATTTTCTGGCTATCGGCATAATTTTTTCACGTTCTTCTTGAATCGAGTGGTTTAAAGACAACGCAAATCTTAATGTCGGGAAACGTTGCATTGCCGGCTCTATTCTGTCAATCAAACCGCAAGTTGAAATTGTTATACGAGACGGTGACAACCCAAAAAAAGTCGGATTTGTAATCAAAGAAATTGATTCCATCACATTGTCAAAATTATCAAGCGGTTCTCCCATTCCCATATAAACAATATTAAAAAGCTGATCTTTTAATCCTTTTTCGGTTGTCATAAAATGATAAAGATATAAAACTTCCGATAGAATCTCGGCAGCAGACAAATTTCTGATTAATCCCATTGTTCCGGTTTTACAGAATACACAGCCCATTCTGCAACCTACTTGAGATGAAATACAAAATGTTACGTGATTATTTTTATCAATCAAAAAAACAGCTTCCACACATTTACCGTCAGACAATCTGAATAAAAACTTTACCGTTCCGTCAATAGACTCCTTACGGACGACTTCATTTACTTCGAGAATATGAAATTTTTGACTGAGTTGATTTCTTAAATCCTTGGAAAGCGTAGAGATTGCCGAAAAATCGACAATCCCCTTTTTAAAAACTGCATCATAAATTTGCTTTCTGCGAAAAGCTTTATCCACATCATTCTCAGAAAGCTCTATAATATTTTTAGTAGTTGCCATAAAATACCTAATTGGCTTTTAAAGTATTATAAATCTCCATCAATACATTAGATACCGCATTTCCGGCAAGTATTTGATCATCAAGAAGTTTCAATATTTTTTCATTCTCTCCGATATCCTTATAGCACATAACTAATTCATATAATGTTCTTGAATTATATGGCTCTTTATTAAAAATATCTTCCAAGATTCTGATTGCTTCTTCATAATTATTCTTAGCTTTATAAATAAAAACTAAACCTAATGTCGCATAATAATCATAACCGATTCCCAAAGCTGTTCTGTAGTAAATTTCAGCTTCATCATAATCTTCAAGATTTCGATATGAATCGGCAAGACGTGTCATAATTACTTTATTATTCGGACTTAATTCCAATAATTCTTTCCATACATGTAAACTTTCTTCATGCATAGAAAGTCCTCGGTAACAGTCAGCCAAACCGTACAGTGCATAAAAGTTCTTATTTTGCAAACGCAATGCTCTTTCAAAATAAGCAATACCGTCTTCAAAAGTTTTCTTTTTCCTATGACAATTCCCTATAGCCGTAAGGATTTTTACATTGTCCGGTTCAATTTCCAGCATTTTCAACCAATTTTCCAATGCCCATTCATATTTTCTTGTTTCAAAATATAAATAACCGATACCTGTCAATGCATAAGAATTTTTAGGATCTATTTCAAAAACTTGTTTATAAAACTTCTTGGCATTCTCGTAATCACCTAATTTCCGATATGAGTCAGCTAATCGTGTAAGAACTGTAATATCTACACCGTAATGAACAATGAAATGTTCCCACAAATGAATAGATTCTTTGTAATTTCCCATTTCACGATAAACATCAGCCAAACCAATCAATGCATATTTATTTTCATGATAAGAATCTAAACATCTTTTATAAAAATCAATAGCTTCAGGGAATTCACCTTTTTTTCTTGAAATATCACCGAGTCCTACCAAAGCGTAATGGTTTTCTGATTCTTGCTCCAGAATTTTATAAAACAAATCCTTTGCTTCATCCAATTTACCTTCTTTGATAAGATCATAAGCCTCTTTAGAAATCTTGCTTAATTTATCAAATTCATCACTTACATTAATTTCATCATTTACAAGATCCATACTACTGCTTATACTATCTATTTCTTCGTTCCATTCTTTATTCATAAAATCCTCAAATACTTAATTTAATGTTTTCTTCTAACATAATCTGAATAATCTTTGCACACTTTTCAGAAAATAATTTTATTTTAGATTCATTTCCGGACATAAAATACATTTTTGCCGCATTATAAATATTTCCATTATTAAAATAATAATCTCCCAATCGAACAAGCCCATCTTTGTAGTCTGTTGTTACAAAAATTTTTTCTGCAGCCTTTATATTTCCGCTGGAAAAAAAATCATTTCCTCTGCGAATCAATAAAGCACGAGTCGATGGATCTACTTTTTTCTTAAAACGATTTCCTCTTTCTATTGTGTATGAATTATCTTTATTGCTTAACATTTTTTCATCCACAGAAAATTATCTGTAGCAATTTCCTTTTTTATTTTCTTTAAGTTAAAACCTTTTATTATGAATTGAAAAAGGTTTTAACTTAAAGAAGTTTTTCTTCTGTTTAAAAAACATAGAAACAGAAGAAAAACTTTCAAATATTAAAGTCGTTAATTTGCTTTGTTAATAAGAATAAAGATTATTTCTTTTCAAATAAACTTCTGATTTTCTTACCAACGATTTCGATTGGATGAGCCCCCAAATCTTCACGTTTTTTCTTCAATACAGTTGCACCGTTGTGAACTTCTTCCATCCATTCTTTTGCAAATTTTCCGCTTTCGATGTCGTTAAGAACTTCTTTCATTTTTGCTTTTACGCCGGCATCGATAAGTTTTGCACCTGTAACGTATTCTCCCCACTCAGCAGTGTTAGAGATAACTTCGTTCATTTTCTGAATTCCGCCTTCGTAGATTAAATCTACAATCAACTTCAATTCATGTAAACATTCAAAGTAAGCCATTTCAGGTGGGTAACCAGCTTCAGTAAGAGTTTCAAATCCTGCTTTGATTAATTCTACTGTACCACCGCAAAGAACTGCTTGTTCTCCGAACAAGTCTTCGTATGTTTCTTGTTCAAATGTACATTCCAAAACACCTGCACGAGTCAAACCTTCAGCTTTTGCAATAGCAAGAGCAATTTGTTTTGCTTTTCCGCTTGCATCTTGGTGTGCAGCTACTAATCCCGGTACACCGAAACCTGCTTCATAAGTTTTTCTTACTTCTGTTCCCGGAGCTTTAGGAGCTGTCATAATAACATCAACATCTGTCGGCGGAACAATATATTTGAAACAAATGTTAAAACCGTGTGAACAAGACAATATTTTTCCTGCTTTCATGCAAGGTTCAATTTCATTTTTGTAAATATCTGCTTGTTTTTCATCTGGAAGCAAAATATGGATAATATCAGCTTGCTCTGCTGCTTCTTTTACTGAGAAAACAGCAAAACCGTCTTCTTTAGCTTTTTCAAAAGAAGGTCCTTGACGTACACCGACAATTACTTTTACACCTGAATCTCTCATATTTAAAGCCTGTGCTCTACCTTGAGAACCGTAGCCGATAACACCTACAGTTAAACCATTCAATAAAGACAAATCTGCATCATTGTCATGAAAAATTTTAATATCACTCATTGCGAACTCCTCCAAATAGAATTCTAAATTTTTTTTTGAGACAGTATCTTAACATAGACAAATTGTCAAGTTTTACAATTAAACGAATACGACTAAAAATGAAAGTTTTAAGGTTTATTTCATAGAAATTCTATATTTTACCAACATCGATGTGGGATAATATGATTTTTTCATTGCGCGCAGTCCTTCTTTTCCCAAGTCTTGCTCTAAATTAATAAAAGAGCATTCTCTTTCCTTATTCGACTGTGCAAAAATCGAAAACATATATTGATAAAGCCCTTTTATCGCACTGTCAGCTTTTGCAAAATGAATAACACAATATTTAGTGCCGTATTTCTCCCCCATTACAAAACCTCTCGGGGTTCCATCAATCAAAAAAATTTGTCCAGTTTGATTCAATTCTTTTATATTTTGCAAAGCTTCGGCACACGGAATAAAATCTGTCCGTTTTTTATCTTCACCAACTTCATTTTGCCACTTATCTAAAATTTCTGCCGCTAAATGTTTATTCTCACTATTTAACGGTAAAATTTCAACTTTATAATTTCGCAAAAATTGTGAAACCAAATTTCGTTTCCCGTGTAATTTTCTGCCGGGATAAAAAGCTAAGTTATCAATTTCATAAAGATAATCGCTGTCATCATCCGTATATGAAACAATAAAATTATCAGCAGAAAATTTATTAATCCACTTTTCCGGAATCGGATAAATCATATCGTAATCCACCGACAATTTTAGTAATTTATCAAAATAATCTGTATTATCATCATCTGATAAATCACTCAGCGGCATCACAAATGTTTTTCCGTCATAAGTAATTCCGGACAAAAATAAACTTTCATTATCATTGATAAGTTTGTAATCATGTTTATCACGAAATAAATAAAGATTGGCAAATGAGAATTCCGATAACGCAACATCAATATTTTTCAATAATTCCGACAATTTTTTCTCATGTTCCAATGACAAAGTTTCTTTTTTCACAGCACCTCCAAAATTGTCGAAAAATCATTATCAAGATAATTGTCTACAAAAACCACATTTTTTACCTGCGGTAACATTTTTTGCACAGTTTCCGGAGTTTGATAATAATAGCCGGCTTCTTTTGTTTTTGAACGATTATGAAGAAGATTAAAAACGACAGCCTTATTTGATAAAGAAATAAATTTTAACAACGCATTACGCAAGAATTCATCATTATTTCCCAACTCAATATTAAAAATTCCGGAAGCGTAGACAATATCAAATTTTTTACCGTTAAATAAATCTTCCTTAAAAAGATTGCCGCAAATAAATTCCGGTTCGGCATTCTTTGCTTTTGCTCGTACAATCATCTCCGGTAAAATATCAATTCCGGTATATTCAAAGTTATACCCACGTTCATTCAAGTAATCATATAAATTTCCAAGTCCGCAACCGACATCCAAAATAGAAGCTCCGGTAAAAATAACACGCTCCAATACCTTAAAACGCAGCTCTTGTGCCTGTTTATTTTCCCATCCGAGACATTCGGAATCTGATTTCTCATCTTTTAATTTAGGTAAATAATAATCTCGAATTCTCTCTGTTTGTTTCATTTCTAAACTCCTGACAACACTTCCGACCAGCTTATATAACAAAAAAAATTCTGAACGGACAAAATTACAAAACGCCTTTTGAATGTTGTAACCTTTAGTATACAAAAAAAGCACAACACTTTTATTCATTGTGTATTTTTTACACACTGTACGACTAAACCTCGTTTTTTTACCGCTGATTCCCCATTTAAATGGCGTTTCAGCTCATTTTTTGAATTGGCACATCGAATGCTCAATATGTGTATCGAACAAAAAAATCGATACTGAAGAATATGAAAATAAAAACTTTTTTTATAGGAGGCAACATTATGTTGTACGATTTATATGATGATTTTTTTAGACTGAACAGAGAATTTGAAAAAATGATGCACGGAACAAAATCACGGAAAACTTTCCCTGAGGTAAATATTTACGAAAGTAAAGACAAATACATGGTATTGGCTAAAATTCCGGGTGTCGACAAAAAAGATATTCAAATATCAATCAGAGATAATTCTTTAAAACTGGCAGGTGAAGTTAAAAATAAAAGTAATGAAAAAACATATTACCTTGCAGAACGTGTCAGCGGAAAATATGAAAGAAATTTTATGTTTGACGAAAACATCGATACTGAAAAAATTTCAGCTGAGTTAAAAAACGGTGTTCTGACTATTAATTTACCTAAGTCAGAAGATGCAAAACCTAAAATTATCACAATTGCCTAAGTTTATAAAATTAACAACATGAATTTTGGAGGAATAAAATGAATACTGTTGATGAAAAAAAAGATATTGAATCTACAAGAGGTTATATTTACGCTACACCTTTAACTGACATTATAGAAAATAAAAATGCTTTCGAAATAATTTTTGATTTACCGGGAATCGAAAAGGATGATATAAAAATCAATATTGAAAAAGATATTCTAACGATAACAGCCGAAAGTTCATTCTCTCAAGACGAAGACTTTCACTGTATACATAAAGAGACAAATTTTTCCGGATTTCGAAGAGCATTTAATTTGAACAAAATAATCGATAACAACAAAGTTGAAGCTCAGTTTAATAACGGAACATTAACTTTGATACTCCCTAAAAAAGCAGAAGAGCAATCAAAAGAAATTTCTATAAATATCGGTTAATATTATCTTTCCCAAAAAAGACCGTTGATTAAGATTATATTCAAATCAACGGTCTTTTTTCTGTTATCATCAAAAATCCCTTCAAAGAACATTCTGTGCATATCCTTTTAACTTGATATTTATTTTTTTTTTGTTTATAAAATGAAAATTTTATAAGGTTTATCGGTAAAGGAATTATTTTAGTTCGGTAATATTATTCCTTTACAGTAATACAACACAATTAAAACGCCCCTGTTACTTTATTGGCAAAAGTAAATTAAAGACCGTGGGATAGATTACCGAAAATTATTAAATTAATAGCAATTAAAAAGGTTGTAAATATGCAAACAACTACAAGTTTTAAAAAGATAGAAAAACGTCTTTATACAAGTATTATTAATATATGTTCAATTATTTGGGCTTTTATCAAATCATTTTTTTCTGCGATTAAAGATATCTTTTCACAGCGACTCACCGTAATGATGATTCCGCATTCAGAAAAGAAAGTATTTAATTTCAGAATCAATGTTTTTGCGTTGTCTCTGGCAGTAATTTCATTAGCCGCAACTCTCATAGTTATTACGTTTTTATCTGTTGATAATTACAATAAATCCATCAAATACATGGATGTTAGTTTGAAAACTCAATTAAATGAGCGAAAATCAAGAGAATATGAAGAAATAATGAGCCAGATTTTCGAGTCGCACAGAGTATACAAAGGTCAATTAAACAACTTATTGGCAAAATTGAATTCTCCCGGAATAAAAACAATGGAAGAAAGTTACTACCTTAACAGTAAACAAGGTGGTGAAATGAATTTAATAGAGAAAAATAATTTAAGTGATTTGGAATATATGAAAATGGAAGCTCAAAATCTTTTAATGGATTATGACTTCTCTGTTAAGGCTTTTAATGAAATAAACAGTAAAGTAAACAATTACGACAAAATATTAAAAGATTTGCCTTTTGTTAATCCGGTAAAAGGCCATTATTTCATAACATCTACATTTGGTTTAAGAATCCACCCTATTTTTAAATATCTCGATCATCATACCGGAATAGATTTGGCAAACGAATTCGGAACTCCGATTGTTGCAACAGCTCCGGGAACAGTAGAAAAAGTTCAATCCAGCAGTTACGGTTACGGAAATTATGTTGTTATAAGACACAAACTCGGATTTTCCACACTTTATGCACATATGCGTTCTTACGTAGTTACTCCCGGAGAACAAGTTAAGAAAAATCAAATCATAGGTTATATGGGTAGTACCGGATATTCAACCGGCGTTCATCTTCATTATGAAGTAAGAATAGCAAACAAACCGGTTGATCCATGGTCATATTTAAACGTTGATTAAAAAAAGGACTTATTCTTATGATAAAGAAAAAAACAGAAAACAGCCTGGGTTTTTTTAACGGAATTAATACATTTGTCGGAGATTCGACAATCTTGCGTGGAGATTTTGAAGTAAACGGGCCTTTAAGAATTGACGGAAAATTTAAAGGAACCATCATCTCTAACAGCATGGTATATATTGGGAAAAAAAGTATATCGGAATGTGTTATTCTTGCAAAAAGTGCTACGATTGGCGGTACGATTAAGGGTGATATTTACGCCGAGAATTCTCTTATTGTATTAAAAAGTGCAGAGATTATCGGAAATATTTACACAACCAGTATTAATATGGATGACGGTGTTGTTTTCGACGGTAAATGTCAAATTTTAACTAAAGATCAAATACGTGAATTAATGGACAAAATAAAAAAACAAATATCTTAAAATCAGGCATATAAATGGATAAAATCAACAACAATTATTTCTTTTTAAATCCTGAAATTAAAAATAATGATGACCAGAAAAGAACAAAAAGAACTTCGACAATTACAAAACAAGCTTCACTTTTTCAAAAAATGTTGATGCAAGAAGACGAACCTGAAGCCATTGAACAAGTTTCCGAAAATAAAAATGAATTAAATGATGAAATTGCCAATCTGTTAAAAAACATCAGTGCAAAAGGTCGAAACCTTAAAAAGTATAAGAAAGTCGAAGATTTGGAAGATTACAAAAAGTTAATACAAAGTTTGTTAAAAAAAGTTGTTTCTTCTACTGAAAAAGTGGAAAAAAAAGCGACTTACAGAAACGGACAAAAAAATTTTAAATTACATTTGCAAGTAATAAATAAAAATTTGTTAGAACTAACACGTGAGTTTATGAAACAACAAAAAAGTGTAATTGCCATTGCTACAAAAATTGACAGTATAGAAGGTTTATTACTCGATTTGCTTTCATAAAATAAAAACAGGAGACAGCCATTATGGACGATTCTACATATACAACCGAAAATCTTGATAATCTAAAAGCTCTTGAAGATGATACAACGTCAATCAAAAAGAGAACAAAGAAAAATCATAAATTTGCTGATGATGATTTTTTCTACAGAATAAAAATACCTTACAATCAATCATCTTCAATCTTTAAAACAAAAAATCCGGCAATCACAAAAGGTATGCTGGTAGTAATTCCTACTATATACGGAAACGAGATCGGTATTTGCCAAGGACAAACTTCCAACATGGAAGAGATTCAATATCAGGATAATTTACAAGATATAGTAAGAATTGCTACTGAAAAAGACAGAAGTCGTCATGCCGAAAACATAAAGAAAGAAGTAAAAGCTTTTGATATTACAAAAAAGAAAATATTGGAGCATAAATTGGATATGAAACTTATCAGTGCTCATTATTTTCTTGAAGATTCTAAAATATTATTCAATTTTACATCCGACGGTCGAGTAGATTTTCGTGAATTGGTAAAAGATTTAGCTTCTATATTCAAAACAAGAATCGAACTCAGACAAATCGGAGTACGTGACGAATGCCGTATAATAAGCAGTTACGGACAATGCGGAAAACATTTATGTTGTGGAAATGTTTTGAACGATTTAACTCCGATTACCATAAAAATGGCAAAAGAACAAAATATTACACTTAATTCCCAAAAAATCAGTGGTACTTGCGGACGACTTTTGTGTTGTTTGTCGTATGAGTTTAATGCTTACATGGATGAAAAAAAGGATTATCCAAGAGAAGGCTCAAAAATTTTTGTTAATCAAGAACCGTATATAGTTACCGAAATAAACATTCAAACAAAGAAAATAAGAGCTGTCTCTGAAAAAAACAGTGATCCGGCTTTTGTTGTACTGGATAGAAAACAGCTTAAACGTGAAAAAAATACATACAGTGCAACTATAGAATTATAATTTCTCAAATATTACGAGATTTTTTCCGTTTGAAAAAACAATCCGTAATGAAAAAGTTTTTGCAATCCAATCTAAAGTTTGCTCAGAATAAAAAGAAATATGAGTTGCATCCTGAATATACCACCAGGATGCAAACTTATCTTCCGGCAGTAAAAAACCGGTAGACAATACAAAATATCCACCTTTTTCCAAAAAAGAAAGTGCGTATTCTATTTCCTTATAAACATCTCTGAAATGTTCAAACACTTCAATTGAGAAAATGCAAGAATATTTTTCACCGGCATTCAAATCAGGATAAAAATACAAATCATAATAATCAACATTACTTATATTATGTTCTTTATCCTGCAAAATCTTAGGTAAAACCGGCGTATGACCGCAACCGTAATCTAAAATCTTTTTCCCTTTCAAATCGATTACTTTCGCTGCCTCATTTACAATTCCGCTGAGCCATTCTACATAACCTAGATTATCCTCAGAGTTTTGATGATGTAAATAACGTTCTTTTTCTGCACAAGAATCCAAAAGCTGCTCTCGATCGAGAAAACAAAAATCACATTTTGCACATCGAAAGAAATTCTTCATTCCTTTCTTATTCTTTACCGTAACAGCTTTTGTATCATTACAACCACAAAGAATACACTGCACTTATTTATCTCCATACGCCAACGGAATAATTAAAACCGCTGTACAGAGTGCAAATACAATTCCAAAAATCATCGAAATCCCCAACGAGAACAACGCACCGGAAGAACTGATTGCCAACAATCCAAAAGATGCAAGAGTTGTCAATGCAGCTGCAAAAATCGACTGAACCGTACTGTTTCGCTTTTTAATCCAATCGTCACCGACAAGATCTTTTTTAAACCACATATTCCATGTAGAAGACGACAAAATCCCGTAATCTACACCGATACCCACTACTAAAATTGCAGAAGTAATATGCATAATATTAATAGGATTTTTCATTAACGCATTTATTCCGAGTATTCCCACAAGTCCTGCAATAATAGGTAAAATCGATGTCAACGCAATTTTCACGTTTTTAAATGCAGCAAAAATAGCAAAGAAAATTAAAATCACCGCAATACCGATTAAAATCATCGATTTCATTTCAAAAGTTTGCAAACCTTTCACGCTGTCACGCATAATATCAACAGGGACAAAATTTACATTCAACGACTCTAAACATGCATAAACTTTTTCTGCACGCTCACGATCTCCGATATGAATCATAAAATAATACATACCGTCGTATTCTGCGATTGACGCATCGGCTTGCATTTTCAAATAACTCGGGAACTCGCCCAATCCATAAGTTCCGTCTTCCAAACTTTCTAATGTCGCAAAAAAAGAGCCAAATGCGGCTTCGGTAAAATCACTTTGTGATACAGCATTAAGAAAAGCTTGTTTATCAAAATTATTCATAATATAGTCAATTCGTGATTGCACTACATTTTCTGTAGGAAGAAAAATCGCCGGATTTAAAAATAAAAGTTCAGGCATTTTTTTGTAAATTGCTAAAGTCGCATTCATGGCAGCATCAATAGCTTCATCCTCTGTTTTACCCGGGAAACCAATGAATACGTTATTTGTAGATTCTCCAAATTCACTGATAATTTTACCAGCTCGTGCATCCAATTCTTTATGCTGAATATCAAGCTTGCTGGAATCCGTTTCTAAATGTGTAAAAATTGACGCAATCGCCAAACAAGCAAATAAACATACAAAAGGAATTCGCCATTTAGGAAATAATTTTTCACCGAAGGACAAATACTTCACACGGTAGAAAATCTTTTCCGGCGGCAATAAATTCTGAAGTCCAAACCAACACAACACAAATGAAAAAGTTATCACAAGACAACCGAACAAAGCAATCTCGCCAAGAGAATCTATTTTTGATAAAAGTAACAACAGAAAAGATAAAACAGTTGTAAGATATCCCATAAACAAAGACTTACCTATTCCATGTCGCAAATCTTTAAGAGTCCCATAAAAATCTGCTTTAAATAAATAATGTATCGAATAATCAATACAAATCCCCGCAGCAGTTGCACCGAATCCTAACGCAATGGCTCCGAATTCCTTACAGAAAACAAGAATACTGACAAATGTAAGAGCCATTCCCGCAACAACAGGCATAAAAGCATAAAAAATTAATTCCAAATTGCGAAAGAAAAAGAAGAAAACAAGGATTGTCAATAAAATTGAGAAAACACAAATTACGGAAACTTCTTTTTGAATAGTAGATGAAGACTCTATAAAATAAAAATGAGCTCCGTATAAAAATGAATTACCGCCGTTTTCTGCTGCAATAGATTTTATTTTATTATCCAAATCAAGCAACAATGCCGAATTCTTTGTATCACTCGAACTGCTTCCGGTACTAAAAACTCGTAAATACGATGTTTTATCCTCACTTAAAATTCCGTCACGATAAACAGAAAGAGGATTTGATGATGAAAATTGCAACTTCATTAAATCTGAAATTTGATTTAACGGATCGGCAAAAAACAATTCTCCTAAATCTTCAAAAGGATTATTTTGCAAATATGCAAATTTCTTTTCCAATCGATTCTTAATTTCTGCTTCAGAAAACGGAGCATCAAATTCCTCATAAGGATACAAAACAAAAGCATTTTTTTGCAAATAAAGCTTTATTTCATTAATTTGCTGAGCAGTCGGAATATTCGGCGTAAGAAAATCCTCAGCATTAACTATTGCATCGGCTTTATCTATCATCATATCCAATTTTTCTGAATCTTCATTGTGAATATAAAGGAGCAATTTATCGGAAACCGAAGAATCGGCAGTAAGTGCCACACTTCGCATAAGATTTTCATCTCGCGGCAACATATTTGTAATTTGAGAATTAAGTTTCAAATTCATTGCACTGAAAACAATCAATAACACAGCAACCGCAATAATAGAAAAAACAATTACCCTACTAATCAAATTTCTTTTCATCAATGCTTTCTCCTGTCACTGTATTAAAAAATTTAAATTCAATCATTGTTCCGTTCTTATACTTCATTTCCAGTTTTTCCAACTTATCACCAGTACCTACAAAACGCATAAATTCCAATTTTCCTACAGCTCCGTCTTTAACTTTAGGCTGAAGAAAATAACGCATTTTGCTTCCGACAGCTTCACGGTTTATTGTAAAAATGCGATTAATCTCAGCAGTATCGGCAGTAAAAAGTATATTCACGTCACTATATTCACCACCGCCGGCAGCAGAAACTTTCATTTTCATCGGTTTATTATTACCGATTTTCAATGACATTTCATCGCCCTTATTTACGACTTTCATTACTGACGGCGTATCTTGATAAAACGCAAATTTTTTACCGTCTTTAGCAAGCCAACCGCTGGATTCGATAACTTTCTTTATATAAGGTGAACTTTTTCGTGATGTATATTCAGTATAAAGCAAATCATCTTTAGGACGAGGAATAGCAATATCTTCAGACATTGCAAAAAAAGTAACAGACAAAAATATCAATAAAAAAATTCTTTTCATTACAAATAAACTCCTACTTCATTAATATAAATAAAGCAATTCCATATATTTTTTAAGCATCATATCGATTGCACTCTTTTCACGAGTGGGTAATTCTTTAGTAACTTCTTTATCACCGACAAATGTAACGGTTATAGGTTCACGGTCATTTATCATTTCATTAAAAATATCCACCTGTTGATCCGTAAGAGGAATATCTGCAATCTCGGCATGTTTTCTGACTGTATTTTTTATACCGTCAAACTCTTCATAAACACGATCTATCTTCTTTACGTGATCCCCCGGAAATGTTTCAAATTCCAAAGAATGAGCTGTTGTACCTATTTTTACCCGACGATAATTCAAAACGTCATCTTCGGTATCCTGAATATCTTTTACTTTCATTCGCATATTACATTCATTAGTAAGCAAATCTCTGGAAATATACAAATAAGCAGAATAATCTACCAATGTAGGTACATAAAAAGATGTTTTTGATTCTTCATCAAAAGTTGTTTTAAATTTTGCTCCCATAATACAGCTAGTAAGCATTAAAATAAGCGGTAAACAAATAAATATTATTTTCTTCATCTCTAATTCCTCCGACATCCTTGATAAAGATTTTTTTCTTTTAAATATTGATTAATTTGGTTTAAAACCTGTTTTTTATCCGTTGTCCATTTAGGTTCTACAAGCGACTTCCAAGGCGGATCTCCGGTCAATCTATGTACTACAACTTCTGGAGATAAATAAGTCAACATTTGAACAAGTATGTCAATATATTCAAAACGCTCTAAAAATTTTATTTTTCCCTCTCGGTACCATTTCATCAACGGAGCATCTTGTAATAAATACAAAACTTGGATTTTTACACCGTTTATTTTCATATCAGAAACATAACGAACGGCATTCAAATAATCAGTCAAAGTTTCGCCCGGCAACCCTACTATTAAATGAGCTACAGTTTCAATCCCTCGCTTTTGCAATCTCAAAACGCTTTGAGTAAAAACATCCAGCGAATATCCCCGATTAATTTTTTCTGCAGTCACATCATTTACCGTTTGCAAACCAAGCTCTACCTGCAAAAATGTTCGCCTGTTCATTTCTTCGAGCAAATCAACGACATCATCGCCCAAACAATCCGCTCTGGTTGCAATCGACAAACCGACACAATCTTCGGCTTGCAATGCTTCTTCATATTTTTGACGCAAAATATCCGTTGCAGCATAAGTATTTGTAAAGGATTGAAAATACGGAATAATTTTCAGCTCTTTCCATTTATTGCAAAGTACACTTTTTTGTACTTCAATCTGTTCAGAAACGGACAAACTTTTTTCTGCACAAAAGTCTCCGGCACCGGCAGCTCCGCAAAAGAGGCAACCGCCGGAACTTACGGTTCCGTCACGATTCGGGCAGGTAAAACCACCGTCAATCGTAACTCTCGCTACTTTTGTTCCGAATTTTTGTCGATAAAAATAATCCAAACTGTAAAAACGCTTTTCACCCCACATCGGGGTGTAAAATAATTTATTTTTCGTGTTTTAACAACCCGATTTATCTGTTTACTCACCGTGCCGTTAATTTACCTCAGCAAAAAAATAAACACCGCATATTACCGAAGAATTTATAAATGATATTTGCATAAATGCTGATATTTGAGTATAAAACAGGCAAATATTTAAACAAGGAGAAAAACATGAGTTGTGAAAAGAAAGTTCCGTTTACACAAGCGGATATTGATAAAATTACACAAAATAATCCTACACCGTTTTACATTTATGATGAACAAGCCATTCGGGAAAATGCACGCCGTTTCAAAAAAGCTTTTGATTGGGCTCCGATGTTCCGCAATTATTTTGCAGTAAAAGCGACACCGAATCCGGCGATATTGGAAATTTTGAAAGAAGAAGGATTCGGAGCAGATTGCAGTTCATTACCTGAATTGCTTATGGCTCAAAAAGTCGGACTTCCCGGCGATTACATCATGTTTACTTCAAACGATACTCCGGCTGAAGAATATAAAAAAGCTCGTGAAATAGAAGCTATTATCAATCTTGATGATATTTCACATATTGATTTTCTTGAAAAAAATGCAGGATTACCTGAAATCGTATGTTTCAGATACAATCCGGGACCGCTTAGAAAAGGAAACGTTTTAATCGGAAATCCGGAAGAAGCAAAATATGGTTTTACAAGAGACCAACTTTTCGAAGGTTACAAAATCCTTCTTGAAAAAGGTGTAAAACGTTTCGGTTTACACACAATGATTGCTTCAAACGAACTGAACGCCGATTATTTTATTGAAACAGCTAAAATGATTTTTGAACTTGCGGTAGAAATTAAAAACAAACTCGGAATCGCTCTTGAATTCGTTAATTTCGGCGGCGGAATCGGTATTCCTTACAAACCGGAACAAACACCGGTAGATTTAGAATATGTCGGAAAAGGAATCCAGGCAAAATATAATGAATACATTATTCCTAACGGACTCGATCCTATTCGTATTTATATGGAATGCGGTCGTGTAATTTTAGGACCTTACGGATATTTGGTTACAAAAGTTTTGCATGAAAAAAATACTTACAAACGTTATGCCGGGCTAGACGCTTGTATGGCAAATCTTATGCGTCCGGCATTGTATGGTTCATATCATCACATAACCGTAATGGGAAAAGAAAACCAACCTTGTGATGAAAAATACGACGTGACAGGTTCACTTTGTGAAAACAACGACAAGTTTGCGATTGACAGAATGTTACCGAAATTGGATATCGGCGATACACTTGTAATTCATGATTCCGGAGCTCACGGATATGCAATGGGATTCAATTACAACGGAAAATTGCGAAGTGCAGAATTTTTAATGACAGCAAATCATGAGTTTAAAATGATTCGTCGTGCGGAAACAATCGATGATTATTTTGCTACATTAAATTTCTGATATTTACTTAAAAGCACAAATGACCTGATTTCTTATATTCCGGAAATCAGGTCATTTTTTTTAAAAAAACAGCAATCATTACTACAACAAAAAAAGCTGTCCGAATTGAAAGATTAATTTCAAATCAAACAGCCTTTCCCTTTTAATCTTAACCAAATTAAGATTTTTTAATCAAATAATCATGAATACCGGCAGCATGAAGTGCCAACTTTTGAGAATGAAGCATTCCGTAAGTCAACTCACGGATTTCTACTCTGTAAACAGTCGTGCCGGAAACATTTCTTTTTGAAATAACGGCTTTAACATTTTCCTTTGCCAAACGTCCGCATAAAGCTTGAGCTTTTGTAATATCTTTAAAAGACGCCACTTGAATATCATAACGTGTAGAAGAATAACGTTGATATTTATTATCTCCCAAACGCAATACTTCAAGTTTCACCGGCATTGTTCCGTCTTTCAACATATCCAAACGTACAGCTGCAGCTTTTGATAAATCCACAATACGTCCTTTCGCATACGGACCACGGTCATTAATACGAACGATTACTTCTTTACCGTTTACCAATGAAGTCACTTTTACTACAGAATTCAACGGTAATGTTTTATGAGCGGCAGTTAAAGAATATGTGTTAAAACGTTCTCCGTTTGCTGTAAGGCGACCGTGAAATTTCGGACCGTACCAGCTGGCAATTCCTTTCATTTCACCGTTAGCAAACATAAAGATAGGCAAAATAAAAAATAAAGCTACAAATAACACTTCCTTCTTTTTCATAAGTCTCCATCCTTTGCAAATTGTTGTTCTATGTATAGCCTTATCGAAAAAAAGCCTGATAATCTTGAACATGGCACAAATTTCTTTTTTGGATAAAAAACATTTGCGGTAAAACAAAAAAAATCCGGCATTTGAAAAAAATCAAAAACCGGACCAGCTATTGAAACTTATGTTTTAAAAAAAAGTTACCCGTTAATATTTAACATTCTAGGTGCCGCATCAGAATAAACTCTGTTTGTATTCACTATTTTTTTAGAACGCACCTGCTTAATCTGCTTTTGTAAATCGTCCAACGCAGAAGTCAAAGTATCGGCATTTGATTCTGCCTTTTTCTGAACATTCTTAGACAACCGGTCTATACTTTCTTTTAATCCCTGCAAATCTTCATCTTTTTGATAAGCAGAATTTCTGTACATTTTTTCAAGAGGTTCCAAAATTATCTTCAATTGAGATAATTCTTTTACAACATCTTTTTCAACTTTTGCATGAGACAACAATTTATCCCCATTTCTTGTATTAATATCAATTTCTTGTTGATCCAAAAGTTTCAAATAATCTTCCAACTTTTCTTTCTGTTCTACAAGATTCGCTCTGATACGTTTTGCTAAAATTTCAGGTTGCAACATTGATTCCTCCCGCTTGTTTAGTGACACTTTCTTGCTGAACATTTTTAGAAGCCTGAGCCCATGCCTCACGCAATTCTGTAAGATGACGTCGAACTTCTAACAACGGAGCTTTATCCTTTTTAATATTTCCTTCTATCAAACGATTATTCATATACATATAAATACTGAACAATCTGTTCGAAAACTCACCCACTTCCATATTTAAAGAACTCATCAATTCAGAAATAATATCTTGAGTTTTCACAATATTAACGTGAATTTTCTCAATATCACTGCCAGACAACTTTTCTTTTTCCATTATATCCAAAGCTTTACTCAAAAATTTGATAGCTCCGTCATACAACATTACTACAAGTCGCCCTTGGTCAGCCGTCGCAATTTGCGTTTGTTTGTATTGCTGATAAGGATTATTAACCGCCAAAACCGTCCTCCCTAAGTAAATCAATGTTACGAATCAACATTGACAATTCACTTTATTGTCGGACTAAAAAAAAAATTATTAATATTTTTTCTGCCGATATTTTATTTTCGCTTAATCTTAAAAATTGCGACATCGGCACGAAGATTGGCAAAATTATGTACCGGAACCATTCCGAACTTAGATTTTCTGAAGAAATAATGCGTCAAAATCTCAATCTGATTTTCTTCGCAAAAATCATAAAAATCTTTGACTGTTAAAAGTTTAATATTAGGCGTTTCGTACCACTTATCCGGTAAAGTTGCGGTTGACGGCATTCTCCCACCGGTAAGAAGTTTAAATCTGAGTTTGTATTGACCGAAATTCGGGAAACTTAAAATTACTTCTTTTCCTACACGCAACATTTCGTCAATCAATTCTTTAGGTCGCAAAACCTGCTGCAAAGTATGAGTAAGAATTACGGTATCATAAAAATGATCAGGAAAATCCAAAGGTAAATCGTTAAGATTCCAATGGAGTACATTTATATCTTTTTTAATACATGAAAGAATTGCATTACTGTCAATCTCTATTCCGTATCCCACAACGTTACGCACTTCTTTCAAATGTTTAAGCAAAGTCCCGTCACCGCATCCCAAATCGAGTACACGACTTCCGTGAGCGACTTCGTCTGATATTCTGCTTATTACTAACTCTTTAGGTAATTTCATTATTTACCTCCTACGTTTTTCAAAAAGCTCTCTACAGCTCGTTCCTGCATTTCGTTGGGAAGTAAAAACGAATCATGACCGTAAGAAGATTCTATATTAATATAAGAAACATCTTTACCTTGTCGAGCCAGCTCTTTTGCCATTTCCCAACTGTCCGACGGTGTAAAATGCCAATCTGACGTAAAAGAAATAATCAAAACTTTTTTATTAACATTAGAAAATTCTGAAGCCAGTGTTTTTTTGCCGCCTTGAGTAAGATCGTACATATCCATTGCTTTTGTAAGATACAAATAACTATTGGCATCAAAACGAGCAATAAATTTTTTACTTTGGTGTCGCAAGTAACTTTCTATCGCAAACATCGGTCCAAATCTACTGTAAGCTAATTTTTCGTTTATCACATTTTCTTGAATCATTCGTCCGAATTTATTTTCCATTCCGGTAGTAGAAAGGTAAGTAATATGAGCTACCATTCGGGCAATTCCCAATCCTCGTTCAGGTTGAAGTTCTTTGCCGTAGTAATTACCTTCATGATAATAAGGATCTGCAAGAATTGCATTTCGACCGACTTCGTAAAAAGCCATAATTTGCGATGATGTTTTGTAAGCTGAAGCAATTACTATAAAAGAACGAGCAATATCCGGATAATTTGTCATCATAGAAACAGTCGCCATTCCGCCCAAAGAGCCGCCTATTACACATTCCAATTGCTTGATTCCGAGAGAATCAACAAGCTTTTTTTGAACATTTACCATATCATTGACACTGATAAACGGGAAAGATGAACCGTAAGGCTTATTTGTATCCGAATTAATCGATGACGGTCCGGACGAGCCCATACATCCGCCCAAAAGATTCGCACAAATAACAAAATATTTATCAGTATCAACTTCTTTTCCGCGACCGACTAAAGAATCCCACCAGCCCGGCGTAGAATCGTCGTCATCATAAGAAGATGTCACATGAGAATCTCCGGTAAGTGCATGAAAAATCAAAACAGCATTACTTTTATCTTCGTTTAAAGTCCCGAAAGTCTCATAAGCTACAGTTATCGGACCAAACATTTCGCCGGATTCCAAACAAAAATCTTTGTTCTCTGCAAAGGTGTAATATTTAATGTTCTTATAAGGAATAATTTTTGACATAATATTTCTTTCTTTTTCTAAATTAATATTTTGGCGACTATAGTCCAATTTTTACTTTTTGTCATCTTAAAAAACACGTTGTTACATAAGTAACATTCGGCAAACGACAGACCCCGATACTATTTTGGGATAAAACAGCAATTTTTTAATCTAAAAAAATAATTAAAAATTTAAATAATCATTCAAATGTAAAATTACAGATTGATAAAAGAAAAAATATAAAAAACTCTTCATTCCGTATCTAAAAAATATATGATAATTCAAAAGTAAAATAGTTGACGCTAATCTTTAATACACATAACAAAAAAGGAGGAACTATGTGTAAAAAAATATTCTCATTAGCAGTGTTCTTTTCTATCTGTATAATGATGATTTTTTCATGTTGTGAAACACAAAAAGAAGAACCTGAAGACAAGCCGGCACCGGTAAATCCGCAAACGCCGGTAATATCTACCGTAAGTGAAACATTAACTTACAAAATTAACGAACAAGCCAAAGATTTAACCGTAGTAGCTACCGTGACCGATGGCGGAGTATTGTCTTATCAATGGTACAAAAGCGATTCCCTTGACGGCGAATATACAGCTATTACCAACGCTTTGGAAAAAGACTATAAACCGGACACTTCCGTTGCAGGTACTACTTACTACAAATGTACGGTTACAAACACATTAAAAGGAAAAACTGCTTCCAAAGAATCTCCGGTTTTGACAGTTGAAGTCACTGAGGAAGGAAAAAAAGAAGAAGAGGATAATAATAAAGTTGTAATTCCTGAATTATCAGAAATTTTCAGCTATCGAGTAGGAGATACTCCGGATGCATTAAAAGTTTCTGCTACCGTAACAGACGGCGGCGTACTTTCTTACCAATGGTACAAAGCTATTATAAATGATAAAGATTTTTCTGTACTTGAAGGAGTTACCGGCGACGAATATATTCCGGATACATCTGTAGTCGGTACTACTTACTACAAGTGTACAGTTACAAATACATTAGACGGAAAAACAGCTTCGGCTGATACGCCGATTTTCACTGTAGTAGTTACAGAAATCGGGAATGCAATGCCGCCTAAAATTGTCGCAACTACAAATTACACTATTGACTTTAATAAGGAAGAAACTCTTAAAGTTGAAGCAACATCACTTGATGATGGAATCCTTTCATACAAATGGAGTAAATCTTCCGATAACATCAATTTTAGTGCATTACCGGATGAAACTCCGTCACTAAAAATCACTTCACTCGAAATAGGAACTTTCTATTATCAATGTGAAGTAACAAATAAAATAGAAGTCAACCACATTGAAAAAACAGCCATATCAAAAATTGTTATTACTGTTACCGTAACAGCCGGAAACGGTAATATCAATATTGATTTTAACTAGGAGGTACAAATGAAAAATAAAATTCTTATTTTACCTTTAATACTTATCGCACTGATGTTCAGTTGTGAAAATCCCTCTACTCAGAGTGTGAATCTAAAACCGGTTCAAACATTCGGAAATCTTACAATCGGTAATGTTTCCGGATCTAGAACATTGCAAATAGAAAAAATTCTCGGTGCAAAAGTAAGTGTATCGGGAGAAAAATTCGCTCCGTTATCTACAGAAACTACCATTAAGGACGGAAAAGTTACCGGAGTTACCATTCAACACATTCCTACAGGTAAAAACCGTATTATTACGGTACAAGCTGCCAAAAAATCTTCAGGTATAACTGATGAAGATTTTATAAACGGCGTTGTAATGCGAGCCGTTACAGATATTAATACAGGAAATAATTCTGTTGATGTAAATTGGGCTTCTACAGCATTGGGAAATGTTTTTTATGAATTGTTGCAACTGGGCTACGACATCAGCAGTATTACCGCAGAAGATAAAGAAGCATTGGCAGAACATATTGATTCTACCGTTCATGCAACATTGATTGATACAAAGGCTCTTGCTGATGATTTTAGCAAGAACATGTTTAAGGAAAAGAAAAATTATGTGCTAAACGGTGCTACTGTCACTTTTGATGTCGCAGGTGACAACTACGACAATTACACAGTAATAGTGACAGACCCGGCTTCTAAAGAAAGTAAAGTTTCTGCCGGTACAATTACCTCGATTACTGCCGGTAAATGGGATTTTATTATCAAATCTATCGATACTGGTTTTGACTGGTATAAAAAAGAAATCACTGTTACCGAAGGTCAAACTTTAGATTTAGGAACTTTAAATTTTGATACTCCGCAACCTAAGATTTTACCGAACACAATCTATTTTGCCGATTCGTTGGAAATTTCTATCGAATCTGAAGCCGGCTCAACTGTTTATTATACAATTGACGGAAGTGAACCTACTACAGAAAGCCCAAAATATTCTGAAGCATTTAAAATTACAAAAAATACTACAGTAAAAGCATTTGCCGTAATCGAAGGACTTAATCCTTCTGCCGTTGTAACAAAAGAATATACAATTTCAAAACTCGGTTTCAATTATCCGGAAAGCGGAGATTATTCTCCAGTAGACAAGGCAAACTGGGCGAATGAATCTTATAAACTCGGTGCTGACATAGACACAGACGGTAACGGAACTTTTGCTGTTTATTCAAAAAATGCTACAAAAATTTTGTTGGAAATCTATGAAAATGCAGCCGGAGAAGATGCTAAATACGATTACTGGATGGAAAAAGGCAGTAATAATATTTGGCGAGCTAAAATTGCCGGTATTCCTAACGGAACTTTGTATGCTTTCCGTGCATGGGGACCGAACTGGAAATATTCTGAAGAATGGAACAGAGGAAACAGCAATGAAGGTTTTGTAAAAGATTATGACGCTGCCGGAAACAGATTTAATCCAAATAAAGTTTTATTTGACCCTTATGCAAAAGAAATTTCTCACGATAAGTCAAATCCGACAACTCTGGGCAGCTTCGACGACGGAATGTACGGAACCGGAAGCGAAACTTATAAAGGAACTGTTCGCCGAAATTTTGACACTGGTAAATATGCTCCAAAATCAGTAGTTGTTGTAGATAATACAAGTTTTGGAACAAAACCTGAAATTCCTCAAGAAAAAGCCATTATTTACGAAGCACACGCCAGAGGAATTACAAAACATTCATCTTCTGCAAATCTTAAATCTATATTAAACGGAATTGACGGATTTGAAGATGTCGTAAATATCCCGGCAGAATACCAAGGAACTTACAAAGGTGCCGGAATGTTGGCTCCTTATCTTAAAGCTTTAGGTGTAAATACAATCGAACTTTTACCGGTTCATGAATCTGATAACGACGCAAATCCTGATGACGCTCCGGGCGGAAATTATTGGGCTTACATGACTTACGGATATTTTGCACCGGACAGACGATATTCAAGCGATAAGTCTTACGGTGGTCCTACAAAAGAATTTAAAGAAATGGTTGCTGCTTTCCACAAAGCCGGCATGGAAGTTTACCTTGACGTAGTATTCAATCACTCCGGAGAAGGCGGTCCTTGGTACGGAACAAAAGATAATTACAACACTGCCGAACTTACATTTATGCGAGGTTTGGACTGTGCTGAATATTATTGTCTGACTCCGGGAAATGTGGGAGACCATTGGCAAACAACAGGTTGCGGAAACAACTTACAATGTGATAATCCGATGGTTCGACAGTTTATTCTTGATTCCCTTACTTATTGGATTGACGAAATGGGAGTTGACGGTTACCGATTTGACTTAGCTCCTGTTATCGGTCGTGAAGGAAAAGGTACTTGGGCATTTAATCAAAATGCAACTACAATCAAAGAAATTGCAGCTCTCGGTACATCCAGAAATGCTGAAATGATTGCGGAAGCTTGGGATTGCCACGGAAGTGACGGTTATCAAGTAGGTCAATTCCCTAACGGTTGGGGAGAATGGAACGGTCGCTATCGTGATACAGTTCGTTCTTATGTAAGTACAGGAAATCGTGGTAGCGTAAACGATTTTATCAACGGTGATTACGGCAACTTCAACGACCAAGGCGGTCCGCATAAATCTGTAAACTTTATTGTTGCTCACGACGGATTTACACTTGCCGATCTTTGTAGCTATCAAGGCAGCGGAAATGCTCAAAACGGCGTATTAACATGGCCTTTCGGTCCAAGTGACGGCGGTAACGGTGACTATAACTCTTTAGGTTTCGGTACAGAACAGATTAACAAACGTCAAGCTGCCCGTAACTATATCGCTATTCAAATGATAAGTCGCGGTGTACCGATGATTGTTTGGGGAGATGAATTTAGCCGAACTCAAAACGGAAACAACAATCCGTACAATATTGACTCTGTAGCTACTTGGTCAAATTACAACATGATTAATACAGATTCACCTCACAAAGTTGCAACAGGCGGTGACGGTGAATATCACAACAACTTCGGAACATTTAATAATTCGGACAAAGTAAACGGAAACTTTGTGTTTATGAAATACTTATTAAATCTACGTGCCGAAGAGCCGACTTTCAATCAAAAAGATTACAATGTACCTTATAACTTCAAAAAAGAAGACGGAGAATCAACATTAAATGACGGCGACAGTTGCGTATGGCTTCATATTGACGGTGACAAAGTTTCCGGCGGTAGCGATTACCTTGTATTTATGAATATGTATACAGCCGAAGTTCCGTTTACCGTACCGACTGCGGCCAGCGGAAAATCTTGGGTACGTATTGCAGATACACAAAGTTATTTTGAAAACGAATTAAACTGCTGGAATCATAAAACTATCGATTCTGTAGAAATATCTGAAAGTTACGGTGTAGCTCCGTGGTCAATAGTTATCTTGAAAGAAGTTGCAAAACGTGAAACCGTAAAAAATCCGACTTTCACGCCTTCGGCAGAAACGTTTGACGATTCCGTAAATGTAGAAATTTCTTGTGCTACAACCGGAGCCAAAATTTATTACACAACAGACGGAAGTGTACCGAGTGCTGATAACGGAACTTTGTATACAAGTGCAATCAGCCTTACAAGTACTACAACTATAAAAGCTATTGCATACAAAGACGGTGCGTATTCATCTGAAATTGTTACTAAAAAATACACAAACGGAAGTGTAGTAGAAACACCTGTTTTATCAGTTCCTGCAGGAGACTTCTGGAATACAATTACTGTATTTGTGACTTGCGATACAACAGAAGACGTCAGTATTTATTATACAACCGACGGAACAGAACCGACTGAATCAAGCAACAAATATTCAGCTTCTACAGGAATTAAAATTGATGCAACTGCAACATTAAAAGTTGTGGGAACTAAAGCCGGTTTGGGGAATTCTTCAATTGTAACTGCTGAATACACAAAACAAACTGCACAAACTTATACAGAAAATAAATCTGGTGTAATGCTTCAAGGTTTCAACTGGGATTCGGCTCCTCGAGGTGAAGGTTTCAATGCCGAAAATCCTAATCCGAAATGGGGCAAATGGTATACTACAATGTTGGATTATACAGATGAAGTCAAAGACCGATTTGAATATGTTTGGTTCCCGCCTCCAAGCAAGACAGATACGTCAAGTTCCGAAGGATACGCTCCTAACCAGTTGAACGATTTGAACAACTGTTACGGAACGGAAGAAGAACTCAAAGCGGTAATTCAAGCTATTCAACCAGCAATAGCGATTGCTGATATTGTAGTAAATCACCGTTCGGGAACAACTTCTTGGGGAGATTTTACTAATCCAAAATGGAATGACGACTACTATTCTATCTGTAGTGATGATGAAGGATTTTCATTATCAGGAAGTCCAATGATTGGCTCTTCTAAAAAAGGTGCAAAAGACAGCGGAATGGCTTATGCTGCTTACCGAGATTTAGACCATACAAATCCAACTGTTCAACAAGGTATTTACAGCTGGATGAACTCTGTATTGAAACGTGCCGGATTCGTGGGCTGGCGTTATGACTATGTAAAAGGCTTTGCCGGAGACTATGTTGGCTACTACAACGCAATGAGTGATGCCGCATTCTCTGTAGGTGAATACTGGCCGGATGACGGAGATTGGGCTTCATTGTTGAACAATTGGATTGATGCAACAGGTAAAACCGTAAACGGACAAGCCGGAAAAGAATCTCGTGCATTTGACTTTGTGTTGAAACAAAAAATGAATGAGGCGTTCGGTTGGACTAAAGTTGCAGATGGAGTACAAGATAAATCTCAAGATGAATTATGGGATTTGTCACTTCTTGCAGATACTGCGACTCTCATGAGAAGCAATCCGGCTGCTGCTGTTACTTTTGTAGATAACCATGATACAGGAAGTACTCAACAGCATTGGGAATTAAGCTGGGGCGATGTTGCAGCAGCTTATGCGTTTATTCTGACTCATCCGGGTATGCCATGTGTTGCAAATCAACATTACTTTGCCGAAAGCGGTTGGCAATATCGCGGGGCAGAAGGTGTTTCCGGTACAAAGAAAACTATGAAAGAGCACATCGATTATTTGATTAACCTCAGACATACTTTAGGTATCGAGTATGATGATACCGTGACTGTTCTTGCAAAGACAACGACAAATTATGTAGCTAAAATTGCAGGAACAAAAGGCGAAATCATCGTGAAAATCGGTGGAGATGCATATTCTCCTACAGGTACCGGTTACACAGGAAATTATCCTATTTACAGCGGAACAAACTTTACTATCTGGCAAAAAGGTGAAAAAGGTGTTGAACCGACTTATCAAACAATTTACCTTAATCCATGGGAATGGGCTGGAGATTACGCTTGGTTTGCAGTTTATGCTTACGGTAACGGAGAAACTTGGTACAAAATGACTGATTCCGATGCCGATGGTATTTATGAATGTGAAATAGACAGTAAATATCCGAATGTTATTTTTACCAGAAATAACCCTGAGGTAACTGAACTCGGATGGGACGCAAAATGGAATCAAACAATAAATCTAACAATTCCTAACGACGGAAAAAATTGTTTCATAATCAATAGTTGGGATGGAGGTGATGAGGGAAAAAGTACCGGAACTTGGTCAAAAAAATAATTTTTGATTATTCCTATTAGTTCCCCTAAACTTTGTTATAGGATTTTTAAAAGAGCTGTCAGTTTTGACAGCTCTTTTTTTATCATGCAAAATACAATTTTTCCCTAATTAAAACGGTTTTATGTAAGTTTTGAAAACTTTTATGTTTCATTCAGATTCATTATTTAAATATTCAGTAAATACATAAACATTATCAGATTCTATGCTTAACTTAGTAAATAGTTTAAATCTAGAGTCTAATATAAGTAAAATAAAAAAAATAGAAAAAGTCCTTTTCATTGTATCTAATAATGCTAATATCTTGATTATTCAAAAAGTAGATAATTAAATAATGAATATCGTAATCTCATTAGCCAGAAGTCCTAAGAAACTATAAAGTGTATGAATCACGCCTTATACATTCATACGCTTTATAGATTTTCTTGTCACTTTTAGAAAGGAGGTACCCAAAAGCAACAAAATTGATTTTTTTTTCGCCCGGACAAAAAGCAGAATATTTGTAATTAACGCAAAATACCGTCTAGGCAAAGATAATAATGAAACAAAATAAAGACAATAAAAATATACCCGAACTTAAGGAGGTAAAAAATGAAAACTGAAAGCTATTTAATTTTATTTTTCTTAATATTATTATTCAGTTGCGAAAATGCGATTACTTCACAAGATGAAGATATTAATTCCCAACAAAATATTCTTAGAAATAATAATCTTACAATACAGATAAATCAGCAAGATAAAAAATTAGATGGAAATAAATTATATTATTCAGAAATAATCAAAGAACATATAAATCAGGTCAAAACGCCGATACTTTCTGTTCCTGCCGGAGACTTCTGGAACACAATTACCGTATTTGTAACTTGCGATACAACAGAAGACGTCAGTATTTATTATACAATCGACGAAACAGAACCGACTGAATCAAGCAGCAAATATTCAGCTTCTACAGGAATTAAAATTGATAACACTGTAACATTAAAAGTAATTGCTTACAAAAATGGATTAGAAAAATCTGAAATCGTCACTGCCAAATACACAAAACAAACTGCACAAACTTATACAGAAAATAAAAGCGGTGTAATGTTGCAGGGGTTTAACTGGGATTCCGCCCCAAATTACGGAAATGAATATAAAATCGAAAAAGCTAATCCGGAATGGGGAAAATGGTACCGAACAATACAAGAAAATGCTAAAGAAATTTCAAATACATTTGAATATGTTTGGTTTCCGCCACCAAGTAAAACTGACACCGCAAGTTCTCAAGGTTACGCTCCGAATGAATTGAACAATTTAAATAATTGCTACGGAACTGAAGATGAATTAAGAGAAGTAATTCAAGCTATTAAACCGGCAAAAGCTATTGCAGATATTGTCGTAAATCATCGTGCCGGAACTACCGACTGGGCAGATTTTACAAATCCTCGCTGGACAAATGACTGCACTTGCATTTGCAGCGATGATACTTTTTTTTGTGAAGGAAATCCCGGTTACGGGAAAACAGGGGGAAATGACAGTTCCGGTACTTTGTATAAACCTTACAGAAATCTTGATCATTACAACCTTATCGTACAACAAGGGATTTACAGTTGGATGAACAGTGTACTAAAGCGTGTCGGTTTCGTCGGTTGGCGTTATGATTACGTAAAAGGTTTTGATGGGAAATTCATCGGTTACTACAACGCAATGACAAAGGCAGAATTCTCTGTAGGTGAATATTGGCCGGAATACAATTATGACCAAAACCCACAAACTAACGAGGAAAATTGGAAAACAAAAATTAATAAATGGCTTGAAAAAACAAAAGAACCTATAAACAACGTAAGTGCAGTTTCATCACGAGCATTTGATTTTGTACTTAAACGTAATCTAAATAAAGCTTTCGGATGGTATAAAGTCGAAAACGGTCAAATTATTAGCAATAATTCATGGAATATGTCACTTCTTGCAAATAAAGACAGTCTGATTCATTCTAATTCCAGTGCAGCTGTTACTTTTGTAGATAATCACGATACCGGAAGCACACAACAACATTGGGAATTAAATTGGGAAAATGTACCGACTGCTTATGCGTTTATATTGACTCATCCAGGTTTTCCGTGTGTAGCATGGCAACATTATTTTACCGGCAACAGCGGAAAAGACTGGCAATATCGCGGTAATGAAACAGTATCCGGAACTAATAAAAATTTTAAGGAGCATATTAAATATTTAATTCAGCTTCGCCAAAATCTGAAAATTGAATACGATAGTAAAATAATTGTTATTGAAAGTACAGAAACAAATTATGCAGCAAACATCACAGGCTCAAAAGGTGAAATTATCGTAAAAATCGGCGGTGAATTGTGGAGTCCTAATTATAACGGTTATACCGGAAATTATCCGATTTACAGCGGAACAAACTTTGCAATCTGGCAAAAAGATATTGCTCCTACTCTTGTAAATCTTAATATTACAACAAGCGATAGCAGCAAATTATTTGCATGGGTATGGGGCGGCATTCACGGCAACGGAGAATGGATAGATATAAATCGCGATAACGATACAAATACTTTCAATATGAGAATCGACAATAACGCTAGCGGTTTTCTGGTTGCCAAGTGCCTGTCAAATTTTAAAAAACCGGATTGGAATGCAGCTGATTGTATTTCTTACAAAAGTCCTGATATTTTACTTACAAAAGGTACAACAGAGTATTCTGTAGACTCATTCATGGAATACTCTCCAAATCTTTAATTTTATACTCGGGGTTGTCATCAAAAGTGACAACCCTTTTTGTAAAAATTTTACGTCTTTTTAATTTTGTCTGCAATTTTTTTGCTTAACAAAAATAAGCATTGCATTTCCCTACATTCCTGATACACTGATTTTGTATGAAAAATATATTAAATGATAAAGACTTTTTTGAACAAAACTTAATTAGTATGAACAGAGTAGCTGGAAAAGTTATAGCTTATGCAAATTTAGCTCCTGTTCTTTTAGCCGGCGGAATATTTTTAAAATTATACGAAATGCCATTAATGTGGCTTATTATATTCTCCTGCTTTTTAATTCCGTTTACCATCATTCAAAATATACTTACCAGAAAATGCAAAAACCAAAAAGTAATTGCTTATTTAACGCTTTTCGGACTGGAAATTTTGGTTTCTTTTCTCGGAAGTAACGCTCGAGTAAATACTTATATCAGTTGTGCGTTAGTTCCTTTTATCAGTTGTCTGTATTTTAATCCGAAACTTACCTTATCCGTAAATATTTTCAGCTATGTCGGACTGTTAGTTTCATTATGGTTTAAAAGTCAAACTGCTTGGGAATTGCAAATTCCGGCAGTCAGCCCTATGTATTATTGGATTGCATATAGTGTAGGTTTTACTGTTGAATACATATTTGTTTTTATAATTTCATGTTTTATTACACAACGAAGTCACGATACGCTTAAAGATATATACGCATCAAATCGCCATATTAAAACTATTCAACACAAAATGATTTCATCATTTGCCAACCTTGTAGAAGGTCGAGACAGTTTTACCGGTGAACATATCAAGCGAACGGCAATTTATGTAGAACTTATTTCCCGAGAATTGGTAAATCAAGGATATTACAAAGATATTCTTACCGAAGAAAATATTCAACTTTTCATAAATACAGCTCCATTACACGATTTGGGTAAAATAAGAATTCCTGATCAAATATTGTGTAAGCCATCCAGTTTTACACAAGAAGAATATGAAATAATGAAAACTCACTCATACGAAGGTTACAAATTGATAGACGAAAATTTGTCTGAAATAGAAAGTGAGGAATTCTTAGAAGTAGCAAAAATAATGTCGCTGTATCATCATGAAAAATGGGACGGTACCGGATATCCAAATAACGTAAAAGGTCACGACATTCCGCTTTGTGCCAGAATTATGGCTGCGGCAGATGTACTTGATGCTCTTTTGAGTAAACGTCAATATAAAGCTGCAATGTCATTGGAACAAGCACTGGATATTTTCAAAAAATCTAAAGGGTCACATTTTGAACCATGTATTGTAGATGCCGTTCTTGCATGCAGCGATGACATCAGAAAAATTGCTTTTGCTAAAAAGCAATAATTTTATGTTGCGACAAAGTTAAATTATTAAATAGTCAAAAAACTTATCCCCTTGCTAAAGATTCACAAAAAATATAAATAACAATTTATTATTATTGTTAATTAGGATGGTTTTACTATGTTACATATAGGATGTCACGAATCTTCGTCTAAAGGTTACGTAGCAATGTGGAAAGAGGCTTTGCAATTGGACGCAAACACATTTGCTTTTTTTACACGTAATCCGAGAGGCGGAACTGCAAAACCAATAGATTCTGATGATGTTACGACTTTTTGTTCATTAGCAAAAGAACACAACTTTGCAAAAATAGTAGCTCATGCTCCGTATACTATGAATCCATGTGCAGCAAAGCCGGAATTAAGAGATTTCGCACTGAATACTATGCTTGATGATCTTTCCCGCCTTGAATACACTCCGGGGAATTATTACAATTTTCATCCGGGCAGTCATGTAGGACAAGGAGTTGATATAGGAATAGATTTGACTGCAGAAATGTTGAGTTCCGTTATAAAACGATGTGAAAAATTGTCTACCGTAATCCTTATAGAAACTATGGCGGGAAAAGGTTCTGAAATCGGACGAACTTTTGAAGAAATTCGTATGATAATAGATAAAACAGAAGAAAAATGTGGGACTTCCCTTTCTGATAAATTAGGCGTTTGTTTAGATACTTGTCATGTTTGGGACGGCGGATACGATATTGTGAATGATTTAGACGGAGTTCTGACTCATTTTGATAATATTATAGGACTCGAAAGATTAAAAGCTGTTCATTTGAACGACAGTATGAATCTGTTAGATTCTCACAAAGACAGACATGCAAAAATCGGAGAAGGTCAAATCGGTCTGGAAGCTCTCGTAAAAATAATCAATCATGCAAAATTAAAAAATCTTCCGTTTATACTGGAAACTCCCAATGAACACGAAGGGTATAAAAAAGAAATTGCTTTACTACGTTCCAAATTTATCGATTGTTAGATAAATGTTTTCCATTCTTAAAAGAAATTAAACACTCATTTATACATAAAAAAAGCTTGATTCCATATTTTTAGGAATCAAGCTTTTTTTGTTTAGTATTTTAACTATTTATCTTTATTTGTGACTATAGAGTTACGTACTCCAAAACCAAATTGCGGTACAAGTCGGCTGTCTACTTCACTGGCAACAAAGTAGAATGAATTTTCAAAGTATAACGCAAAATCTTTTAAGAATTTATAGTCGTGAACTTTGAAGAAGTCAAACTGGTACATAAATCCTGCAAGTACTCTTCCGTCAATTGCCGGATCATAACCGATATCACCTTTACCTTCATTTTGATGTTTTGTTCTATAATACGTTCCGTTAATTTCATCTGATGCTGCGGCAAATCCACTAAACCAGTAGAATCCGGCTCCGATTTCCAAACTCATAGAGAAATTAGACGCATCTTCACCAAAGAAGAACTCAAACGGCAAATCTAATACCTGTGCCAACAATTTTCCACCGGCTACAAATCCAGGGAATCGCGGTTCGTATCTATAATTTGCCCATCCGAATTCTGGTGTAAAACTTGCATCATAGAATGCATTTCCCGGAACAAGTCCCATATCTTTTAAGTTAGATTCTGACGGAACCCAACCAAATGCACCTTCCAAACGTACAATATTATCAAAGAAGCTAAATCCAAATCCTCCGGAAACAATAGGACCTCCGAATGCTTGAACCCATAGATAAATACCATCGATAAATTTAGGCATTTTTCCTAAGTTCTTGTCATAACGTTTTAAACGAACTTTTACATCTTCAAGTTCATTATTGTCATTAGCATATCCATGAACAACAACTGCACCATTTAAACTTGTATTTTCTTCCGGTGCATCTATTACTACTGTAGGCACTTCACGGTCAAGATTTACCTTAAAGTATTTTAAAGTTTCTTTTCCTGATTCTGTAATCGCTTTAAACTGCAACATATGAGAACCGTTTTTCATATATTGCGTTTGTAATCGAACTTTCCATTCTTCAGGAGTTCCCCAATTTTTCTTGTAGCTGTTTCCGTTATCATAACTCATATAAATTGCTTTTATTTTGTTTGCAGCAATATAACGAGACATCGCTGATTCTACTTCAAACTTACTAACAGCAATTTCTTCCTTAGGCGGAACAACATCTTGATTATCACGATTTTGTTTTAACAATTCGTGATATTTTTTATCCTGCAACTCACGTTTCATTTTCATTTCAAGATTTCTTTCATAGAACTGAGCTGTTCCGGTAAACCATGGACGATATCCGATTGAATCACCATTCAAATTGGAAGTTATATTAATGATAATTCCAGATTCATCCACAAAGAAATTTCTTGAAATAGACATTGAATATTTACCTTTTTTGTTTGGATCTGAAGACTTTTCTTGAGCAACTACTACTACTTTATGAAGTCCTGGTTCCAAATTGATAGAAGGTTCCAAATAACGCCATTGTTTAGTACCATCAGCTCTGACTCTCGGATGATTATCTATCTGTAAGTATACAGCTTCAATTCCGTCATCATCGTGAGCAGTACCATAGAATTCGATAACATTACCGGTTAAATGTTGACCTGACTGAGGTTGATCCAATTCTACAACAGGGAAATCTGAACGAGGTTCAACAAAGAAGTCAAAACTCTTTTCAGTAATATTTCCTGCCATATCAGTAAACTTAACTATCGCATGATACTTTCCGAAGTCCCATTTACTTACATCCATATCAAAAGTCCAAGCTTCCAAACCTGTTAATGGAATATAACCTTCTTCATCACATCTTTCATCGCCTTCAAACATATTTTTAGTATCTGAGATAACACGTATAGATCCTTTAGATAATGCAATATTATCTTTTGCTCTACCAATAAAAGTATATTGATTGTTAATACTCATTCCATCTGTAGGCAACAATACTGATACTTCCGGCGGTGTATTATCGATATTAAACAATGCAAATGAATATGAAGAAGAACCAACCTCATCTTCTGCACGAATTAAGAATTTCAAATCCCCGTCCGGCAATGTCTTTGAATCCAAATAGAACATCCAGTTCTCACCACCTTCGGCAGGAACAAAAGTCCATCCGTTGTTTGTACTTACATCAACCGAAGCTATACCGTTAGGGTCATATGATTTACCGTTTACAAGTCTGGTTCCTTTTATATATTCCCCGTTTTCCGGTCCGATTACGGTAATGACAGGATTTTCCATGTCTATTTGGAAAGTAACTGTTTTTACATCACTTTGAACAAAGTTTTTGTCAAATGCACGCAATTCGAGAGTGTGTTTTCCGGCAGTCAAATATCCCGGTACCATTGTTACACTCCAATTAGGCAACTCGTTTTCTTTTAAGATAACGCTTTTCCAGCCGTCAGCTTCCGAAGCAGATGCTTCGCCTTCATTTCTTCCGAAGTCCAAACGATATTGTAAACTATCTATTCCGTCGTCATCAAAAACAACACCTTCAAAACAAATTGTATCAGTTGTGTATCGTTGATTATCAACTGCCGGGCTGTTTATTATAATTTCCGGAACGTCGTTTTTCACATCAAGAATTACATTTGATACAATACTTGCCTTATTTCCAGCCAAGTCAAATACATCAATATTAATATCTAACGGAACTGTAGCTTTTATATCTTCTCTGTTAAATTCCGTACGTTCATATAAATCATAAAGAATATTCCAAATATTTTTTCCTGTACCTACAATTTTTTCATTATTAAGAGTAGCTACGGCATTACCTACAGCCTGCTCATCTTCAGCTTCTCCACGCAATGTTATAGTTCCGTTAGTTCGTAAAGATTCTTCCGGAGCAAGAAGTTTTGCCTTAGGAGCGGTTCTGTCTACAGAAATCAACGCTTTAGTTGTTACTGTTTTACCTGTTTTATCTTCAACTTTAAAATAAACAGTATGTTCCCCTTCATTTAATTCATCTACAGGGAAATCAAATGAATACATAACGCCGTTTTTATAAATCTCACTTCCACTTTCTGCAAGGAATTCTCTGATTGTTTGAGTTTTATCCCTTAAATGCGGTGCCACAACAGCAACTGATTTATTCATAATATTTTCAATCGGCTCTGTTGAAACAGGCAAGAATTTTGACTCATCTAAAGAATTCAAAGACGCTTTAACAGATGTAATTCCTGAATCGTCAGTAGCTGCACCATAAATTGTAATATTAGAATTGAATGAAATACATGCCGGTGGCCAAATTGTTTTAGCTTTAGGCATTAACAAATCATTTTGACAAATCAATTCATCCAAAGTTCCGGTAGAATCTCTGAAAATAACTCTGTTATCACCTACTGCAAAATTCTTACGAACATCGGCAGATAATTCAAATAAGAAAATTCCCAATGTTTCATCCGCAACTGTAGAAGCAATCTCTACACCTTTATCTGTAGTAATTTTTACACTGTTGACATCACCGTTTGTAAAACCGAAACCGCCGGTAATTGAATCCGGATTAATTTTCTTTGATTTTAAGAATAATCCGGCTTTGCCCATTAATTGAGAGCGATCTTTTTGTACAACTTTAATTGTCAATGTATGATTTTCTGCTGTTGTATTCTTAAATTGAACTTTTACACTCTTTGTCAATTCAGCTCCGGTAATATCCTTTGCTTTTATCTCATAATTATATGAAATAAATGCACCCGAATCGTCTTTGACTTTCATTGGGAATTGGAAATCTCTGTTTCCTGAAATATTTATTTTATTAGGAGTCGAGTTTACTGATGATGTTTCTATTACTTCTACATTTGATAATAATAAGTTATCAGATACTGTTACGACAACATCTTCCATCAAACCTGTATCTTTATTGTAAGTCACATCCGTAATTGCAGGAGCTGTATTATCAATAATAACAGGAATCGTAACTTCTGCATTTTTCAATGAATCATCAAGAGCCGAAAGTCTTAATAACTTCATTCCTTCAAATTTATTGTCAGAAACATCAAGTGTTATTGATTGAGCTTGATGTAAATTATTATTACTCTTGATTTTTAAATCACCTTGAGAAAGAGCATTACCTTCAGTATCAGTCAACGTATAAGTAGCTTTCTTTATTGTTCCGGTTTTCTTAACTGAAAAACCTATATCCATTTTCTTAGAAAACTTATTTTTTACATATTTATCCGCAAGTTCTACAATATTAAACTGAGGACAAGAACGATCGATTCCGATTTTTACACGTATCGGATCATCTTGCATTGATTCATTTTTAGCGATTACTTCAAGTACATAATTTCCTTCCGGTAATTCACTGACATCTAAAGAAGTAGATAATGAATGTTCTGCAACTACTTCATTTTCAAGAACAATCTCATTTTTATCATTATAAAGATTGATTAAAGCACCTTTTACTGTATGGGCTGAAGATATTGTACCGAAAACCGGTATTTCATCTCCGAATCTGTCTCCATTTTCAACTGATTTCAAAGTTATCATTGAGTTAGCTGCATTATTATCAACTACAAGAGAAAGTTTTCTTTTAATAACATTATTCGCAACGTCTGTTACTATAATTTCAGCATCCAACTTACCATTTTTTACTTTCGATGGATCTCCGCTGAGTTCTTTTAGATTTACAGGGAAATTCCACATTGCATTTCCACGCTGAAAAACTACAGGTAATTCTTGTGTAGAAAATCCGAGAGTTGAAATTTTCACTGCTAATTTTTTTATTTCTACATTGTCATATGCATAACCGAACAATTCAAAACGATTTCCTACTTTCATTCCTGGGTGCGGATAATGGAAACCTACATTAGGATTTTCTCGGTCAACAATTAAAGTCAGTGGGAAAAATCCTTCTGAGCCGGCTTTATCAACTGCTTTTATCCAAATAATATTTGTACCGGAAGCTAATTCTCTTGCTACATCAAGATTAAAGCTCCAATTACATTTTCTTTTACCAAAACCGCTTGCAACTTTTGAATATGAATATCTTCCGTCTACAGAATAATAAATTCCAGAAATACCATTCAAATCTTCCGCAGTTCCGGATATTTTAGTTTTTCCGGAAACTACTGTACCGGAAGTCATTGACGGCAATACAATAGTTGGAACTTTTCTGTCAAGAACAAACGGAATCACATAAGGCTTGCATTTTATTCCGTTAACATCTGTTACGGTAAAAGTTAATTTATGCTCTCCGTCTTCCAATCCTGTAGTATCCAAATCATAATTCCAGAAATCTGTTCCATTACATTCACGTTCTTCTAATTCTGAATCCAATGTAAAAGTTACTTTGCTTACAGCATCATCGTCATAAGCAGTACCTACAATCATTAAATTTCCCGGTACTCTGGATTTAGGTTTCGGGTTAATTACATTAATTGTTGGAATATCAGATTTAGGATCTATTTTTATATTTATTTCTACCGGTTTATTTTGATTATTATTAGAATCTTTCGCTATTACAGAAAGGTGCCATGTTCCCGGTTTCACTCTTTGGAGATTTTCGATATCATAAACTTTACTCCAGTTTAAAGTACCGTCTGCAAGTTCATAACCTTCATCTTTTTCAGCAAGTTTTGCTACAAGCTTTTTTTCTCGACGTTTAAGGGCATCCAATTCTTTTTCAATATGTGTTCTTTGTAAAACAAAAGAACTTTTTTCTTCTAACAATTTTTTGTCTTCTTCTGTTGAAACACTCAAAATTATTTTGTTTGAAATTTCTTTAATTCTTAAATTCCCTTGATTTATCGCAGATGTTCGTTCTCTGATTTTTAATCTTACTTCACTTAATTGTTTCTGTAACGATTTTCGTTCTGCTATAATGCGTTCTCTTTTTTCACGCTCTTGTTTCTTCATTTGCTCTAATAATTCAAAATCTCTTTTGTATTTATCTTGCAAAAGTTGATTTTTCTCTGATTTAGCGGCAATCTCTTTCTTATGTTCAATTTCCGCTAATTTACGAGCATAATCGTTACGTTCTTCCGAAAGTTTTATAACTTCGTCACTTAAGCTTTCACGCTTTTTATCCAGCTCTTCTGCTTTTGCTTTATTCTCTTCGGTATCAGCTGTTTTTCTTACCTGATTAAGTTCTGTCAGCTCTTTTTCTACATCTTCAAGCTCTTTTTTCTTTGCTTGAAATTCTGCCTCTACCTTCTCTATTTTTTCTTTTAATTCATTAGCTACTTTTTCATTCTTTTTTTCTTCTTTCGTTTTTTCTTTGTTATTTTTATTAGCTTCATTATCTGCAGTTTTTACTTCTTCTGCCACAGGTATTTCTTTTTCTTGTGCATTCAAAGTAAAAAGTACCCCACATAACAAAACATAAAATAACTTTTTCCAGTTACCCATTCACAGCCTCCTGTTTATTGTTTAATCTTTTTAAAAGTAAGAAAATCTTACATATCGATATATCTCTCAATATAATCTTTGCTTTACTTAATTTTGTAATTTCACATTACCATTTCTTTAATAACGGAATGTTCCATTAATACTTTGAGAATTAATTTCTTATTTTCAACTTCCCGTTTTAAAGACTACATCAAATAAGCAAAAAGCATTCCTCTATCAAAAAATTATTCACTATTTATATAATAGATAATATTTTGCACAAAATATAGAGAAGGAACGGAAAAGCAATTATCAGAAATAAAAACACATTCCGTTTGGATTTTTTTTCTCCTTGTTCGAATTCTGATTTTCTTTTCATTATTAATGTTCCGCGTTCATAATCTTCAAGTAAGTAAGTCAATCTTTCCGGAAGATTACGCGCATACTGTACAAAACGAATAAATTCATTCCCTGTTGATTCCACGAAAATCTGCGGCATTCTTACAATTACTTTTCCTACATATTTACTTATTTGTTCATATATTTGAAAATTAGGATTCAGCAAAGTAATAAGCCCTGCAAGAGTCGCAACTGTTTTTCCCATATACGCCCATTTTATAGGTATTTGCATTGCATCTGATGAAATAAGTTTGTGAAAATCTTTTTTTATGGGAGTAAAATCGAATGTTCTGATTGACTGCTTATTCATTCTCATCATTACAGCAACTTCATCCAACAAAAATTCTATCATTGGGAATAAAGTATAAATATTTGCATCTTCACGTAAAAAATTTTGTCCTCGAAGAATTCTCAAAATCATTCCGCAATCATGATTCATCACGGCAACAATTCCTTTAGCTATTGCGACACTCATGTCAGGCGTAATCTCACCAGACATTCCAAAATCAAGTAATACTATTTTATTTCCGGGAGACACTAAAATGTTTCCGGGATGCGGATCGAAATGAACCCATTCTGTAAAAACAAATTGTTCAAAAAACACTTCCAAAATTCTATCAGCCAATATTTCTGGATTACAATTAATCGATTGAAAATCCTTTATATCGTTTATTTTCATTCCTTCACAATATTCCATTACGATTATTCTGCGAGTACAAAAATCTTTATAAATTTTGGGGATTTTCAGATATGAAATTTTCGATAAAGATTTTCTCATTTTTTCAGCAACAAAAATTTCACGAAAAAAATTCAATTCATCTCCGGTTACAGTGATAAACTCATCAAGCAACAAAGGTAAATTTATATGTTTTGAAATAAAGTTAAAATATTTAATCAAACGAATTACATGAAACAAAATAGCAAAATCAAAATCTACATTTTCCTCAGCATCTTTTTTCAAAACTTTAACCGCAACCTTTTCTCCGTTTCTGAGTATTGCAGAATGAACTTGCCCCAAAGAAGCAACGGCTATCGGATCTTCAGAAAAATAAGAAAAAACTTGATTGTAATCTCCGTATTCCGAAATCAATCTTTCTTCAATATCAGAAAACGGAACTGCAGGAACATTATTTTGTAACGGCGACAAAACCTCAATATAAGGATCCGGGAAAATATCATATTTCGTACTCAAAAATTGACATAATTTGATATAAATACTGCCAAGCTCAACACTTACAGAATATAAATCCTTCGCACATTTCAGATGACGAGCGTACATCTTTTTCTGGGCAATTTCATAACCATATTTGCGTATTAATTTAAATTCTTTTCCAAATGCAAAAAGTATCTTTATAAATACTGTCAATACTCGAAAAAGTCGTCTTCTGTAATTTTTCATCACAAAAATAATTCCTGTTAAGATTTTTTTTCTGCTAAAAGTTGGTCTAGCTTTTTAGATAAATCGTCTATTTTTTGATTTAAAGAATCAACTTCTTTTTTTGAAGCGAAACCAATTTTTTCAGTAAACTCTAAAATATTTTCTTCAACCTTTTTGATTTCATCTCCAAACATGTTTTTTATTTCCGTACTTTTGTCTTTAAATTCTTCCTGTTTATTTTTCACTTTTTCTTCAAATTCTTTGTATCTGTCTTCACGTAAGTTTTTAAACTCACCTGCTTTCTTTTCCAATTCATCACCGGCTGAAAATAAAAGTACCGCCATGTCTTTAAATAAATTACTCACTCTCTGCTCCTAACTAGTGTAATAAATTGTATTTTTTAAGTATATTAAATTTCAAATGAATGAAAACTGAAAACTAATTTTATTTATCAGCAATTTTAAATAAACATTTCTCTTTACATTCAATTAATTCCACAATAATCATTTTGATTCTATGCAGATTATTTTTTTTCTGTTATTGATAATTCATCATTTTTACTTTAAGGAAAAATCATGAACAAACCTACAGTCGACGAAACAATCGAAGCTAATATTGTTTTGCCAAAAAAACTTTACGAGTTAATCTGCGGAATGGCAAAAGCTGCAAATGAAGAATTGAAAACTAATTTAACCGGTGAACAGTTAATTTCAAGACAAACCGTTCAATATTTCGGAACAAAAAACAGCCTGGAAATAATGTCTTTTTCTTTGCAAAAGTTACCGGAACTATTAAATGAAGAAAAAGAACAAATATTGGAATTAAATAAAAAATTCGGTCAGCTGTTATTAGATTTTGATAAAATTTCTCAAGACAGCAATCAACTTTTTCATAAAGTCATAGATCGTTTAGAAACATTGCAATAATTTCGGAGATTTTACTTTGAAAAAAAGATTCTGGTCTTTGTTATTTTTTATGACATTTTTCAACATTTTTTTTTCTTTTACTGATGAAATTAAAAAGACCGGAAAACGTTGGGCATTAATCATTGGTATAAATAATTATCAAAATCATTTTTTAGAACCGCTTTCTATGCCACGTTACGATGCAAAGCTAATAGAAGATACATTAAAAAATGAGGGGAAATTCGACATCGTTATCCGTATGACCGATGACATTTTCCCCAATTCACCTAAATATCCGTCAAAAAAAAATATTTATAAAGTTTTACAGCAAATATCTGACGACATTCAAGAAAACGACAATTTTCTCTTATTTTTCTCAGGATATACAATACAAACCTCTGATAACAAAACTAATTTGCTTACAATAGACAGTAATTTAAATAATATAGAAAATACTTCCTTGCCGCTGTCTTCCGTATCCGACATTTGTACTCATAAGAAATTAAAAAATTCCATGTTTTTTATTGATGGCTATAAAATCTCGGCATCAATAAAAGTTCAACATTTGTTACCCGGTACAAATGAAAATACCCCGTTCCCCAAAATACAAACCACGGATTTACCTCACGACAGTTTAATTTTTCAGGCAACATCCGAGAAAGATTTTTCTGTAAAAAATAAGCAATCAATTTATACTCCATACGGAGTTTTTGCATATTATTTATGCGACGGTCTTAAAGGTGCCGCAGATTTTGACAATGATAATCTTGTAAACATTGAAGATCTGATAACCTTTGTAAAACAAAAAATTATTTCATGGTCTTTATGGCGACCGGAACAACAAATTCCCATAGAAAATACCGTCGGGGATTTTGATTTACAATTTAAAATAAGTTCCATTCCGTTAATCGCAAGACCGCTTTTTGATCCTTATAAAATAGACACCAGTTTCTATTATCAAAATCTCTATTTCCATTTAATGAATTATATTTCTTTGGGAAGTTTTTTGACCGGGCTGACTATTTTTGCATCGGGAATTACAATTTGTGCTTTCGGGTTATCTCAAATCATTGGAAATAATTTTACGATTGAAAATTTTGTCGGTACAGTAAAAGAACTTTTTACTTCATATAATTCTATAGATAACGATTTATTAAAAAACGGAGCATTTATAACCGTTTTCGGTACATTATTTACCTTAGTATCTTTCGTCCCCTACTTTTTCAGTTTTCACCTTGATTTAAATAAAACCCACAATTTTCAATTCTCACTCGTCACCGGAATAAAAGACTCTTATTTCAGAGTCGGAATCAGTTTAAAAACAAAAAAAATTTAATTTTTTACCCCTATTCACTTTATGTATTTTAATGTATTATTTTGATAATATATTCAATCTAAAGCATAAATATTTTATTATTCTGTACGTTTTGACGAAAATCAGTTAATAATTAAATAATTTCTAAAAATGAGAGAGGTTAAAACATGGCTCAAACTCCCCAAGACAAAGACGATGAAATCCTTGATAGTCTCGATGATTTCGATATAGATACATCAGACTTCATGTTAGATGAGCTCCCTCAAGAAGATTCTGATATTACAGATGATTCTTCATTACAACTTGATGATGATCTAGACTTGATATTAGATGATGACATTATTAATAATAATTTGGATGAAATACAATTTGATAACGACAATTCTGTCAATAATGAACAATCTACAGAACCAATAAATAATGAAGAAGAAAACCTTCTTACTTCAGAATCTTCTGTTCAATCAGATGATGACGATTTATTATTAGACTTGAATGACGATGAAGAATTCTCATTAGACGACGAAACTTCTTTATCGCTGGATGCACTTTTAGATGATGACGTAACATTAGATAACAAAACTGATGATATCGATAATGACATAAATAATCTTTCTGAAGATTTTAATTTTGAAGAAGATGAAGATATAGATCTTTCAGCTTTCTTAAACGAAGATGACGATGAAGAAGAATTCTGCGGTGTCGCATTAAAAGAAAGTCCCAAAACTATCATAATTCCACAAAAGAAACTTTCAGAAGATTTGATTGATTCATTAATAGACGAAGATGAAAACAGTGATATTATCAATTTTTCTTTCCCTGAGAAAAACGAACAATTTGTAAGCCAAGAAGATGAAGATTACTTAAAAGTCGACTTAACAGCCGAACAAGAATTATTAGCAAACGCAATAAATGAAAATAACAATTTATTCAATAACGAATCTTCTCATTTAAACGATAGTAATCTACTTTCGGATGATGATTTAGATAAATTAGTCATGGAATCTTCTGACAACGAAACAGAAGAAACCGAAACTACAATAGAAGATGAAGAAATCATTATTCCTAGTGAAGATGAAACTGCTAAAAATTTATCTAACGATTTAGACATCAACGAAAAAGATTATGAAGATGATTTTAATACACTTGATTTCACAAATTTAGTTGATGAAACTGAAGAAGACGACTTAAGTCTTGAAGAGGATTCTATCGAACTTTCTGATAACGAATTAGACGACGATATTTTAGATTCCAGTGACTTATCTGAAACTGACATTGACGATGAAATCAACGACGAAGATATTGATTTGGAAACTGAAGAGTTCAATTTAGATTCTGAAGAAAATGAAGAAGATTCTATCGGACTTTCTGATAATGAATTGGACGACATTTTAGATTCCAGTGATTTATCTGAAACTGACATTGACGATGAAATCAACGACGAAGATATTGATTTGGAAACTGAAGAGTTCAACTTAGATTCTGAAGAAAATGAAGAAGATTCTATCGGACTTTCTGATAATGAATTGGACGATATTTTAGATTCCAGTGATTTATCTGAAACTGACATTGACGATGAAATCAACGACGAAGATATTGATTTAGAAACTGAAGAGTTCAACTTAGATTCTGGAGAAAATGAAGAAGACTCTATCGGACTTTCTGATAACGAATTAGACGATATTTTAGATTCCAGTGACTTATCTGAAACTGACATTGACGATAAAATTAACAACGAAGATATTGATTTAGAAACTGAAGAGTTCAATTTAGACTCTGGAGAAAATGAAGAGGATTCTATCGGACTTT
>JAGANG010000043.1 GCA_017624275.1 Spirochaetales bacterium | reverse complement strand
TAATAACGTGTTCGTAATTCGAGATTTCTTTCGTTTGTAGTTTGTAATTCGATGTCAAAAACACGATTGCTGTCTTTGACGTAGACATCAAGGCGAATTCCTTTCGATTCCGACGTAAGTCTGAAACTTTTTTGTGGTTCCTGAAATTTCAGCCGTTCAATTTTGATGTGTAATAAAATTTCCAAAAGCTCCTTGCAAATATCCGGGTCGGACATGACCTTACAAAACATGAAGTCGTCTGTGATAGTTAAATCTTCCCAGCGTTTAAAATTGCTCATTTCTCATTCCTTAAAATATAATTTAGGAAGTTTTGTTTTTACCAAGCAGAACAATTACTTCCACAAATTTTAATGTATTTTCTTTCATAAATGCTTACAAGTTTCGGGAAAAAAGTTGAAGTTTTTTTATTTTGCCTCGTGAAACGCAGTTTAAACGGTGTTTTAGCCTAAATTAAATTTGCAGGTTTGACCGGAGAAATAGCTAATTTTTAGGGCAAATTGCAGATAATAATGATTAGTTTTACTGATATAAACAATAGTTTTTAGAGATGTGAGGAGACGAGAAACTTCTCGGTCGAAAGTTTTTCGCTCTTTTTTTATATCACCTCAGCTATGTTTAAAATTGCATTATCCCAAAGTCAGATTTGATTTTTACAAAAGTAGTATTTTAACTTTTTAGATTTTATGCTAAAGTCCTGTAATTTTTATATAACAGCGGAGGCTTTATGAAAAAAATAATCGGAGTAATTTCAGTTGCAATTTTTGTACTGGGAATGACATCTTGTCAGAAAAAAAGTGTTGTTGTAATTAATTCGGCAGCAGATTTGGAAGGTAAAAAAATCGGTTGTCAAGCAGGAACTACCGGCGAGCTTTACCTTCAAGAGAGCGTAAAAGATGCTAAAATAAAATCTTTTAAAACTGGTATCGATGCATCTCTTGATTTGAAAAACGGTGCTATTGACGCTATAGTACTTGACGAATTGCCGGCAAAAGAAATTGTAAGTCGCAATCCGGATCTTACTATTGTAAATGATAATTTTATGACAGAATCTTATGCTATCGCCGTAAAAAAAGGCAATACAGAATTACTTGAATCAATTAACAAAACTATAGCAGATTTAAAATCATCAGGAAAATATGAAGAATTAATCAAAGCTTTTATGCCTGTAGACGGAAATATCGTAATTCCTGAAATTGAAGATATCGATTCTGAAAATGTAGTAAAAATGGGAACAAATGCTGCATTTCCTCCTTTTGAATTTATTTTGGGTACTGATATTGTAGGGTTTGATGTATCTATGGGAAAAATGATAGCAAACGATTACGGTAAAAAATTGAAAGTTATAGATATGGCGTTTGACGGATTGATTGCAGCTTTACAGTCCGGTGCAATCGATTTTATTGCAGCCGGAATGACAGCTACAGAAGAGCGTCGTCAAAATGTTGATTTCTCAGAATCATACTACGAATCAAATCAGGTTATTATAGTAAGAAAACCGGTTCAATAAAAAAGTTGGCAGGATTAATATTATGTGGCAAAGTTTTTACGACACAATGATTGCACAGGGTCGATGGATATTGATCCCTAAAGGTCTGGGAGTAACTCTTTTGATTGCGTTTTGTGCAATTTTAATAGGCTCAATTCTCGGATGTGTGTTTGCACTTTTTAAAATTTCAAAAAGAAAAGTTTTAAATATAATTGCTGATGTTTATGTTACCGTTATTCGCGGTATACCGATGGCGACACAGCTTATGATTTTCTATTTTGTTATTTTTTCTCCTATGGGGATGAGTAATGCCGTACTTGTAGCGATAATTTCTTTTGGGATTAATTCAGGTGCATATTGTACTGAAATCTTTCGTGCCGGGATTCAAGGAGTTGATATCGGACAAATGGAAGCCGGACGTTCATTGGGGCTTTCTTGGTGGCAGACTATGTGTAAAATTATTTTACCGCAGGCTTTTAAAACTATACTTCCTACGTATACAAGCGAGTTTATTATTTTGATAAAAGAGACTTCTGTTGCAAGTTTTATTGCTGTAGTAGATTTGCAAAAAGCTTGTGATAATATTCGTAATGCCACATACAATGCATGGATTCCGTTGCTTTCTTGTGCTGTAATTTATCTTTGTCTGACATTAGGACTTACAAAATTATTTTCGTTAATTGAAAAAAGGATGGCAAAGAGTGATAGAAGTAAATAATCTTGTTAAACAATTCGGAAAACATCTTGTCCTTAATGATATTACGGAAAAAATCAGCAAAGGTGAAAAAGTTGTAATTATAGGGCCGTCAGGTTCCGGTAAAAGTACTTTTTTGCGTTGTCTTAATTTATTGGAAGTTCCTACAAGCGGACATATTCTTTTTGAAGGAACTGATATTACTGATAAAACAGTAAATATCGATGTGTTGCGTCGTAAAATGGGGATGGTTTTTCAACATTTTAATTTGTTTCCTCATTTGACAGTTTTACAAAATATTACTCTTGCACCTATTACATTAAAGCTTCAATCTAAAGAAGAGGCTTGTGAAAATGCAATGAGTCTTTTGAGACGTATCGGCTTGGCAGATAAAGCAGATGTGCATCCGTCAAGTATTTCCGGAGGACAAAAGCAACGTATCGCTATTGTTCGCTCATTGGCTATGAATCCTGATGTGATTTTGTTTGATGAACCGACTTCGGCACTTGATCCGGAAATGGTCGGTGAAGTTTTACAGTTGATGAAAGATTTAGCTGATGACGGAATGACAATGGTTGTTGTAACTCATGAAATGGGATTTGCACGAGAAGTAGCAACACGTATTTTGTTTATGGACGGAGGAATAATTGCAGAAAGCGGCAGTGCCGAAGAGATTTTCCAAAATCCTAAGAGTCCGAGATTGCAACAATTTCTCAGGGCCGTACTTTAAAAAAAATTAAAGGACAAGTTTTGATTTAAATAAGATTCAAAACTTGTCCTTTTTGTTTATTTATCAATGTAGTTATAATTTACGGTGACTTTATTCAAAAACTCATTATGAACTAAGTTTTTTTCTATTTTTCCCCAGTTTTCTTTTGTACCGATATAATTTATCGTTGTCAGTTTATCGCAATTCATAAAGGCAAGTTTTTCTATTGTGGTTACGGAAACCGGAATTGTAACACTTGTAAGAGTTTCACAACCTTTAAATAAAGCAAGTTTAATTGTCGTTAATGACTTGGGAAGCTTTATTTTTTTCAAGTTCGTACACTCTGAAAATGCACTTTTACCTATTGAAGTAACCGTATCCGGAATAGTTATAGATTCCAGACTGTGACATTCATAAAATGCACGATTGTCGATTGATTCTAATGACTGGGGAAGTTTTATTTCTTTTAAATTATTACATCCGGAAAAAGCTTCGATTCCTATATTTTTTACAGAATCAGGTATCTTAATGTTTATTAGATTCGCACAATCATAAAAGACGCCCTCATTTATTTGTTTTACAGAATCGGGCAATTCAATATTTGTCAGTTTTTGACAATCATAAAAAGCGAATTTCCCAATGTCAGTTACTGAATTCGGTATTTTAATATTTTGAATATTATGACACCCGGAAAATGCAAAGTTTCCTATTGATGTGGTGTAATCGGGAATATTTATGTCTTTGGTTGCAGATGGATAAGCAATTAGTTGTTTTTTGTCTTTTGAAAGTAGCATAGTTTTGTTTTGTCTGTAGAGTAATCAGGATGATTTTCTGATATTTTAAAAGTTTTAAGATTTATACAATTGTAAAAAACTTCGTCGCCTAAGGTTGCGGAATTCGGAATTCTTATAGATTCTAATTTTCTGCATTCCTCAAATGCTCCCATACAAATAGATGTTACGGAATCGGGAATTTCAATATTTATTAAATTTGTACAATTGGAAAATGCACTGTAGCCAATCGAATTAATTGTATTAGGAAGTTTTATGCTTATTAATCTGTGACATTCATGAAAAGCACATTCTTCAATTGAAGTCAGTCCGGTAGTTTTTGATAAATCTAAATTGATATGAAGCAAATCTTTTCTTTTTAATGTTTGCTTTATTTCAGAAATGTTTTCGGAAGTTATATTGCCGATGATAGTAATCGTATATTTTTTTTCATGTGATAATGTGTTTATCAATTCACTGAAATTTTTATCAGTAGTATAAATAATATTCTCATCTTTAGAAGCTTCAGTTTCATCATAAGTTTCTGTTTTGGTATTATTTGTTTTACTATTATTTTTAGATTCGTCATCAAACTGGCATCCGTACATTATTAATGGTAATAAAAGAATAATGTTGGTAAAATAAAATACTCTTTTGTTCATCTTAGTTCCTTTAGTTAAAAAAATCGATATAAGTAAAATTAAAAAGGTTTTGTTTTAAATTGAAAAATATTACAAAAGAGTATATTTTTGGCGTGAAATGATAAAAAAAAGTTCAATACTGATTTGATTTAGTATTGAACTTTTAGTTAATTAAAATGAATTAATTATTTTGACAGACTTTGAATCTACTGCGAAACAGAAACAAAAGTCTGTTACCGAAGAAAATTAAATAAAATCCAAAAACATTTTATGAATACTTAAATCATCATTTAATTCCGGGTGAAATGAAAGAGCAAGTTGATTTTTGTAACGGGCAGCAACAACATGCTTATCAATTACGGATAAAACTTCTACATCTTCAGAAAATGTTTCGATATACGGAGCTCGAATAAAAGTCATAGGGATTTTCCCCAATCCTTTAAATTCTGCTTCCGTAGAAAAGCTGTCCAGTTGCCGTCCGTATGCATTTCGGCGGACGGTTATCGGCATTGTCCTAAAATGTGTTCTGTTATCATTTTGAATTTTATCGGCAAGCAAAATCATTCCCGCACAAGTGGCTAATGTAGGAATCCCGTTTTCAATTTGCTTTTTCAGCGTATCAAACATATTCAATTCTTTAAGAAGTTTTCCCTGAACAGTACTTTCTCCTCCGGGTAAAACAAGTGCATCGTAGTGATTGCTTAAATCTTTTTTATTTCGCAATTCGATACAATTTACTCCTAGGGAATGATACATTTTTTTATGTTCTGCAAATGCACCTTGTAATGCAAGAATTCCTACTGTCATTTATTTACCTCTTTCAGCCATTAAGATTTCAATTTCATCTTCATTGATTCCTACCATAGCTTCGCCGAGATCTTCTGAAAGTTCTGCGATCAAGTCGGCATTATTAAAATCAGTAACGGCTTTTACGATTGCTGATGCTCGCTTTGCCGGATTTCCCGATTTAAATATTCCCGAACCTACAAATACTCCTTCGGCTCCCAATTGCATCATTAATGCTGCATCAGCCGGAGTAGCGACACCGCCGGCAGCAAAATTGACAACAGGGAGTTTTCCGTTGTCATGAACAAATTTCACCAAGTCATAAGGAACTTGCAATTCTTTAGCTTCATTAAAAAGTTCGTCATCACGCATACTGACAATTTTTGCAATCTGACTGTTCATTTTTCGCATGTGTCGCACAGCTTGTACAATATCGCCGGTTCCGGGTTCGCCTTTTGTACGAATCATACTTGCACCTTCATTTATCCGTCGCAAAGCTTCACCTAAATCTTTTGCACCGCAAACAAACGGAGTTTTAAAATTACGCTTATTAATGTGATAAACATCATCTGCCGGCGACAAAACTTCACTTTCATCTATGTAGTCAATTTTAATGGCTTCAAGAATCTGTGCTTCTGCAAAATGACCGATACGACATTTTGCCATTACGGGAATAGAAACGGCATTTTGAATACCTTTAATCATTTTTGGATCACTCATACGTGATACACCGCCGGCAGCTCGAATATCTGCGGGAATTCTTTCCAATGCCATAACGGCACAGGCTCCGGCATCTTCGGCAATTTTTGCCTGTTCCGGAGTCGTTACATCCATTATTACACCGCCTTTAAGCATTTGAGCTAGATTTTTGTTTAGCTCGTATCTGTTTTCGTTCATAATAAAAACCTCACTTTATTTTTTTTATGAGTGAAAACTAGCGAATAATTGATCTTATTGAAAGATTCAGATTGAAGTTTATTTATAAGGTCAGAATAAGTCTTTATTTAACGGAAATGTTACTTTTTTGTCGCTTGAGCATTTTACGCCAGCTGTAAAATCCGTACAAATCATTAATCAAAAACATTATGAAACACATCACCATCGGGGTGTAATTCGGGTTTTTTAATGATGCAAGAATCCACAAGATTATCAAAATAATGTCATTTGCACCGTAAGCTATCGCATACCAATGACTTCGCAACATTGTAAGGTAAGCTGCGGTAAAACTTGTAGTTACGGAAATTACGCTTATAATCAGATTGGCATTTTTTAAAGCTTTCAGAATAAAATAAAACATTACGGTAATCGCAGTGGCAAAAAGGCACAATACGACGATTTGCTTTTTTGTAATTTGACTGACTTCGACTTCATCGGAATTTTCGTATGGATGAAGGAGCCAAGAGATTGTACTTAATGCACAAATGGGAGCAGACATTCCCAAATATGTAATCATTTCGCCGTAATAACGGAAATAAAAAGAAACAATTCCGTAAAAGAATGCAAAGATTATACTGAGTATTTGCCCGAAAATATGACCTTTAGCAATGAATATTAATGATGTTACACCGATTAACGAGGCGGTAAGTGTCAAAAAATCGCCGGATGCAGACAGTAAAAAAGATGCTGTCACCGTTACAACAGAAACTATCCATAATAACATTTCACCTTTTGAAAGAACTCTGAATGGATTTTTTATCATAGAACAAACTCCGAAAATAAAAAAAGCATTCATCAGTACATCTTCTATGACCTAATGATGTACTCTTGAATGCCTTTTTATCATTCTTAAGCCCGGTGGCTTATAAAAATGTAATTGGAAAATAGCTTATTTGCCGGATAAAGTCAATTTGTAGTTAAAATGTAACTGGTATTCTTAAAACAGGTCAGTTTGTGTTAAATTGTTAATGTCAGATAAAATAAGGATTGCAAGATGTTGACGTATTCACTTGATAAAAAAGGCTCTAAACCTATTTATGAATTTTTGTATGAATGTATAAAAAATGACATTTTATGCGGCAATTTGACTGCCGGAGAAAAATTACCTTCAAAACGTTCTTTTGCGGACAATTTGGGAATAAGTGTAATTACCGTAGAAAATACATATTCACAGCTGGTAGCCGAAGGTTTTATTTATTCACTGCCGCAAAAGGGATTTTTTGTTGCAGATATAAAAAATACAGCGATGTATAAAAAAAATTCGCTGGCAGAAAAATATGTAGCACCAAAAACTTCCGGTCATAAAAAATATGATGTAAATTTTGCAAGTAATCAAACAGACAAAAAGAGTTTTCCTTTTTCAATATGGGCACGTCTTATGCGTGAAGTCCTTACTCAAAGACAAAATGATTTGATGAAAAATCCGCCGGCGGGCGGTATTCCGGAATTGCGAGAAGCTATTGCAGTGCATTTAAAAGAGTTTCGAGGAATGAAAGTTTCACCTCAACAGATTATTATAGGAGCCGGTACGGAATATCTTTACGGACTTTTGATACAACTTTTGGGATTTGACAAACATTACGGCGTGGAAAATCCGGGCTATAACAAAATTGCAAAAGTCTATGAAAGTCATAATGTAAAATGCAACTTTATTAATATGGATAAATCAGGCGTTCGCATTGACGAGCTGGAAAAAACATCTACCGATATAATTCATATTTGTCCGTCACATCATTTTCCTACAGGTATAGTAATGCCTGTAAGTCGGCGTTATGAATTGTTGGGGTGGGCTTCATCTTCGGAATTTCGTTATATAATAGAAGACGACTATGACAGCGAATTTCGTTTTTCCGGACGGCCGATTCCTACATTGCAAAGTATAGACGTTTCGGGAAAAGTGATTTACATGAACACATTCACCAAAACATTAACATCAACAATCAGAATCAGTTATATGGTATTACCGGGAAATCTGGTTTCGCTTTTCCATAAAAAACTGGGCTTTTATTCATGTACGGTACCCACATTTGAGCAATTCACATTAGCTGCATTTATCCGAGGCGGTTATTTTGAAAAGCATATAAATCGAATGCGTAAACTTTATCTTACAAAGAGAAATTTGATTATAAATGCACTTCAAAACAATAATTATGCAGATAAAACCGAGATACTGGAAGAAGATTCGGGATTGCATTTTTTAATGCGTTTGCATTCTGATATTTGCAATGAAAACTTATTGGAACGATTGGAAAATAACGGAATAAAAATAATGCCGCTTTCTGCTTATTACAAAAATCCGCCCGATGAAGCAGAACGCTATTTTGTGATAAATTACACATCTGTAGAACAAGAAAAAATAGTATCGGCAATAGAGCGGATTTTTGAGTGTATATAATCGTATAGGCAAATCAAAAAACTATAGTTATTTTTGTTCCTTCACCGAGCTTACTTTCAAGATTTATGGAAGCACTATGCAATGATACAATGTGTTTTACTATTGCCAATCCCAATCCCGTTCCGCCGGTTTGTCTGGAACGACTTTTGTCTACACGGTAAAAACGCTCAAATATACGTTCTTGATGTTCCGGGGCGATTCCGATTCCCGAATCGGACACAATAAAAGTTTTTTTTCCGTCGATATTTTTTATATAAATATCCACACGACCGTTTTTATTATTATAACGAATTGCATTATCACAAAGATTATAAACCAGCTCGGTAATCATCTCCCGATTGGCATTTATTTTTATATCATCAGATTTTTCGAGAAATAAAGAAACATCATTTTTCATTGCCGTAACCTTGAGCATATCGATACATTTTGAAACAACATCGTACAAATCAAAAAACTCAAATGAACTCTTGTCATCCATATTGTCAAGTTCCGAAAGTTTTATAATATCGTTAATAAGTGACAGCAGCCTTTGGGAATTGTGACGTATTTCTTTGGAAAAATGAATAATCTCATCGGTATTACATAAATCGTTTTCTATCAGTTCTGCGTATCCGGAAATTGCGGTAAGAGGCGTTTTTAATTCATGGGAAACGTTTGCCGTAAAATCTTGTCGCATTTTTGCATTTTTCAAAATATCTTCATGCTGCATTCTGATGGTATTTATAAAAGGAAGTAACTCTGTATAGATTGGTTGAGAACATCCGATGTCATTAGTATAATTTGTAAGATTGATAATGGGCTGAATCAAGCGTGATGTAATGAATCTTGCACAAATGATTATGATCAACAGAATAACAAGAAAAACGAGGATTATAATAGGAATTATATTATTTATTATTCCGAAAATACTTGCTGCGTCATGTGCTACACGTAAAATTTTTCCGTCATCAAGATTTATTGCATAATAAAAAGTATTACGATTGAGAGTATCGGAACGCCTTACGCATTGACCGAAACCTTTTTCTTTGGCTTGTTCGATTTCCGGACGATAAGCGTGATTATCCATCTCTCCTATATCTGCATTGTTATCAAACAAAACAATACCGTCCGAATCTATTTTTGTAATTCTTAAATCTTTGAAGTTGACAAGTTGTGTTTCATCTATTTCTTTCAATAAACAAGCATTTATTCGCAGATCTTCAAAAACCTGTTTTTTTAAAATGTCGTAAAACAATATTGATATTACAGATACCACAGCTGTAATTATAAATATTGTGAAGAATGTTAATTGTGTGTTAATACGCTTTCTCATATATACTGTCATCGTTTACTCCATTACATAACCGACATTTCTGACAGTTTTTATTCTTTCGCTGCCGGTTTTGAGTTTTTGTCGTAATGTTTTAATATGCATATCTACAGTACGTGATTCTAATTCAAAATTTATTCCCCAAACAGCATCCAAAATGCTTTCACGTGTCATTACAATTCCGGTATTTTTCATAAGAAATTTTAGCAGTTCAAACTCTTTATAAGTAAGTTCTATTGCTTCTGCGTCAACAGATACACAATGTCTTTCACTGTTTAGTTGAATATTTCCCAATTCCATTATTTTCTCGCAGGTATTATCTTGCATCGAGCGACGTAATAGTGCTTTTACTCTGGTCATCAGTTCGATAACAGAAAAAGGCTTTTTTATATAATCATCAGCACCGATTTCAAAACCTTTTACCATATCGAGTTCTGTAGTTTTGGCAGTTACCATTATAATAGGGATTTTTTTTGTTTTAGAATCATTTCGAAGCTTTCTGACTATTTCATATCCGTCATTGTCCGGCAGCATTACATCTATAATTGCAAGATTGGGCTGCTTTTCATTGACTTTTTTAAAGAATGATTGTGCATTGGGAAAATCAAAAATAATATGCCCGCTGTTTTTTAGTGCGAATTTCTCGATTTCCCGAATATTGTCATCATCTTCTACAATATAGATAATAGCCATAAAGTTTCCTCCGAATATTTTGCGGCAGTCTATCATTCTTGTGTAAAAATGAATAAGAAGTTTTGTGAAATCTATGTAAAATGATACCGTCGACAGATATTGCTTTATGCAAATTTAACCTGAATTTTACAAATACATCGTTGTACACTTTACACAACAATTTTAATTTCCCTCACGAAAAAACTTTACTGTCAATGAGGTGAAAATTATGACAAAAAAAATTTTAACATTCTTACTTACAACGATTTTGGTAATGACAAACGCAACAACAGCATTTGCAAGAAAAGGTAAAACTTGGAATGAAAAATCAGAAATCAATGTGATATCCAGAGAAGACGGTTCCGGTACAAGGGGAGCGTTTATCGAACTTACCGGAGTAGAACAGAAAAATCGAAAAGGTGAAAAGGTTGATATGACAACAGAGGAAGCTATCATTACAAATAATACAGCTGTAATGATTATGGGTGTAAATACAAATCTATACGCTATAGGTTATATCTCGTTGGGATCGCTGAATGACAATATAAAAGCTCTTAATATTGATAATGTTTCAGCCAGTGTAGAAAATGTGAAAAACGGGACGTATAAGTTTTCACGACCTTTTAATATTATAACAAAAGGGGAAAATAAGCCTGCCGTACAAGATTTCATTAACTTTATAATGAGTAGCGAAGGACAGAATGTAATAGAAAAAAATAATTACATAAGTGTAAATCAAGGAAAAACTTTCGAATCGAACATGTCATGCGAAAAAATAGTAATCGCCGGGTCATCTTCGGTTTCGCCCGTAATAGAAAAATTGAAAGAAGAATATCAAAAAATTAATCCGAATGTACAAATTGATATTCAAACAAATGACAGTTCTACCGGAATAAAAGCTGTTACCCAAGGGATTTGCGACATCGGAATGTCATCAAGAAATCTAAAAGTTTCAGAATCAGACAGCGGATTGTCTTCATTAACAATAGCTTTGGACGGGATTGCCGTGATTGTAAATAATGCTAATCCATTAACAAACATAAGTATTGAAAATATCAAGAAAATCTATACCGGCGAAATTTTGTATTGGAAGGATTTAAAATGAAAACTGTTTTATATAAAGAGAAAGCAGCCGAATGTTTTTTCTTTTTAAGTGCATGTATTTCTATATTTGCGGTGGCGTTGATTTGCATTTTCTTGTTTACCAACGGATTACCGGCTATGAAAGAGATAGGTTTTATAGATTTTTTATCCGGGAAAAAATGGAAACCGGGAATGGATACTTTCGGAATATATCCGATGATACTCGGAAGTATTTATGTAACAGCCGGAGCAATAATTATAGGTGTTCCGGCGGGTGTACTCACGGCAATATTTTTAACTAAGTTTTGCCCACCTCGATTATGCAAAATATTCAAAACCATAATAGATTTAATGGCAGGAGTGCCGTCGGTTGTTTACGGTTTTTGGGGAATGGTGGTGTTGGTTCCTTTTGTCAAAAATACATTCGGCGGTAACGGAAATTGTATTCTTACAGCCTCAATTTTATTGGGAATAATGATTTTACCTACAATAATAAGTGTTTCCGAAGCATCACTGCAAGCAGTACCTAAAACTTATTACGAAGGAGCCTTAGCTTTAGGTGCAACTAAAGAGCAAAGCGTTTTTTTTGTTGTATTACCGGCAGCAAAGTCGGGAATAACGGCAGGAATAATACTGGGAATAGGCAGAGCAATCGGAGAAACAATGGCTGTGGTGATGGTAGCCGGAAATCAAGCCAGAATGCCTAACGGAATATTAAGAGGAATCAGAACATTAACGGCAAATATTGTAATAGAAATGGGATATGCGGCAGATTTGCACAGAGGTGCCTTGATTGCTACGGGAGTTGTTTTATTTATTTTTATTATGGTTATTAATTTGTTGTTTTCAATATTAAAATCAAAAAGGAATATATGATGAAAAAAAACAATTTTATATCGACTATTCTGTGTTCACTTTTGTATATAGCAACATTTTTTTCTGTTATTGTGATGATTTTCATAATTGCACATATATTTATAAAAGGATTGCCTTATATAGACAAAAACTTATTTGCACTTGAGTATACATCAGAAAACGTGTCCGTAATTCCGGCATTATTGAATACTTTGTGTATAACATTACTTACTTTATTAATAACAGTACCTTCCGGAATATTTGCAGCGATTTACCTTACAGAATACGCAAATAGCAACAATAAGTTTGTAAAGTTTATCAGAATTACTACGCAAACGCTTACCGGGATTCCGTCTATAATTTACGGATTGTTCGGAATGCTTTTCTTTGTAACATTTTTGAAATGGGGATATTCGCTGATATCCGGAACATTAACACTTTGTATAATAATTTTGCCGGTAATTATCAGAACAACTGAAGAGGCGTTATTTGCAGTACCGGATATTTATCGAGAAGCTTCATTCGGATTGGGAGCAGGGAAACTTCGTACTATATTCAAAGTAATTTTACCCTGTGCCGTACCGGGAATACTTTCCGGGGTAATACTTTCTACCGGCAGAATCATCGGTGAAACAGCAGCATTGATTTATACGGCAGGTACGGTAGCAAATATTCCGTCGAATATTTTTGCTTCAGGCAGAACACTTTCCGTTCATATGTATATTCTTTCGTCAGAAGGATTACATATAAATAAGGCATATTCCACAGCGGTAATTTTGCTTGTAATAGTTTTCGGAATCAATGCCTTATCTTCGTTATTAGCAAAAAAAGTAACTTTCACAAAATGAGGAATCGATGATGGATAAAATAAAAATCAAAAATTTAAACTTGTATTACGGAACTTTTCAGGCTTTAAAAAATATCAATCTTGATATTCCCGACAGAAAAATAACAGCATTTATAGGCCCGTCGGGATGTGGAAAATCAACACTTTTAAAGTCATTAAACAGAATGAATGATTTTGTAGATAATTGCAAAATTACCGGCAGCATTACATTAAACGACAAAAGTATTTACGATATAAACGCAAATATTTTGAGAAAACGTGTGGGAATGGTTTTTCAAAAGCCAAACCCTTTTCCCATGAGTATTTATGACAATATAGCATACGGTTCACGTACACATGGTGTCGTATCGAAATCGAAACTGGATGAAATTGTGGAAAAATCTTTGCGTGCGGCTGCAATTTGGGATGAATTAAAAGATCGATTGAAAAAAAATGCTCTCGGATTATCCGGAGGACAGCAACAACGTCTTTGCATTGCCAGAGCATTGGCTGTTCAACCGGAAGTAATTCTTATGGATGAACCGACATCGGCACTGGATCCTATTTCTACTCAAAAAATTGAAGAATTGATACAAGAGTTGAAACAGGAATACACGATTTTAATAGTCACTCATAATATGCAACAAGCCGTACGTATTTCAGAAAAGACTGTATTCTTTTTAAACGGAGAAATTATAGAAAGCGGTGATACCGAACAAATTTTTTCATTTCCTAAAGACAAACGAACAGAAGATTATATAACAGGGAGATTTGGTTAAATGCGAAAGAAATTTGATGAACAATTGGATGATTTGAGCCAAGAAATGATTTATATGGGGAATCTTATTGAACAAGCTATTGAAAATGCAGTTGATGCATTAATTCATAAAAATGTAGAAAAAGCTGAAAATATAATAAACAGCGATGATAAAATAGATAATCAAGAAAGAAAAATTGAAAGTCTTTGTCTGCATCTTTTATTACAGCAACAACCTGTGGCAAAAGATTTACGCCTTATTTCTTCTACATTAAAAATGATTACCGATATGGAACGAATAGGAGATCACGCTACGGATATTGCAGAATTGACAATCGAAATGGCAAATCAACCGTATATTAAAAAACTTGAACATATTGAACAGATGGCGAAAGAAATAATTTTAATGCTTATAAATTGCCTTAAAGCGTATGTGACACGGGATGTATTAACTGCTGAAAATGTAATTAAACATGATGATAAAGTAGATAAATTATTTTATATGGTAAAAAAAGATTTGATTCAGATGATTCATGAAAATTATGATTACGGCGAACAAGCTTCTGATTTATTGTTGATTGCCAAATATTTTGAGCGAATAGGGGATCACACTACAAATATAGCCGAATGGATAATATTTTCTGTTACCGGAAAACATGAGAAAATCAAAGATTTTTAAGTCGAGGAAAATTGTGATTATTAACGAGGAATTAAAGGAAAAATTAAGAAATCTTGCAGATAAATATGAAACCGCAGATTTTTATAACGGAGACCCCAGCTGTGTTTTGAAACGTTATCAAAGAATCGAAGACATCGAATGTGCTGCTTTTATTGCTGCGGTTCTTGCATTCGGGCAACGGAAGGTTTTCTTGAAAAAAATTGATGAGATTCTGGAAAATGCCGATGGTTTCGGCGGTCCGGCAAATTGGCTGAAAAACGGTGATTTTCGCAAGTCATTCGTACCGACGGGAATAGACTGTAATAAAAAGTTTTATCGTTTTTATTCGTATACTGATTTTGTCGAGCTGTTTGAAGTAATGCATGATATTTTAAATAAAAGTGCGACTCTCGGAAGTTATTTTGCCGGACGCTTTACGGCTTGTGATTGCAAAGAAAATCTTTCGGCATTGATTTGCGATGCTTTCAAAAATTGCAAAGTAATTCCTCACGGGAAAAACTCGGCAAATAAGCGTATAAATATGTTTTTACGCTGGATGGTTCGTAAAAACTCTCCCGTAGATTTGGGAATCTGGGATTGGTACAAGCCATCCGATTTGATAATTCCGCTTGATGTTCATGTAATTCAAGAATCGATAAAACTCGGACTGTTGCCGGAGAACAGCAAAGGAACGCTGAAAACAGCGATACAATTAACAAATATTCTGAAAGAAATTTGGGCTGATGATCCGTGCAAAGGTGATTTTGCACTTTTCGGAATGGGAGTAGATTGAGTTTTTTATAAACCTTTGCAGGTTTGGGGCTTTATTTGCAGGCTGAGCCTGCATTTTAATGTAACTTTACTTCAAAGTTTTTTAACCACGTGGGTTTAAGACGATTCTGCAAGTAAGCTTGCATTTAAGTGCAACTTTGCTTCAAAGTTAGTAAAAATTAGAGGGTATTCTCTTTTTTGCGATGAAAAGAGAATACCCTCTATAACTCCCAAGAGAAAAGGACGCTTCCTTTTGGTGGTTCATTCTCATATTTTACTTTTGAAAAGTGAAAAACGTTAGTTTTGAACTAATCCGTGTGGCAATTTTCTTTTGTTAAAAACGAATCTATCGAGGTTTCAAGCCGGTAAATAAAAAAACTTCAACTTTTTTCCCGAAACTTGTAAGCATTTATGAAAGAAAATGCATTAAAATTTGTGGAGAAAATTTTTTCTCCTAATTTTTATTTAGTAGGAAAAAATATGTTGATACCACAAGAAAAAACAAATCGTAACTACAAAGATTCGGTCTTTGTAGATCTATTCGCTCGCGATATCACAGCGAAAGAGAATTTCATATCATTGTATAATGCTTTGCACGGGACAAACCTTGACACCAAGACGACTAAGATTCAACCTGTAATGTTGGAGCGTGTACTCTATATGAAGTATTACAACGATATTGCTATGTTGATTGACGGAAAAATCGTCATCTTGATTGAACATCAATCAACCATTAATAAGAATATGCCGTTTCGGTTTCTGGAATACATCGCCAGGATTTACGAGAAGATAACAACAAAAGACGAAAAGTTCGGGCGTAAATTGGTAAAACTTCCCGTACCGGAGTTCTATGTTTTTTACAACGGCAAAGACGACTATCCGACTGAAAGTGTGATGAAATTGTCCGACGCATTCATGCAACTTGGCGACAACAGCGAATTGAAAAATCCGTTTGAAAATGCGAATTATCCGCTTGAAATATCCGT
>JAGANG010000042.1 GCA_017624275.1 Spirochaetales bacterium | reverse complement strand
GCACAGATTATTTCATGATAGTGTCCGTCGTATTTTTTGTTGTCTATGGAGATTTCATATCTTTGAGCTTTATCCGTTATTATCCCGAAGAAAAAAGCAATAAACCATAATAAAGACGGATTGAATATTGAAAGGAATGAAAGTTTTTGGTGGAAATTAATAATTTTAGCAGAATATCCCCATGATATTGTGTCAAATGCATTACCGGAAGAAGTTTTTATATAGTCTAAGTATAAAGTTGAACCGGAAATTATTTTTGTTATATCTTCAAAATGTGTAAGTGCTTTATTCCCGAAAAATCTTAAACTGTCATTAGTTTCGCCGCATGGAAAAATTGCCGTTTTTATTTTATTAAAATCTAAATTTGCATTCAGTACATGATGAAAACTTCCCGAACCGGCACAGATACAGATAAAAAAATCTTCTTCCGGAAGAAATCGCATTACTTGGTTTACAAGAACGGTTTCATGTCCGGGATATTCAGAATTGAAAATCAAGACTTCTTTGTTTTTCAATGTTTCTATAGATTGGATATTTTCACGTAAGTTATCGGATAGAGTACTTTTCCCGGCAAATGGATTTATAATAAATAAATATGTCATGAAAACTGACCTCATTTTTTAAAAAAACGCATTATTTTTTTATACCATAAACCATTGAGAAAATGAGTAATTAAATGTTACTAAAACCGGCATTGAAAAAAAATGAACATTTTTATATAAAAACACTTTATAAAACAAAATATTGGAACGGTAAAAATATGGAAGTGAAAGTTTTGATTAATTCACCGCAAAAGGACAGCGATATTATTTACGCTACCGGTTACAGTTGTTTGGATCCGATTGCGGTAATTGATGTTGATAATGAAGTTTACGGCTTTTTTCCATCGACAGAAATAGGGCGGGCAGTAAAAAGCAGTTATTGCAAAGAGTGTTTAAATCTTAATCAAGCAGGAGCTAAAACTTCTCATCCGGAGGGAGCTGCTGTTTTAAATTGGTTAAAAAAGCATGATATAAATAAAATTTCTGTTCCCTATACATTTCCCGTAGCGGAAGCTGATTTTTTACGTAACAATAATATAGAGGTCAATCCTGTACGTTGTCTTTATCCTAATCGTAATATAAAACGTGAAGATGAAATTGAAAAGATTCGTGAGGTCTCAAAGAAAAATGTTGAAATTATGGATTGTGTAAAAACATTATTAGCCGAATGCAGCGTAAATGCTGACGGGGAGCTTGTAAATCGCGGTGCTGTTTTAACAAGCGAAGATTTGCAAAATTTTATATTTGAAGCGTTTTTACACAGAGGTTTGCAGGCTGATTCCGTAATTGCTGCCAGCGGAGTGCAAGCTTGTGACCCGCATGAAGCCGGACACGGTGCGATTCATGAGAAAGAGGCGATTATTGTAGATATATTTCCGTCTGACAGGTCAAACCATTATTATTCTGATATGACACGAACTTTTTGTAAGCATAAAGCTCCGCAAGCATTACAGGAAATTTATGATGCGGTAAAAGAAATTCAGATTCAAACCTTATCTAAAGTAAAAAATGGAGCAGACGGAAAAATTATTCATAAAGAAGTTCAAGCGTTTTTTGTGAATAAAGGTTTTCAAACTTGTCGTGAGGGAAGTGAACTTTACGGATTTTTTCACGGAACCGGACACGGTGTAGGTTTGGATTGTCACGAAGAACCGCGTATTTCTTCCGGCGGAAGCATTTTGCATACAGGGGAATTGGTAACTGTAGAACCGGGACTTTATTATCCGGAACGAGGTGCTGTACGTATAGAAGATTTGGTTGTGGTACGTGATGACTGTGCAGAAGTACTGACAGAATATGAAAAACAGCTTGTGATAGATTAAGGAGTTGGAATGATCGGAGAAAATTTAAAGAAAATATATACAGAAATAAAAGAATATTCGCATGGAAAAACAAAACTTATGGCTGTTTCAAAAACATATCCGGCAGAGGCTGTTCGTGAAGCACAAGACGCCGGGCAAATTTTATTCGGTGAAAATCGTGCTATAGAAGCCAGAGATAAATTTCAAAACGAAATCGTAACAGCTCTTCCGTTTGATTTGCATATAATCGGACATTTGCAGCGTAATAAAGTTAAAGATGCAATAAAAGTAGCGTCAATGATAGAATCTATCGATAAGCTTGAAACTTTACAAGAATTAGAAAAGCAGTGTGCTAAAGTGAATAAAAAAATCGAATATCTTATTGAAATAAACAGTTCGCTGGAGGAACAAAAAAGCGGTGTTTATCCTCCGCAATTTGAAGAATTTGTCGAGCAAGTTTTGAATGCCGGTTTTTCATTTTGTAAATTGCGAGGTGTGATGACTGTCGGTCCGCTTACTGATGATGCACAAAAGATTCGCAATGCGTTTGCCGGAGTACGACGTCAGTTTGAATTGTTACAAAAAACAACAACTGATATTGATATATTATCAATGGGAATGAGTTCTGATTATCGCATTGCCATTGACGAAGGAAGTACTCAGGTGCGTGTAGGTTCTGCAATTTTCGGAAGGAGAAATTATAATTGAGAGTTTTATTGTTTCTGCTGTTTTGCATTTTTCCGATTACATCTTTTGCGTCAGAATTTTCTTTCAATCACACAAAGACTGTCGATTTGGTATTTTTATCATCCGGATTTTCATTGCATGAAGAATACCGCAATTGCGATATAAATCGACAAACGGAATATTTTCCCGGGCTAAAAACTTTTGATGATAACATGAGTAACTTTGTGCATATTCCGGGAATGACGGTGTTTACATCGGATGATATTCAAATGCCGGGTGAGAAGAAAAATATTCTTGATTACAAAGGTGAAAATCTTATCAGACGTGCAGAAATTATATTTTTCGGGGCATTAACATTTGCTTCCTTTGCCGGGTGGTTGGGAATTTCCGGGTATAATATGATGATGGGATCGGAAACATTCGGAACATTAAAACGTTATCAATTTATGACATTATTTATAGGAAGCGGAGTTGTAGGATTTGCAGTTTCTTTAAGTGATATTTTACTAAGGGTAAAACCTTATATGAAAAATGTATCGTTTGAATATTAGCTATTTTATTTGAGGAAAAAATATGAAGAAAGAATTTTCTTTTGTACTTGATGAGGAACATATAGGAAAACGTCTTGATGTTGTGTTGACATCTTTGACGGGAATCAATCGTTCAAATTTAAAAAATCATCTGACTAAATTGTTGTTGAACGGAAAAGCTGTAAAACTTTCTTTTTTAAAAACTGCTGTCGGTGATAAGGTTGATTTGGAAGTAGAATGGGTAGAAGAAAATATTGAACCGGAAGATATTCCGCTTGATATTGTGTATGAAGACGAGAACTACATTGTAATAAATAAGCCTTGCGGTATGGTTGTACATCCGGCTAAAGGAAATTACACAGGTACACTTGTTCATGCTTTGTGGGGGCTTGATAAAATTAGGCTTGAGAAAAAAGACACCGAAGATTTGAATAAATTGAAACTTCGTGCAGGAATAGTGCATAGGTTAGACAAAGATACTTCCGGATTGATAATTGTTGCACGTCATCGAGAAGCTCAGGAATATTTATCCAAATTGTTTAGAGAGCATAAGATAAAAAAAATATACAGTGCGGTATTGAAAGGAAAATTACTTCCGTTTCATCAAACAGTGATTACTCAAATAGGACGTAATCCGCATAACAGAAAAAAAATGGCTGTGGTAGAACGTGGCGGCAAAAGCAGTCATTCTGTTTTCCATGTCGTACGTCATGTGGGAAATTATTCCTTTGTTAAAGTTCGAATTTATACCGGACGAACTCATCAGATTCGTGTTCACTCAGCTCATTTAGGTTGTCCGGTACTGGGAGATCCGATTTATGCGAGAAGTGATAATAAGTATCCTGATATTCAACTTTGTTTGGCTGCTACCAAATTGTCATTTTTCGATAAATACTCTAATAAACAATTAACTTTCAAAATAAAACCACCTCGTTTTATGGGGCAAATTAAATAAATGTTTTTTGCAAATTAAGAAAATTTAGCTTTGAACAAAGAGTATGCAAAAACTTTTTTGAAACCGAAGTCTTTCAATAATTTGGAACAGCGATTTATTGTAGAGCCGGTAGTGAAAATGTCATCTACAAGTTGAATATAATCAGAATCAATTTGCAGATGACATTTTTTGTTTAGATGAAAACTTTTTTCTGCGTTCTTTTTCCTGTCTTTGTGATTCAAAAGTTTTTGCATTTTTGCCCAAGATGATTTTTTTATAATACCGAAGAATACTCGAAATCCTTTTTTTCTTAGTTTACGTGTTATTTCAACAGAAAAACAACATTTACCTTTTTTTATTCGCCTAAAAAAAGAATCGGGAACAATATAAACCGGGTAGTCAGGATTTAAAACAGAACATAAAAAAGATACGTATAAATCGATAACTTTGTGATTATCTTGTTGTTTGTGAAGTTTTACCAATTGCATTGCCGCTCCGGAATAGCTTTGAATGTATCTGAAGCTGTCGTAATTTACAGATTTTGAATCAATACTGCATTTACTACAAAATCCGTTGGTGTTCAATGCATCACCGCATTTTTTGCAAAAGAATTCTGATTTTTCAACAGTAAAAATTTTAAAGCATTTTTCGCATAATGAATTGTAGAATTTGTTCTCAAAAGACAATGGTTTTTGGCATAAAACACATCGTGAATCAGTTAATAAATAAAATATTTTTCTCATACCTATATATAAAGTACTTTTTTTCATAAATGCTTACAAAAAATGAAAAAAAACCGATAAATAGATTAAGAAATTGATGAAAAAGTACGAGAAATATTGGTTTTGCTGCTTTTTCCTATTGATTTCAATTCTAAATTATATTAATAAGGTTATGCTTGGTTTAGGAATATGGTTATTTTTTAATTATACTTTATTCTTAAATGAACCTTGGGGAGGGAACATGAAGATTACAGCACAACAAGTACAGGCAAATTCTACTCAATTGCTTAAACAAGCAAAGAAGATTGAAAAAACTGAACAAACAATGAACAGCAGAATGGCAGAAAAACTTCATAGAGATTTCGCCTCTGTTGGAAGCAATGCTGATTTCGTAAAAAATAAAATTGCGTCTCATAATAATCAGTTAATCAGTTACGAAAGTAGAGTGTCTGAAAATCAATTTATTCGTCAAAAAATAGCTGAAGTAAAACAATTTTTAGCAAAAGGTGATGATGTTCAGGCATGGAATGTAATAGAAGAGACAACTTTTAATCAAAAACATGTGTTGAATGCGATGTTTGATAAAAATGCTCCACTTTCAGTTCAGGCTGATTATGTTGAAATGCTTGTTTTAAAGAACAAAGTTGAACTGGACAGAGAGTTTAAAAAACTTCAGATAGCGTCTTTGAATTTATCAAGTATGTCAGCTGAACCTAATATGATAACACAAGGTAAGTCTGATTCTGAATTAACGCAAAATTCAGAAACTCATCTTTTAGACGGAAAACGTGTTATGGATTTAATTTCATAATTTTTATAGAACAAAAGAGAAATCGCCTTTATTTAAAAGGCGATTTTTTTATGCTCCGGAGTTACAAATCTTTTCATTAATAAAAAATAAAATCTGACGAAATATTTTTTATTATGGATAGACAGCAATTATGGAATATCTGGAAAAAAATGATTTTCCTGATAATTTTTTCATTTATAGTTTTTCTTATTTTGGTGAATATTTTTCGTATTTCTTTGTATATGTTTGAAGTAAATAACGTTATAGGAACGGCTTTAAAAGAAGACGAGAAGCAAATTAATGTGATTAACAATCACTATAACGATTATAAAGAAGATACAAGTAATTACGATTTTAATGTTGCACATTCAGCTAATCAATTAAATTATGTCGATGCATTTAAAAACGGGGATTTAAAAAACAGTGATTGGGATGACGGTATAAATATTTTGCTTACCGGCAGTGATAAATACAATTCTCACGAATCTCGTTCTCGTTCTGATGTTATTATTATTATTCGCATTAACAGACACGGTCAATTACTTTCTTTTTCTATCCCCAGAGATACCTTGATAGAAGTTACAGATTCCAGAGGTCGTAAATATCAAGATAAAATAGGTCACAGTATGTATTGGAGCGGACTGGACGGTTTGAAAGAAAGCGTAGAAAAGCTCATAGGAAGTCCGATTTATCGTGTAGTCATTATCGATAATTTCAGAAGTTTTGAAGCTTTTTTGGCTATTTTAGGCGGTGTTGATATTGATAAACATCTTGAAGGAAAGCTCGGAATCCAATGGATTCGAAACAGAACATTTAGATTTGGTGATATAGAACGTTGTCGCAGGCAGCAAGTTTTTATGAAAAAAGCTTTTACAAAATTATGGAAGATTACAAAAGGCGGAAATTATTTTATTTCATCCGTACTTTTTTATAATATGCGAAAAGTCGTGCAGACAGATTTAACAAAAGATGATTTTAAAAAGATCTGGTATTTATTGAAAACGACAAATTTTACTCCGGAAACAGAAGTTTTTACCGCTGTATTACCAGGACATTTCGGAACGTACAATTCTAAATTATTAAGAAAGAACAATTTGTCATGTTGGATTCCTGAAGAGGGATTCAGTGAAAAACTTCATCTTTTATTTTATACTGCTAACAGGAAAGAAAATTTTTTGAAAGAAGTGAAAGTTGAGAAGCGAAAAATTCTGAAAATGGACTTGAAATTATTATAGTCATATTATATAACAAGCCAAGTTTTGTCGGTTTTACAAGCCCGGATGGTGGAATTGGTAGACACGCTAGTTTCAGGTACTAGTGGGAGTTATCCCTTGTGCGTTCGAGTCGCATTTCGGGCATTTTGTTTAACAGTTTAGAGTAGTCAGTTACTCTTTTTTTATTTATAAAAAAATGTTCACACAAGGAGTTTTGTATGAAAGTTTTATTGGTAGGAAACGGCGGTAGGGAACACGCTATTGCAAAAAAAATAGCAGAATCTGCGTCATTGACTGAATTTTACAGTATACCGGGAAATCCCGGAATTAATGTTTTGGCTAAGGTGGCAAATACCGAAAATACGCCGGAATCTATCGCCAATTGGGCTAAAGATAATAATATAGATTTAATTGTTTGCGGTCCGGAAATTCCGCTAGTTGCAGGTTTGGCAGATGCTGCGTTATCAAAAGGGATTCCGGTATTCGGGCCTAAAAAAATCGGAGCAATGCTTGAAGGCAGTAAAATCTATTCAAAAAGATTTATGGAAAAATATAATGTTCCTACAGCACCTTTTGTTGTTTTAGAAGATTATGAAAGTGCCGTTGAATATGTAAAAGCACATCCGCAGCAATATCCTATGGTAATCAAAGCTGACGGTTTGGCAGCCGGAAAAGGTGTAAAAATAGCTACAGATGAAAATGATGCCATTGAAACTCTTAATGATTATATGGTTAAAGGTACACTCGGTGAAGCTGGTAAAAAAGTAGTAATAGAAGAGTTTATGCCGGGCGAAGAAATGAGCGTATTTTATCTTACAGACGGTAAAAAGTTTATCAGACTTATTGCTGCTAAAGATTATAAAAAAGCGTATGACGGCGATAAAGGTGAAAATACCGGCGGAATGGGATGTTATGCTCCGCATCAATCATTAACAGAAGAATTAAGTGATAAAATTGAAAATCTTGTTATGCCGGGAATAAAACGAGGTTTTGCAGAAGAAAACTTCGATTATCGAGGTGTTTTGTATGTTGGCTTGATGTTGACTAAGGGTGGCCCTAAAGTTGTTGAGTTCAATTGTCGTTTCGGAGATCCGGAAACTCAGGGTATTATGCCGTTAATTGATGAAGATTTAGTTAAATTATTTTATCAAGCAGCTTGCGGTAATCTTGAATATGAAGAAATTAAATGGAAAGATTTGTACGCTGCCTCTGTTGTAGTTGCGTCGGCTGGTTATCCGGGAAGTTATGAAAAAGGAAAAGAAATAACTTTTGAAACAAGTATGGAAGATTATATCCATGCAGGAACAAAAGAAGTTGACGGTAAAATCGTAACAAACGGCGGTCGTGTTTTAAATGCAGTAGCTACAGGAAAAACAAAAGAAGAAGCTTTAAATAAAGCTTATGAGCTTGCAGCCAAAGTGAAATTTGACGGAAGTTTCTATAGAAAGGATATCGGTTCATGACAAAAGAAGAATTTGCGTTGAAAATAGATCAAACATTATTAAAACCAAATGCAACTTTTAATGAATTAGAAAGCTTTATAACAGAAAACAAAGATGTTGGTTTTTATTCATTATGTGTGCCGCCTTTTTTTGTAAAGGATGCCGTGAAACTTGCCGGGGAGTCAGATAAAATATCAACTGTAATCGGATTTCCTCACGGCAATTCGTCAACAAGCGTGAAAGTTTTTGAAGCTACACAAGCTGTAATGCAAGGTGCAAAGTGTGTTGATGTAGTAATAAATTTAAGTGCCGTTAAATCCGGAGATTATGACTACATAAAAAATGAACTTGAAGCATTACGTTATAGTATTGACATGTATGGAGAATGTGAGCTTAGAATAATAATAGAAGCTTGTTTTCTTACAGACAACGAAAAAAGAATGCTGGCTGAACTTATTGTAGAAACTAAATGTGATGTAGTAAAAACATCTACAGGATTCGGAAGCAGCGGAGCAACTGTGGAAGACGTAGCTCTTTTAAAAAGTATTATAAATGATAAAATTAAAATAAAAGCTGCCGGAGGAATTCGTGATATAGAATGTGCCGAAGCAATGTTTGCTGCCGGTGCAGATTTAATCGGGACTTCAGCCGGTGTACAACTTCTAAATTCTTATGAAAATAAATAAATCTTATAAACTTAATGCATCCTTTTTATGTTCATATTGCGGACATAAAAAGGTGCGTTCTTTCTGTAATTTATCATCAAAAATTAACCAGCGAAATATTGACTATTATGTTTGTAAAAAATGCGGTGCGATAATACAGCTTCCGTATCCTGATAGTGAAGTTTTGCAAAAATATTATGAATCTTATTTTGATATAAAACAGACTTTAAATTCCGGTTATCTTACAGAAAGTCAATATACATCTCATAAAACAGAAAGGGATAAAACGCTTGCAGAATTAAAATTTGATAAAGAACGAATAAAAAATGGGATAAATGTAGAATTAGGATGTGCGAACGGGCTTTTTTTGCGTTATCTTACTGAAAATGGCAGTACAAAAACTTTGGGAATTGATGTTTCTCATTCTTTATTAAAAGAAGCAAAGCAAAGGTTAATTAATGCTCAAATAATTTCTTCTGAAGATGAAAATAATATAACCGAAGATTTTTTTGATAATAAAAATATTCAGCTTTTATGTGCGTCCTCATTAGAGAAAATATCAAATTGCAGTGTAGATAATCTTTATATGTTTCATTTAATGGAGCATTCCGAAAAACCGCAACTTTTGATGGAACAAGCAGCCAAAGTCCTAAAAAATGACGGAATATTAATACTTGAAGTTCCGGTAAGCGGAATAATTTCGTCGTTTTTTCAGAGTAAATGGCGTTTTTTGATGCCAGATGAACATTTAAATATTCCGTCAGTTCGTTCTGTTAAAATTTTAGCAAAGCAAAACGGCTTTAAAGTTTGTTCACTTACACGTTTCGGTAGCGGAGTAACCTCCGGAACAGCTCCTAAAATAATAAAAAACATTGCGGATAAATTGGCGAAATTATTTAAATTCGGTGACAGAGCTGCATTTTTATTGATAAAAAAATAACTATTTTCAATTATTTTGAACCATTTAAATTTATAAATAAATATGATAATGTCAGGCTATGGAAAATTATCAACGTTGTTTAATTTGCGGAAATTATTTTGTAACAAACATAGAAAATCAAAATGATTTAGAAATATGTTCAGGTTGTGAGTTTAAAAAATATTATCGATGTTTTGTTTGCGGTGAATATTTTTCTGATTGTTTAGAAGACAAAATAGTTTGTACTAAATGCCATTCGGAATATTCAAAAAATGATGATTCAGATATTAAATTTTTTTTAGAAAAAAATAGCAGATAAATATGAATATATTAATAATATCAGATTGGGTCGATCATCTAATTTATTCAGAGAAAATGAAATATCGAATGAGTGATGTTGATTTGGTAATCAGTTGCGGCGATCTTTCATTTAATTATCTTGATTTTGTAATGAGTGAACTGAATAAACCGGTTTTTTATGTAGTGGGAAATCATTTAGCAGATAAATACTACAAGAAGAATATGGAAAATCGGATAGTTTTACAAGTTCCGCCGTGCTTTAAGAATTTACATTTAAAATGTCATACATTGCAGAAGAATTTGTTAGTTGCCGGTTTTGAAGGCTCTGGATGGTATAACGGCGGACCTTTTCAATATCATCAATGGGAAGTTTTTGTAAAGTTGATAAAATTGTTTCCTAAACTTATTTATAATAAATTGAAATATGGAAGATTTTTAGATATTTTTGTTACACATGCACCGCCGTTTCATGTTGGAGATCGGCCGGATCTTTGTCATCGAGGGTTAAAAGGTTTTAATTGGTTTATACGTGTATTTAAACCAAAATATCATTTACACGGGCATATACATATTTATGATATTAATCAGCCCAGAGTAACAGAATATCATGGTACTAAAGTAATTAACTGTTCGGGATTTTATAAACTGGAAATTCCTGATGTGGAGCTTTGCGGGGGTAAGCAGAGTAATGTATACAAGTGAATCATTAAAAGAAATTACTAAGAATGATTTTGATAAGGCCTATCAAAAGGCGATGTTTTCTCGTATTTTATCACGTCTCAAAGGTGAGAACAATACGCTGTTTTCATTTGATGAAGTAATGAAAATGTTAAAAGTAAAAAATGAAGTTTATATAGGTTTGCAATGTGTCAGAATTGAAGAAATAATCGGCAGTGAAGGGCGATATAATGATTTTAACAAAGAGTTTCTTCCTCGACGAAAGAATTTACGAATTCGCTGGCAACGTGTAGACGAAGCTCATTATCAAGATATAATTTTACCGCCTATAAAATTATACAGACTTGGTAATGCTTATTTTGTCCGAGACGGAAATCATCGTGTTTCCGTGGCTAAAGAACAAGGGCGTGAATTTATTGACGCAGAAGTTACTGAAATAAAAACAACGATTCCTATAACAGCAGATATGACTCGTAAGGATTTGGTACGTATTGTAGTAGAACATGAGCGTCAAAGCTTTTTGGAATTTACAAAGCTTGATGAGTTGTGTGACGCTTCTCTTTTATGGTTTACGGAATCGGGTCGTTACGATTTGATTTTGCAACATATACACGGACATCAATATTATATGGGAATAGAACAAAATCGTCCGATTCCCTTTGATTATGCGGTTAAAGATTGGTATAACATGATTTTTGTACCGATAATCGAGGAAATCTGTAAGGAAAAAATAAGTTCCAGATTCCCGGGAAGAACAGAAGCCGATTTGTATTTATGGATAGTTTTGTATTGGGATGAATTGAAACGTCAATACGGCGAGAATGTTCGAATAAAAGACGCAGTAAAATCTTATAATGAAAATTATGGAGAAAATCCGATTCTCTATTATTTAAAACGAATAATAAATATATTTTTAAGGAGAAATAAATGAACATAATAGAAAAAAAATTGTTCGAAACACAAGCAATGAAAGTTGCCAATCCTGAAAGACCTTTTTGGTATACATCGGGTAAACTCGGTCCTTATTTTATTAACACTCATTTTTTATATGGAAATGAAACATTTGCATGTGAATTGTTGGAAAAAATTACAAATCTTGTAGATAAACCGGCAGATTTAATAAAAGCAATAAGTGAAGATGTGTGGAAATTTTATCAAACTAATGAGTTGTACCGTGAAGTAATGGATGAATTTGCAGCTATGTTGAATGCGAATGAAACTTTTAAATCTTGCGATGTAATTACCGGCGGAGAAAGACGAGATTGGTTTTTTTCTATTGCGGCTGCTCGTTTAACAGGTAAAAAACATTATTTTATATTTAAAGATTTAGCAATTTATGATGAAAACGGTGTAAAAATAGAATCTTTGAATGGAATGAAAGTTGCACATATTGCAGATTTAATCACTGAAGCTTCCAGTTATGACAGAGCATGGATTCCGGCAATAGAAGCAGCCGGTGCAAAAATGATTTTTACCGCAAGTATTGTAGACAGAAATCAAGGCGGAAGAAAATTATTAGAATCAAAAAATGTAGAAATGTTTGCTCCGGTAAGCATAGCTCATGAGTTTTTTAATTGTGCAAAAGAAGAAGGTATTTTGTCTGAAGAACAATTTAAAATGGTTTATGATTTTACGGAAGACCCGGACGCTTACGGAATTGCATTTTTAAAATCTCATCCTAATTATATACAAGATTCTATTGAGAACGGCGATAAAAGCACAAAAAGCAAAGCACAACGTTGCTTAGATACAGATCCTTATCATTTGAAATAAATAAAACAGAAATAAAAAAATCCTATTCAAAAAGCTGGAGTTTAACTTTTTGAATAGGATTTTTTTATAAGAAACAGACCTTAATTCCAAATTAACAGTAATTGTACTTTTTGTACATCAGAAGTATTTTTTTAGGAAATACTAAAATGGAATTAAGGTTTGACACTGATTAGACTTTAAAACGGTCGGTCATTTCGCTTAGTGTTTTAGAGGCAGTCAGATTATTTTCAGAAACAGATACAATGTCATTTACTGCAGAGTTAATAGATTTTGTTGCATTATCAATATCCTGAGATTTTAACTGAACTTTTGTAGATATTTCTGATAAACGTTGCATTTCATTCATAATAACGGAAGCTCCGTGAGTCATTTCGTCGGAACCATTTTTAATTTCAGCTGTAATTGATTGCATGTTTTCCAAGGAATCTAAAACTCTTTTACTTCCTTCATTTTGTTCTTTCATTGCAAGAGCAATTTCATCGGTAAGACAAGTTGCTTTGTTAATTTTTTCTGCAACAGAGCTAAAAGCGGAATCTGCACTTGAAGAAGCCTCAACAATGACAGAAATTTTTTCAACAATATTTCTTAAGTCTGTTTCGATAGCTTTTGATTGAGAGGCAGAATTTTCTGCTAACTTCCGGATTTCATCGGCAACAACGGAAAATCCTTTTCCGGCGTCTCCGGCATGAGCGGCTTCGATTGCTGCGTTCATTGCCAACAGATTTGTTTGACTGGCAATGTTATTTATAATTTCATTTGTTTCTAAAAGGTGAGTAGATTGTTTTGCAACTTCGGAAACCAAAAATTGAACATTTGTAATGCTGGATTTTCCGCTTTCGGATGAGCGTTTCAACTCATTAAAACTTTTGTCTGCTTCATTTAAATTATTGCTGATTGAACCCATATTAGCTACCATTTCTTGAATTGCGGCTGATGATTCAGAAAGAGCTTCTGTTTGATATTCAATGCTTTTAGAAAGACCGCTGATATTTTGAGTGATTTTTTGTAAGATATTTGAAGTTTCATTAACAGAATTACTTTGTTCTTTTGTTTGTAAGTTCAAATCATTAACGTCTGTTTCTATTGCGTGTATATTTTGTTCCATAATTTCAGTGTTATTTGATAATTCATTAGACACGGATTCAATATTGATACTTTGTTTTTTTATGGAACCAATCATACTGTGTTGAGTTTCGAGGAAATCATTCAAATATTTTGAAATTTGTGAGATTTCATCATTTCCGGTAATATCCAAACGCAAGGTTAAATCGCCGCTTCCTACAGAAAGTTTTTTTGCATTTTTTGTAAGACGTTGTGTAATTCCGCCAATCATAAAAAAGACGCAGATAGTTACTAAAACGAGAGTAAAAGAAATTATTCCCAGCATTGTAAAAGAAATTACTGAAAGAACTTTAAATAAATAATTTCCCGGAGCAGCAACGAAAACGGTGTAATCAGAATTAGGAATTTTCATTCCGGAGATATAATATTTTTTTCCATTATTATTGAAACTTTGCGGTAAAGTAGAAGTTATATCATATCTTTCTGTTGCTTCTAGAAAATCTTTAGACGGTGTAATTTCATTTCCCATATCTGTATATTTGCTGAGCTGTTTATTATATTGATAATTCATAATAATATTGTCACGACTGCTTGTGACTATTGCAATAGCTTCTTTTCCAAAATCTTCTTCAAAGGAATCGATTTGAGAAAGGTACATTTTTTCTATTTCGGATAAAACAACTGTCGCCGCAATCAAACCGCAAACTTTATTACTATCATTTATAATTGAAGAACCGCAAATAATTTGAGATTGTCCGGAAGCCATAGAGAAGACCGGGTCGGTTACAATAGTTCTTCGTTCACCGTTTGGATTATCTTTGATTAAATAGTGATAATAATCTCTTGCCGTAAGTTTATTTAATTCAGCGTTAGGATTAGAATCATCCTTTGAAACCAGATAATTTTGAGCAGGATTTCCGATTACGGTATTTTTCCAGTAAGTACCGTCAACTTGAGTTAGAATAAATTCTTCATAAGAAGAAAGATTTATTTCATCAAGTACTTTTTTTATTTCCGGCCAATCCATGTTTTTTGCTGCAGGAAGAGCTGATAATGACTTTGCATATTGAAGTTTTTGTGTAAAAAAAGAAGAAAAACTGTTTGAAATCGATACAACCGATTTTTCCAACGTAGAAAGAGACATAGATGTTATCCCTTTTTTTGTAATTGTGAGAATCCCGAACATTCCTAAAATATAAGGGATAGAAACCAGTAAAAGTGTAAACAAAACCATCTTATTGCGAATTTTCATACTATAACTCTCTTTTTAGTACTATAATTCTCTTTTTAGTTTGTTTTAGAAGTTGATAAAATTTCTAATAATACATTATTTTTTTTTAATGTACAGTGTTATTTAATGTTTTTAAAAAAAATATTAAATAAAAAAAGAAATAGGAATAAAGTGTTGTTTTGCATGATAAAAGTATTTCTTATTATTTTGTTAGACAACCGAAAAATTATATTTGCTTGATTAAAAAGTAAATTTAGGAAGTTGTTTTGGGGTGAGATTGTAATATTGTGTTAGAAAATATCAGAATAATTAAGCTAAGATTCTTGTAGAATAAAAAAAATCCCGCTCTCAGATAATACAGAAAGCGGGATTCTTAGACCTATATCAATTTTTTATATTACAGATTGAAATATTTTTCAAATTCTGCAGGATGTGGAATTTTTGCCATTTCGCTGCATTCTGCACGTTTTGTTTTAATAAAGTTATTAATAAGTTCTACAGGGAAAACTCCGCCGGCTGTTAAATAGTCGTGGTCAGCTTCCAATGCATCAAGAGCCTGATCCAAAGAAGTAGGTAAGCTTTTCAATTTTGCTTTTTCTTCATCCGGAAGGTTATACAAATTAACATCATAAGGTCCCCAACCGTTAGCGTGTGGATCAATTTTATTCTTGATTCCGTCAATACCGGCCATCAAAAGGGCTGCATAACAGAAATAAGGGTTACAAGTTGCATCCGGATTACGTATTTCAAAACGACGCATTTTAGGGCTTTTTGCGTAAGCAGGAATACGAATAACTGCACTTCTGTTTGAAGTAGCGTATCCAACTGTAACAGGAGCTTCAAATCCAGGAACAAGACGTTTGAAAGAGTTTGTACTTGGATTTGTAATAGCACATAAAGACGCAATATGTTTTAACAATCCACCCATAAAATAGTGTGCTGTCTGACTGAGATTAGAATATCCGTTATCATCAGAGAAAACAGGTTCGCCGTCTTTTAACAAAAGCATATGAACATGCATTCCGTTTCCTGCTTCACCCATAACTGGTTTCGGCATAAAAGTAGCAGTTTTTCCGTATTTCATAGCTGTATTGCGAATAATGTATTTAATCATCATTGACGCATCAGCCATTTTTGACATTTGACCAAGTTGGGGTTCAATTTCAAACTGTCCTGCAGCACCAACTTCAGGATGATGATATTTAACTTTGATACCCATTTCTTCCATTAACAAACACATTTCACTGCGGCATTCATAGCTGGCATCAAAAGGTTTTGCAACATGATATGCTTTTTGTTTTGGAACTACACAGCCTCTACCTTCAACATTACCGTTCCAGTGAGCTTGATTAACGTCAATATCCATAGCAATAGAATTAGGACTAACTTCCCAACCAACTTCATCAAATAGGTAAAATTCAAATTCAGGTAAAATCAACATTTCGTCAGCAATACCGGAATCTTTCATGTATTTTTCAGCAGCTAAAACAATATTTCGCGGGTATTGAGCAAGCGGGCGGTTTTCTTTGTCGATAATCATTGCATTTCCGGTCATAGAAAGAGTCGGAATTTCACAGAACGGGTCAATACAAGCTGTATCCGGATCCGGAACAAAAACCATATCACTTTTTTCAACAACGGCATAACCGTAATTTGATGCATCAAAACCAATACCGCTGATCATAGTATCTTCAGAGAAATTACCGGCAGGAATAGTAACGTGTCTGAATTGTCCGTTAATATCTACCATTTTAAAATCTACCATTTTAATATCATGGTCTTTTATCATATCCATGATGTCTTTTACTGTCTTTTTCAATTTTTTAATCCTCCAAATTGAATTGTTTAAAAATATTGGTCGGATATTATCATATGAAAGCATAAAAGGTCAATGCTATGGTTGTTAATGATTAAAATATTCTGTCTATATATGTTACTAAACATAATATAATGTGAAAAAAAAAACTTAAATAATGAAATATATAAAAAAGTAGTGATTTTTAATATCAAAAAATGTATAGGTATATACCAAAATATGTGTTTTTAATATGAGGATCATTTTATGTATTCACAAAATAATTTACATCCAATAATTTTTGTAGATAAGAAAAAATGTGTAAATTGTCATCGGTGTATTGCTGTATGTCCCGTAAAATTTTGTAACAACGGTTCAGATGACTATGTAGCAGTAAATCATAATCTTTGTATCGGTTGCGGACATTGTATAGAGGCTTGTAATTATGAAGCCAGAAAAGGAATTGATGATTTTGATAATTTTATAAAAGATATTTCATCAGGGACAAAAATTATTGCAATTGTAGCACCGGCTATAGCTGCGACATTTAAAGGTAAAAATAAAGAATTTAATGGGTGGTTGAAATCTTTAGGAGTAAAAGCTGTTTTTGACGTAAGTTTCGGAGCAGAATTAACAACTAAATCTTATGTTGAATACATTAAGAACAAGAATCCTGATTTGCTTATAGCACAACCATGTCCGGCTTTAGTTTCATATTGTGAAATTTACAAGCCTGATCTTTTAAAATATTTAGTTCCGGCTGATAGTCCTATGGCACATACAATGAAAATGATAAGAGAGTATTATCGCCAATATGATAATTGTAAGATTGCCGTTATTTCACCATGTTATGCAAAACGCCGAGAATATGATGAAATCGGACTGGGTGATTATAATGTAACAATGAAGTCAATTTCAGAATATTTTAAGTCTCAAAATATTAATCTTTCTCGATATCCTAAAGTCGATTACGACAATCCAGAGGCCGAACGTGCAGTAATGTATTCTACGCCTGGCGGATTAATGCAAACGGCAGAACGTTTTGTCCCTGGGATTTCTTCACAGATTCGTAAGATTGAAGGACAACCGGAAGTTTATGAATATTTTAAACAGCTATCAGTTTCAATGGGAAACGGTGGAAAGCCTCTTTATAAAATTATAGATTGCCTCAATTGTAAAGAAGGATGTAATGTCGGAGCAGGAACAGATGTAAAAGGGATGACTCTCGATGAAATTGAAAGTTATATTGAACAGCGAAAAGAAAGACAAAAAAATATTTGGAAAACCAAAAAAAATGATTTTTTTTCTTTAAAAAAGCTTGAAAAAACAATCAATCGTTATTGGAAACCTAATTTATACGGACGAACTTATAAAAATCATAATGATTTATTCAAAGCTGAAGTTAAAGATCCAACAGATGCACAATTAAAAGAAATATATTCCAAAATGGGAAAATATAATAAGGAAGATTTTATTGATTGTAAAGCCTGTGGTTATGATACATGTCGTCAAATGGCTGTTGCCATTTTTAACGGATTAAATAAATCAGAAAATTGTCATTTGTACAAGTCAAATCTATTATCAAAAATACAAAAAGAGGAAACAAAAAAACTTTATGATATTGTAAAACAAGTAAGTGACAGAGCTTTACTGGAAATGAATGTAAGTGATGATGGTATAGATGAGATAGAACACGCATCAAATGAAATGGTAGAAAGCGTGAATACATCATCTGCGGCAATTGAAGAAATGATTGCTAATATTCAATCAATTAACAGTATTTTGGGAGGAAATACCGACACGATAATTTCATTGAAAGATGCCACTAAAGTTGGACAAAACGGAATCGATGAAGTAACAAAATTAGTTGAAGAGATTGAACAAAAATCTAACTCATTAAATGAAATGAGTATGATAATTCAACAAATTGCAAATCAAACAAATTTACTTTCAATGAATGCTGCCATTGAAGCTGCACGCGCAGGAGAATCTGGCAAAGGTTTTTCGGTTGTAGCAGATGAAATTCGTAAACTTGCAGAAAGTTCTGGAACTGAAGCTAAAATGATTTCTGATATGTTGAAGAATGTTAATCAATTAATTAATTCTATTTTCACAAAAACTGTCAGTGTTCAAAAAGAAATAGAAAACATTGTTTTATTATCCGGGGAAGTAAACAGACAGGAAGATATAGTAAGAAATGCTATTTCAGAACAAAATGAAGGCGGTCAATTGTTGTTGAATGCATTGCAAGTAATGAAAGATAAGACTGTATGCGTTACCGATTCAATAGAACATTTAAGAAATTCTACGGAAAAAATAAAAGAGCATATCAGAGATATAAACTTTTAATAGGTTCAAAAAACAGCGTAATATTAACGCTGTTTTTTTATCATCGAATTTACTTTTGATTTTTTTCCTAAAAACTATTGAAAGCAATCTAAATAAATTATAAACAGCGAGTAAAAAAATACGGAGAATTAAATGATAGTAGAAGCCTCTTATATCCCGGTTATAGAAGATTATAACAAAGACGGAACATTAAAATTGTCAGCCATATTAAAAATATTAGAAAACGCCGGTAATTGTCATTCGGACAGTGTAGGCGACAATGTACTGACCGGCAGCAACAACGGCAAAGCTTGGGTTTTGACTGATTGGAAATTAGAAATCATTTCTTATCCTGTTTACGGAAACGATATAAAGACACAAACTTGGGGTGAAGACGGAAAATCTCCGTTTTGCTTAATGCGAGATTTTTTACTGTATGCAGACGGACAACTTTGTGTAAAAGGAACTACTCAATGGGTTTTATTTGATTTGAATACAGGAAAAATTTGTAGGGTAGAGGCCGATTTAGTAAATAAATACGAGCCGGAATCAAAAAAAGTTTTCGATGATATCAAACTTTCTAAAATTAATATTCCGCAAGAATTTTCTATTACAAAAGAAATTACACTCAGAAGATGTGATATCGATTTTAATGACCACGTGCATAATATTTCTTATCTTGATTTTGCAATGGAAGCGTTGCCTGAAAATATTTACAAGAATTCCCATTTTAAACATTTGCGAATAACTTATAAAAATGCTGTAACATCCGGCGAAAAAGTGATTGCAAAATATTCGGAAAATGACGGAAAACACATCGTATGTATCTACGGTGATGACAATACATTATCAACATTGGTTGAATTTGTACAATAGTAAAGGTGAGTAATGATAAATTGCGTAGTAGTAGGAATCGGCGGAGCAATCGGTTCGATTTTGCGATATTTAATAAGTTTGATACCGATAAAAGAAAGCTTTTTGTTCCCGATAAAAACTTTTGCGGTGAATATAATAGGCTGCTTTTTAATCGGATGTGTGGTTGCTTTTGTATCAAAAAACTCGACACTTAATCCAAAACTTGTTTTATTTTTGAAAACCGGGCTTTGCGGCGGATTTACTACATTTTCTACTTTTGCCTTAGAAACAGAAGATTTAATAAAAAGCGGACATACCGGAATCGCTGCAATTTATGTATTTTTAAGTTTTGTTGTGGGATTTTTTGCCGTGTTTTATGCACAAAAAATTATAGGCGACTAAAAGCGGTTTTGTAATAGACGACAGACCCCGATTCTAAAATAGGATAGTAAACAATAACAAAAAAAGGCTGTCCGTAAAAAGACAGCCTCTTTACCTTGCAAAAAAATCTTAGTAAACTTTTTTGAATGTATCAAATCCGCTTCCATCCAAACTAAAATCAACAGTATCACAAGTTAAATTTTTGTATTCTAGAACAAATACTTGTTTTGATGTTGCCGAAGCAGAAACTTCAAAAGTTATTTCGTGGTCATCAACTTCTGTTATTTCACATTGGGCACCGCCGGAACCTAAACTCATAATTAATTTATCATCAGATGTAATTTCAATAGTAACTTTAACACCATCATCTTCAACTTCCCATTTACCTATTAATCCGCATTCTACACCGGCTGCAGTACAGCTACTCAACATCATCATAGCAGCAATGCTCATCATTGCCAAAACACTTAAAATTCTTTTAGTCATAAAAATGACCTCCTTTTCTTGTAAAACTTTAAAAGGTTGTAATTTTTTTTTTTTTTTTTGTCAACGTAAACTTGGCGTTTATAGATAAAAGTGTTTGCCGGTTGATTGTTTATTATTAAATTATCTTCTGTTTTTCTCGTTTGCTTGCTTATAAGTGATAAAAAAAAGTTATTCGGTAATAAAATCCAGATAATTTTCTTTGGTAATTACACTGAACGGAATTTCCGGGTAATTGTTGGAAAAAGTCAGCGGACATTTTGCGTGAGTTTTTTTGGGATTATATTTAAACTCGTATGCAAAAAATCTTCCGTCCGTTTCTTCTATAAAATCAATTTCTTGCTTTTGAGTAGTTCGCCAGAAATAATATTTTGCATTTATATTGTGATAGGCATTATTTTTTATTCGTTCACTGATTAAGAAATTTTCCCACAAATTACCGATATCACTTCTTAAATCCGGCGGAGAAAAATTTGAAATGACAGCATTGCGGACGCCGTTGTCGTAAAAATATATTTTTATACTTTTTTTCAACTCATTGCGGACATTTTTACTGTATGAACGAAGATGAAAAATAACGTAAGCTTTTTCCAGTAAATCTACATAACGTTGAACTGTCATTGTGTCAATTCCGAGTAAATTACCGAGTTCGTTAAAAGAAACTTCACTTCCGACTTGTAATGCTAAAGCTTGAACAAGTTTTTCTATTACAAATGATTTTCTGATTTCTTTAAATTCAAAAATATCTTTATACAAATAACTGTTTACGATATTGGTAAGAATTTCTTTTTCCTCGCCGGGATTATTAACAACATCAGGATAAAAACCGTATATAAGCCTGTTTTGAAGTTGTTTCGCTTCTTCAAGCATTGTAGAATTTAGAACAAGTTCGTTTGTAGAAAAGGGGAATAGATTGTATTCAAACTTTCGTCCGGTTAATGGCTCGTTAATGGTGTTGGATAAATCTAAAGATGAAGACCCGGTAACTGCAAGTTGTACATTCGTAAAATTATCATGAATCAATTTAATAGTTAAACCGATATCCTTAACTCGTTGTGCTTCATCTATTATTATAAAATCTGAATTCCCTATAAACGATTTGAGTTTGGCAAGATTTCCGTCGGAAAGAAATTGTCTTACATCGCTTTCGTCACAATTCCAAAATTGAACTTTTTTTTCAGGAGCAAGCGATTTTATCATTTGTTTAAATAAAGTAGTTTTTCCTACTTGCCTAGGTCCAATCAATAAAAGAACTTTGCCTTTCCCGATTTTTGAATCTAAAATTAATTTTAAATCTCTGCTGATATTTCTCATATAACACGAAAATTATAATAATTTTCGATTATAATCAATAAAAATCATAATATTTATAGAATATATTCTAAAATTATTATGATAATTTTTGTTTTGATTATTGCATATTTTATAATAGCAATAACCCGTTTTGTAATAGACGACAGACCCCGATTCTAAAATAGGATAACTATTTTTATTTTTCAAGTCCGTTTAGTAATCGTTGGATCACATCAGCCTCTTTTTTTATTTTTATATTTTTTTCCTGTGTAGGAAATACCAGCCCCGGAGTTTTTGTATTTGGTTTGTGAAGGTATTTTACTCTGGTAAAATAAATGTCGCCCTCGGTTTCATTACGAGATTTACTGAAATGAAGTGCCAACATTGCGGCTTCCAGTCGAGTTTTATCGGGTAATTCTACATTCCCCTTGTTTTTTATTACGACATGACTTCCGGCGTTGTCTCTGATATGAAACCAATAGTCGTTACCTCGTGCTACAGTTTTCAACATTACGTCCGCATCACGAGAAGAACGAGATACGTATGCGGTAAAATCGCCGCTTAATAAAAACTTACGTCCGGCATGATTGGATGAATTATTTTTTTTATCGTTAAAATCCTCTCCGGCAAGGGCGGCAAGTTCATACAATTGTTCCAAATTCCCGGCTTCTTTTAAATGGGACAAAAGACTTTCCGTATCATCAAGGTTTGCCATATTTTCATCAAGTTTTTCTTGTTGATAGGTAAGTGCCGACTGAAGTTTTTTGTATTTATCAAAATATCGCTTGCCGTTTTCTTGCGGCGACAATTTTTCATCCAACGGAATAACAACCATTTCGCCGGTTTCATAATCCTCTACTTCTGCTTTGGAATCGCCTTTTTTCAATCGATAAATATTTGCCGTAATCAATTCTCCCAAGTGACGCAGATTTTCTGCTTTATCACTGTTTAATTCACTTTGAAGATGTTGCACGGAAGCTTGTAATTCGCAAAGTTGCTTTGTTAATTTTTCAATAAGGCGTTTTTGCAAAAGTGAAAACTCTCGATTATTTCGTTGATTTGTATAATGGTAAAAAAGCTCATCGTTGATATTATTTTGAACCGATTCTCTTACAGAAAAAACTTTTTGATTATTACAACTTTCCGGCATAATAAATTTATCGCCGACCCATTCTTCACGTTTAGGATAACGTCTTGCCAAATCTTCTATTGTAAAATCGGAATCGGTTAAAATCAAATTTGACGCAGTTCCCCAAAGTCTGGCAATAAGATAAAACCGTTGACTGATAGTTTTTATATTGAGCAAAATTATTCTGTTATTATTTGGCTGCGTTATCGATTCTATTCTGCCGCCGGACAATCTGTTTGATAAAAGTGATGAAAAACGACGCTGTTTTTGTGCTACGGCAACTTTACTCGGTACAACAAAAATTCCGCTTTCGCCGTCATGCAAATTGATTTGTACGATTACGGAACTTTCGTCCGGTGCCATACAATGCAGATAAAAACATCCATATTCTTCTTCGGTAATTTTGCGAATCATCATTCCGTCAGGAATATTTTTAATGATTTGATTTATTTCTTCACAATTGAGCGACATTATTTCTCCTTATCTATCAGCCGAATTATCACAACAACTTCATCGACTCTTTTGTTAATTGAAATCTTAGCGGCATGTATTGTTAATTCTACATTCTCATATTTGTCACCGGACATTTTCATTCTAAAGTTTAAAGTAACAAATTTTTCATTTCTCAAAGCTTCGTTTATAGGGAAAAAATCCAGTTTTTCCAATACATTTTTTCTGTCATCAGGATGAACGGTTTTTTGAATATACAAAGCCAACCCGGTAAAAAATTTCTTTTTCAATATTCTGGCAAAAAATTTTTTTTCATTGTTAATTTCTTTTAAAACCGTAATTTTGCGTTGTTTAAAATCCATATAATAAATTGCCGCAAAATTTATTTCCATAGTCTTGATGATTTCTTCTTTCTGCACGTTATTTTCTATAATTCGCTGTTCTTTCTCGTAAGTTTTCTTTAATACCACAGCGACGATATCTTCATTAAAAGGATTTACAAGACGCAAAACATGACACGAAACCCAGTGATAACTTCCGTCACTGCGGCGTTCTTGGTATTGGCGTAAAATTTCTTTTGCTCCCGATTGAAAATAACTCATTAGCGGCAAACGAACAAAAACTTCGGAAAAATCTTTTCTGAAATCAGGATGGACAATAGTTCGATATTTTAAAAATAAATCGTCAAATGTCCCGGAAGTGTCTACGCTGTCTTGCGAATATGAAAAGCAATCAGTGATAATTGAATAATGATTTTTATTCAGATTGACAAATACGACTTGCTCGTAAAGTGACGTCAAAATATAAAGGATTTTTTCGTAATATGAAAAAAGTAATTGCCCGTGAGAAAGTTTTGCAGAATCATCATAATCCGTAACGGCATAATTACCTACGACCGGAATGTTATCGGCATTTGTTATAATTACGACACAATATCCGTAAAACGGACTGTAGCAGGTAATTTTCATGGTTTTACCGGTTTCAGGAAAAAACTTCAAAGCTTCTTCACGTTGTCCGTGAAAAGCAACTTCCCGATAATATTCAAGCCATTGCGTTTCCATAGGCAGAATATTCGTTTTTCCGTAAGTCATTTCTTCATGATTTTTAACTTCGATTTTTTCCATTGCCATGTTTGTATAAACAAGATTCACATCGGAATTGTACTTATTTATTTTCAACAATGCTACAGGATCCGGATATAAATCAAAAACGGAACAACGACTTTCTATTTCATCTTGATTGTCAGGTACTTTTTCCATTAAAACAAATAAATCTTTATTTTCTTGCAAGAATTTTTCATAAGCAACGACAAATTCCTGTTTGCTGTTTCTGCTGATTTTTAATTGCTCTCCGTCCAGCAGGCGAAAATTATTTTTCCCGATTTTTTCAACAGCGTGAAAGGCGATGATACAATTTTTTCTTATTCTGAAAAATTGCTCTTTCGGTAACATTTTTTCAATTGCGGAAATAGGCGTATATGTGGATAAAAGTGTGCCGTTTTTTAAGTAGATTGTCGTGTTTTTGTTTTGAACACAAATTTGGGCAATAGAATAAAGTTTAATAGAAATCTTCTTGCGATTGCAAATTAATGTGATAGCCGAAATATTATTATCCATCAGCACGTCCTTTCTTTTTGAATATAAAAAGATATATGTTTTGTCAATTCTGCAATTTACCGGAATTATTAAAGAAGAAAAAACTAGATTTACATTGAATATTTCTTAAAAAAAGGTTAGTTCTTGCTAACTGATAAAGGATATAAAATGAAAACTGAAAATTACATAATAACAGGAATGCATTGTGCCGCATGTTCCGCTGCAGTCCAACGAGTAGTTTTGCGATTGAACGGAGTAGAAAATTGTGAAGTAAATCTTATAACAGAAAAAATGAGCGTAACTTATGACGTGCAAAAAGTTGGTTATGAAGATTTTGTGCGAGTAATAGAAAAGGCCGGTTTCGGAATAGAACGTGAAAAACCAAAAGCTCCTGAGAAAAATACTAAGCCTTATAATTTATTTTTTGCCGGTTTGTTCAGTATAATTTTACTTTATATTTCTATGGGACAGATGTTTTTCGGTAATCTTCCGGTTTTGCCTTTTGCCGATATGAAATCTAATCCTTTAGGTTTTGCATTAACTCAAATAGTTTTGTGTGTGCCGGTGATGTTCATCGGGCGTAAGTTTTTTACTAACGGCTTTTCTACATTATTCAGAGGAAATCCAAATATGGATACTCTTGTAGCCATAGGAGCGACGGCTTCATTTTTGTACAGTTCGGCAATGACTTTTGCAATAAAAAATAACTCTGATGCAGTTCATAATCTTTATTTTGAATCTGTCGCTGTTGTAATTACTCTTATAATGTTGGGAAAATATTTCGAATCCCGCAGTAAAGAAAAAACTACTGATGCAATAAAAAAACTTATGGCATTAACTCCGGATGTTTCTCATTTATGCAATGGCGATGAAGTGACTGATATTCCTACAAAAAATGTTAATGTAAATGATGTTTTGCTTGTAAAACCGGGTGAAAAAATACCGCTTGACGGGATTGTGGTAAAAGAATGCAGCAATGTAGATGAATCAATGCTTACAGGGGAAAGTTTGCCGATAGAAAAAAAAGACGGCTCGAATGTTACCGGAGGCAGTTTGAATCTTAACGGTATGCTTTATATAAAAATAAGTAAAATCGGCAGTGATACAACATTGGCGAAAATTATCGCATTTGTTGAAAATGCACAGGCAAAAAAAGCTCCTATCGCAAAAATTGCCGACAGGGTAGCCGGTGTTTTTGTTCCGTCGGTTATAGCAATTGCAATTGTCGCTGCATTGATTTGGCTATTTTGTACAAAAGATTTTTCTTTTGCCGTGAAAATATTTACAAGTGTATTGGTAATAGCCTGTCCGTGTGCTTTGGGCTTGGCAACTCCCACAGCTGTAATGGTGGGAACCGGATTGGGAGCCGCCAACGGAATTTTGATAAAAAATGGTGAAGCTTTGGAAATAACAAATAAAGTTCAAGTTGCAATATTTGATAAAACCGGAACGGTTACCGTCGGAAAACCTGTTGTCACAGATGTAATAACTGACAATCATGAGGAAATTATCAAATGTGCCGCAACTGCCGAAGCCGCCGTAGAACATCCTATTTCGTCAAGTATTTTGCAATATGCGGCAGATAAGGGAATAAAAATTGATTTTCCGGATAATGTACAAAACTACAGCGGTTTCGGAGTAATTTGTAATTTTAACGGTGAACAAATTATAGTCGGGAAAAGCGATTTTTTAGCATGTAACGGCATAGATGTAGATGTATATTTGTCACAGGCAAATAAAATGCAGTCAGAAGGGAAGACGGTAATATTTATAGGTAAGAATAAAAAAATATTGGGTATTATTGCAGTAGCAGATAGATTGAAAGATACGTCTGTAAATGCATTTAAAAAGTTATCCGAGATGGGAATAAAAACGGTACTTCTTTCCGGAGATAATAAAATATGTGCAGGATATATTGCCGATAAATTGAAGGCTGATGATTTCTTTGCAGAAGTTATGCCGGAAGAAAAAGCACAAATAGTTTCACAATTGCGAAAAAAATACGGTGTTACCATAATGGTTGGTGACGGAATAAATGACGCTCCGGCTCTTACCGAAGCAGATATCGGATGTGCCGTAAGTAACGGAAGTGATATAGCCATAGATTCTGCTGATATAGTTTTGATGAAAAATGACCCGATGGATGTGGGAGCAGCTATAAATTTGAGTCGTATAACAATGCAAACTATTAAACAAAATCTATTTTGGGCTTTTTGTTATAATGTGATATGTATCCCGATAGCTGCGGGTATACTATATGCATTCGGCGGACCGTTGCTAAATCCTATGATTGCCGGTTTAGCCATGTCGATGAGTTCTGTTTGTGTAGTAACAAACGCTTTGCGATTGAAACATAAAAAAATATTAAGATAAGGAGATTTTTATATGGGAAAAAAAATTATTGTACCTGATATGCATTGTGAAAAATGTGTAGCGAGAATAACAAATTCTTTGGACGGAATTAACATTAAAGCAAATATTGATTTGCAGGCAAAAACTGTAGAAATTGCGGACGAAACTCAATTTCAACGTGCATTTGATGAAATTTACGAACTAGGTTTCAGCCCTGAAGGAAGTGACGAATGAATGAATTGAAGGATTACATTCGAAGTATTAAAGACTTTCCGGAAGAGGGAATTATCTTCAGAGATATTACGAGTATTTTGGAAAATAATGAAAGTTTGAAAATGGCAATCGATTCAATGCAAAAACAGATTGAAAGTATTGATTTTGATGTTGTTGCAGGACCAGAATCCCGCGGATTTATATTCGGAATGCCAATTGCCTATAATTTGGGAAAATCTTTTGCTCCTATAAGAAAAAAAGGAAAATTGCCTTGTGAAACAGTTGCGGTTGAATACAATTTGGAATATGGCGACAAAAGTGTAATCGAAATGCACAAAACAGCCGTTAAACCCGGACAGAAAGTTGTGATAATAGATGACCTTTTGGCTACAGGCGGTACAACGGAAGCAGCTGTCAAGCTTGTAGAAAAACTTGGAGGAAGTGTAGTCGGTGTAGTTTTTTTGATAGAACTTACAGATTTGAATGGAAGGGAAAAAATTAAAGATATTTCCAATATTTATTCCGTGATTAAATACTAGTATTTGTTTTAATTAAATTAGACTGTCTAATAGGCAGTCTTTTTTTGTTTTGAATAGGTGGCAGACCCTAATTCTATATTGGAATTGAGGTCTGTCGTCCATGCTGTTTCGGTTTATCTAGGTGTATATGGTGACAGACGTATATTCCGTTTTCGTATAGACGTCTGGCATCTATGCAATTTCAGCTTTTGCAGGTCAACATACCTCTAAAATTAAATAAATTGTGAAAATTTGTAAAAAAATAACCAATCGTGCAATAGAATTGTGCCTAAAACGCATTAAAACATTGTGGAGGCATAAAAATGCGAAAACCACGGCAATTAAAGAAAAATGCGTACTACCATGTAAGCAATAAATTCCACAGACTTGTCCAGATTATGATGAACTCACGGATTAAAAAATACCTGTTGGCGTTAATCCACGCAGCAGCGGAAAAATTTAAAATGAAAATCAAAAATATCTGCATTCTCGACACACATTTTCACATGGAGATTCAGCCCGGCGAGGACGAAAATCTGTCGGAAATCATGAAGTACATCAAGCAACGCTTTACGCAATGGATAAACAGAACTTTCGACTCGGAGGGAAGTGCGTGGAAAGACAGATTTTTCAGCAGAATTATTGAAGATTTGACGGATTTAGTAAGAGTTTTTGTGTACATCGAGGAAAACGCTGTCCGAGCCGGGCTTGCAAAATGTGCTGCGGATTATCCTTTTTACCAGGTATGGGAAGATATTACGGAAAAAGAGTATTACCCAATGGAATAGACGACAGACCCTTATATGAAAACGGAATAACGTATTTTTGGCAGAGTAAATGCTTAAATTTAAGCATAGAAAAGCTTATGGTAAAGCTTTAAATCCCTTATTTTTTGTGAATCGGTTTTATTTAATAAATATAGATGACGAAAAAAATTAGATGAATGTTTTTTTTCAGTAAAACATTTTTTTAGATGAGGGAAAATTATGAAAAGACTGCTTAGCTTTTTTATTTTTATATCTATTCTGATGTTCAGCTGTGACCAAAGCGTAAATATGTTGCTTGGTGTCGGTCAGGCATTGGACAGTGAATCCCCAAAAATAAGTATAACTTCTCCTGAAAACGGTATTTATACAAATAAATCGAATATTACAATCACAGGAAAGTGTTCGGATAATGTAGGCGTAACAAAAATCAGAGGCGAAGCAAGTATAAACGGTGTAACATCTGTAGTTACGGAAGAAATAAATCTGCGAGCTGTTCGTGACGGTTCATGGGAAATAACGTTTGATGCGGATAAACTTGACAGTGTTTTGAACCTTTGGCGAAGTGGTCTAAAGGTAACTTTTACTTTTACTTGTTATGATGCTGCCGGAAATACCGTAGTAGAACATTTATTTTTATATGTTGATGTAGAACTTCCTACGGTGATTATCAACAG
>JAGANG010000041.1 GCA_017624275.1 Spirochaetales bacterium | reverse complement strand
CAAGAACGAAGCGTAAATGATACATGTACTCACATGATGGATATCAACATACAGGCGTTAATTGATATGGCACGTAAAAGACTATGTGTCGGTAAAGTCGATAAAGTGACTTATGGTTACATGTTGGAAATCAAAAAAGAGTTGATTCGCAAAGGTGGTTACTACAAAGTAATCGGTGAATGTTTGGTGCCGAACTGCGTTTATCGACATGGTTGTCCGGAGTTTAAAAGTTGTGGATTCTTTGACGAAACAATGCAAATTGTGAATCATTATCAGATTTATAATGATAAAATTTAATGCTTTCCTAGGATATTAGAAGGTAAATCTCGGATAAAAATCGAGTTTTTTCCTTAATATGTGATTCACTTTTTTTTATTAAAGAGTTATAAAACAAGCCTTTAAAAAAAATAAATATTCTCTTAACTTATATTGATTAGTTCTTTTGCAATAAAAGCGTAAAAGATAAGAAATTGAAACAAATTGGTTTATTGTCTGAATATTTATTTTTTAAAAGAAATTGAGAAAGAGGCTTTTTATGAAACTTGGACTTGATATCGGATCTACAACTATAAAATGTACAATTTTAGATGATAAAAATAAAATCATTCATCAATCTTATGACCGACATTACTCACGAATAATAGAACAGGCAAAAATACTTTTTAATGATTTAGCAAATAAATTTCCTGATACCGAAATGGAAATAGCAATTTCCGGATCTGCCGGAATGGGAATAGCGGACAGTTTAAATCTGCCTTTTATACAAGAAGTTTATGCAACAAAAGTAGCAGCTGAATATTTTGCTCCGGGAACAGATACAATTATAGAACTTGGCGGCGAAGACGCAAAAATTCTTTTTTTAACAGGAAATCTTGAAGTCCGTATGAATGGATCTTGTGCCGGAGGAACCGGAGCTTTTATTGATCAAATGGCGACATTGTTGAATCTTTCCGTAGCACAAATGAATGAAGAAGCACAACAGGCTCGAAAAGTTTATACAATAGCTTCTCGATGCGGCGTTTTTGCAAAGTCAGATATTCAACCATTGTTGAATCAAGGTGCGTTAAAAAGTGATATTTCAGCAAGTATATTTTCAGCCGTTGTAAATCAGACCATTGCGGGCTTGGCACAAGGACGTCCGATAGAAGGAAATATTTTATATCTCGGCGGACCACTTACTTTTATTTCGGAATTACGAAAAGCTTTTGATGCTGCATTGGGAAAAACTGGAATTTGTCCGGAAAATTCGCTTTATTTTGTGGCTTTGGGAAGTGCAATGCAGGCTGCAACATCTATAAAACTTACTGATGTTTTAGAGCGACTTGAAGATTATAAAGGCAATTTTGTGTCATCAACGACATTGCCGGCATTATTTGAAAATGAAGATGAATATAAAGAATTTGTAGCCAGACATGAAAAAGATAAAGTTCCTTGTTGTGATCCGATGGCGTATAAAGGCGATGTATTTTTGGGAATAGATGCAGGATCTACAACTATAAAAATGACTGTAATAAATAAAACACAAGAAGTTTTACTTACAAGTTATCAATCAAACAGCGGAAATCCGATTCCGTATGTACAAAAATTCTTGGAAGATTTATATAAAAATTATCCTGATTTGCATTTAGCCGGAACAGCAGTTACCGGTTACGGAGAAGAGATTATCAAAAATGCATTTCGAACAGATGAAAACATTGTCGAGACTGTTGCACATTTTACGGCAGCAAAAGCATTTTTACCTGATGTTGAATTTATAATTGATATCGGCGGTCAAGATATTAAATGTTTTAAAATTGCTAACGGAACAATTGATAATATTTTCCTTAATGAAGCTTGTTCGTCCGGATGTGGTTCATTTTTACAGACATTTGCAAGTGCATTAGGTTATTCGATTGCAGATTTTGCAAAATTCGGATTAAAAGCAGATCATCCGGTAGATTTAGGGTCTCGTTGTACCGTTTTTATGAATTCTTCGGTAAAACAGGCACAAAAAGACGGTGCTTCTATTGAAAACATTTCTGCCGGATTATCAATCAGTGTAGTAAAAAACGCACTTTATAAAGTAATCCGTGTAGGTTCGGCAAAAGAACTCGGAACAAAAATTGTAGTACAAGGCGGTACATTCTTAAATGATGCCGTATTGAGAGCGTTTGAACAGGAACTTGGTGTAAATGTTGTTCGTCCGTCATTGTCCGGATTAATGGGAGCTTACGGAGCTGCGATTTATGCGGCAGAACATGTGAAAAATGAAACTACAACATTGACGGCAGAGCAATTAAAAACTTTCAAACATGAAGTAAAAGCGATAAGTTGCGGATTGTGTAATAATCACTGCCAGCTTACGGTAAACACATTCGGAGATGACCGAAAATTTATCGGTGGTAACAGATGTGAACGTCCTGTAACAAAACGAGATTCTATTAACAATTTAGACATGTATCAATACAAACTCGAGTTGTTGCAAAGTTATTGCAATTCTGAAAATAATTCCGGTAAACGTGGAAAAATTGGTATTCCTATGGGATTAAACTTTTATGAATTGCTTCCTTTTTGGCATGGGTTCTTTACTTCCTTAGGATTTGAGCTTGTAACATCTCCGTTATCAAACAGAAATTTATTCCTTGACGGTCAACATACAATCCCGTCGGATACAGTTTGTTTCCCGGCTAAATTGTTACATGGTCATATAAAGGCATTGGTAGACAGCGGAATAGAGCGAATTTTTTATCCGTGCTTGACTTATAATTTAAACGAGAACTTAGGAGATAATCATTATAATTGTCCCGTAGTTGCGTATTATCCGGAAGTTATTAATGCAAACATGCCGGAAATTAAGCAAATAAATTTTAATTATGATTATTTGGGTATTCATCGAAAAAAAGATTTCCCTAAAAAGATTTTTTCAATATTGAAAGATTGGGCTACTGACATTACATTGAAAGAAGTTCAGAATGCAACAGAGGTTGCATATAAAGCTCATGAAAAATATTTAGCACAAGTCAGAGCAAAAGGCTGGGAAATGATAAATGAAGCTCGCAGCAAAAAAATGCCTATAATAATTTTAGCAGGTCGCCCATATCATATAGATCCGGAAATAAATCACGGAATTAACAGATTATTGGCAGCTTGTAATGTAGCTGTAATATCGGAAGATGTAATAAGTGATAAAGTAGAACGTTTTCCTACAGCAGTGTTGAATCAATGGACTTATCATTCACGATTGTACGCCGCTGCAAAATATATAGGTGATGTGGCAGATATGAATTTTATTCAATTAGTTTCGTTTGGTTGCGGTGTCGATGCTATTACAACAGATGAAGTTCGAAGCATTCTTGAAAAGAACGGAAAGATTTATACACAACTGAAAATTGATGAAATTACAAATTTAGGAGCTGTAAAAATCAGACTGCGAAGCCTTTTTGCTGCTATAGGTCACAAGGAGAATTAAGCCATGGAATGTGTAAATGAAGAATTAAACAACAGAGAAAGAGACAGTCAGGGAAGAGTTCTGTTTACAAAAGACATGAAAGATTTCACAATCTTGATTCCTATGATGCTTCCGATACATTTTACGCTGATAAAAAATGTTTTTAACCACGCCGGTTACAATATGGAATTGTTGACTAATTCCGGTTCGGCAGTAGTACAGGAAGGATTAAAATATGTTCACAACGATACTTGTTATCCTGCATTGTTGGTTATAGGTCAATTTATAGATGCATTAAAAAGCGGAAAATATGATGTAACTAAAGTTGCACTTATTATTACCCAAACCGGCGGCGGATGTCGTGCGTCAAATTATATTCATTTGTTGCGTAAGGCATTGGACAAAGCCGGATTTGGTTTTGTGCCGGTTATATCGCTTAACTTCGGAGGTTTGGAAAAAAACGCCGGATTCAAATTGACAATTCCTATTTTACGCCGTGCGATTGCCGCATTGGCGTATGGTGATGTCCTTATGACATTGAATAATCAAGTGAAAGCGTATGAGGATAATCCCGGCGAAACCCAAAAGCTTACCGACGAATGGGTAGCAAAACTTGCCGAAGAGGTAAGTAATGACAGAGGTTTGACTACCAAAGAAATGGAAAAAAATCTCCATGCAATAATAAAATCTTTCAGTAATGTTCCACGCCATGTAGTTCCTAAAGTAAAGGTAGGAATTGTCGGAGAAATTTTTGTAAAATATTCCGGCCTGGGAAATAATGAATTGGAAGCATTTCTTGCGTCACAGGATTGTGAAGTTATGGTTCCCGGATTGATGGGATTTATGCTTTTTAAAATAGACAACAGATTGGAAGATATTCGGCTTTACGGCGGAAGTCGTATGAAGAAAATTGTAGTTTCGATATTAATGCAATTTTTTACCAAAATGGAAACTTTGATGATTGATATCTTTAAAGATTATCCGCAATTTATTCCGCCGTCATCGTACAAACATACCAAATCATTGGTAAAAGGAATGATTGGTTATGGAAATAAAATGGGAGAAGGTTGGTTACTTACGGCAGAAATTTTGGAACTTATAGAATTAGGATATGCGAATGTAGTTTGTACGCAGCCTTTCGGGTGTCTTCCTAATCATATTTGTGCCAAAGGAATGATTCATAAAATCAGAGAAAGATATAATGATGCAAATATTGTTGCCGTAGATTATGACCCGGGAGCGACAAAGGTAAATCAGGAAAATCGAATTAAGCTGATGCTTTCGATTGCACGAGAAAATCTTGCAGGAAAAAATAAATCTTATGATTAAATTATTTTTAATAAAAAATGATACGCAAGAATCTATTGAAATTCATAATAATACTACAACTATAGGAAGAGAGGCTTCTAATGAAATCGTGTTAGCCTCTTCCTATATCAGTAAGTATCATTGCAAATTGACAAAAAAAGAAAACCAATGGTTAATAAGTGATTTACAATCAACAAACGGAACTTTTTTAAACTCTGAACGACTTACCAGAACGACGATATTACGCAATAACGATGTGATAATGTTCGGAAGTGCTGATTTTACTTATAATGTAAAGATTGAAGATAACGGTGAAACATCGGAAATAAAAACTACTATTATAAACAATGAAAATATCAGTGTTCAACCGGAAGAAAGTGAAAAACCGCAAACGTTTTCCCAATATTTTAAACTGCCTAAGTCTGAAAATAACGATAAACTTTTGTACATACTTATTCCGTCTATTGCCGGTATATTTTTAATCTTTCTGATTGTTACGAGTGTAATCGGATACGTAAAAAATCCTAAAACAGACGAGAAAAACGTTTCATCTGCCGGTAATGTAATAGTTCGAAATGAGCGAACGACTTTATCTACCGGAATTACTCAAAATCAACAGCTTTCGCTGCCGGAAAAAGAAAAAATGTATTACATCGAAGATTTTATTACGGAACATTTGATAAAACTCGGTGAAAAACGTGAAAATATCACAACAGATATGATTACCAGAACGATTTACTATATGGAACACTACAGGCAAGGACAAACTTTTTATGACAGAATAGAAAAACGCAAAGAGTATATAAAAGTCATAGAAGAAGAATTAAAAAAAGTTCATTTGCCGTTAAGTTATTCTTTTATTCCTTTTGTAGAATCCGGATATGAAACTGAAGCCTATAATAAAAAATCCGGAGCCAGAGGAATGTGGCAATTTTTACCGGCAACAGCAAAAGAATACGGATTGACAGTAAACAGAAATCGAGACGACAGAACTGATGCTCGAGCTTCAGCAAAGGCGGCTGCAAAATATCTTACCGATATGTGTGCTATTTTTGGGAATGACGCATTTTTACTTGTAACCGCATCTTTTAATTGCGGAGACGGGCGTTTGCGAAGTGCATTAAAAGAAGCAAATACGCATGAAGGCAAACCGGAAAGAAAGCGATCATTTTTTTATTTGTATGATAAAAAATTGATTCCGCCGGAAACAAGAGATTATGTGTTCAAAGTTGTAGCAGCAATTTTGCTTACGGAATATTTGAAACAAGAAGCAAAAACGGAGAATTGAGATGAAATGTTGGGAGAATTTACTGAATGACAATAAAGAAATCTTAGATTGTATCAATTCTCAACTTGATAAAGAACGGTCGTCGGGAATAGAAATTACGCCGCCGGAAAATGTACAGTTGCGTTTTATGACCAGAGATTTGTCTGCGGTAAAAATATTGATATTGGGGCAAGATCCGTATCCTCAATCCGGCGTGGCGACAGGAAGAGCTTTTGAAGTAGGAACGCTTCAATCGTGGTTTGATAGTTTCAGAAATACATCATTAAAAAATATCGTACGTGCAATATACGCCGCACAAAACGATGAAATTTTAAAATTCAACGAAATTTTGTCGGAAATTAAAAGCGGGAATTTCAAAATCTTACCGCCGAATGAATTATTTGCGGCATTAGAAGCACAAGGTGTTTTGTTTTTAAATACAGCATATACTTGCCAAGTGGGAAATCCCGGCTCTCATATCAAATTATGGGAACCTTTTACCGCTAACTTACTTTCTTTTATTGCGAAAGAAAACCCAAACATTCTTTGGTTTATCTGGGGAAGCTTTGCAGAAAAACAAACTCAAAATCTGTCGATAAAAAAGCTTGTTTCATCACATCCGATGATATGTTGCAATAAACCAAAAGATTTTCTTTTTGATGTAAATATGTTTAAACAAACAAAAGAATTAATTAACTGGACAGGAATACAAGATTAATGCTTAATATATGACTTTTAGGAGGGGAGAATGTGTCATATTAGAATTAATAAAAAAATTTGGGCGTTTTTAGTTTTTTTTACGGTGGTTTGCACTCATGCAATTGAAATCGTAAATCCGGAATCACCGAAAGATCCGGGTGCGGAAAAAACTAATATTACTAAGAAACAATATAATATCGACTTTAAGAAGCAAGACGGGCTTTTTTATCGAGGTTTTACGGAAGGAATGACCGGTTTTTATCTTGATAAATTGACATGGGAAGGAAACAGCGAGGGAAATCAAGCTAAGCTTATTGATTTTGTTAAGTCTATCAATATAAAAGGTTATAAAATGAGTAAGCGTACTGCTGAAAATCTTTCGGTAGTTTATTACATCCCTTATATTTTTGATATCGAATTAAAAAACGGAACAATGATAAAGGACGCCAAAGGCAGAATCCCGCAAATCGATTCATTTTATGTGTATGATGAAACCGGTAAAGAAAAATGTTTTACGTATTTTCTGCGTTATTGGTTGGAAGATAAGCGAATCTTTTCGGATAATAACTCTGCGGATTACGATGAAACTCCGCCGTTACCTAAAGAACTTGTAACGTTTATCGAATTTAATACGCAAAAGAAATAAGGAAACACCAAAATGCGACTTGATAAATATTTAAAAATTGCATTGATTTTTAAAACCAGAAGCGGCGGCGAAAAAAATATTGAAAACGGCGGAGTTTTGCTCAACGGTAAACCGGCAAAACCGGCTTCTAATGTAAAAGAAGGCGACTTGATTACAATCCGTACGCTGGAAAAAGAAACAACGTATAAAATTTTGCAACTGTTAGAAAAAAACGTATCACGCCAAATGGCACGTGAAATGTACGAAATAGTAAGCGAAACAAAACTTGATTTGATATAAAAAGACTTTTTATAATCCCTTGAAAGCTCCACTCGCTTGTCAGGGGATTTTTATTTTAAGCCATTCTCGATTTACCCAACTTTACGACACGAAAGCCATATTTGACAGTTTCGTGATGTAACGTCACACATCTTACTACTTATTGCCTTTGGCAATTCAAATGGCAATTCATCTAAATTAATCTGCAGTACAAACTACTCGTAAACCAATTTGTGAATTTCGTGCTGCTAGTGTTATTGCCATGCAACCAGCATATGACCTAGATAAAGCAAATGCGTCAGGCTGTTTATAAAAATAATATCCACCTGCGTAAAGGATATTTTCTTTTCCTTTATATCTGTCAAAAGTCCATTCTTCTATATTGCCGTTTAAATCATAAATTCCTAAACCGTTTGGTTTTTTCGTTTTTATTTCTGATACAACATCTGTATTCCAAACAGCAACTTCATCTAAATTGTCGCTTCCTGCATATTGAAATTGATAACCTTCAAGACCGTTACCACCTCTGGCTGCGTATTCCCATTCTTTATGAGTAGGAAGTCTGTAACCATTTGCTGAAAAATCGCATTCTACATTAACCCAATCGTCCCAACTTTCCCAAGTTCTACTTTTTGGAATTTTCCCCCAATCCTTTGGATTTGTTGAACCGCTAATGGTATAACAAGGAGTTCTGCCTTCAGCGATACTTCTGTTATTGCAATATACTAAAGTATCAAACCAATTCACATCATAAGCCGGATAATTTGGTCCAATGCCTTTTTCATTTTCATTTATACGATACTCATAACCTTCGTAATATCGTGCAAATTCTTTTTGAGTTACTTCGTGTTCGCACATGTAAAAATCAGCAATAGTAACAGTTTCGCCCGCTACAAATCCGGGGCTCTGTATGTATCCTTCTGCTTGAATTGCACCTTCAATAGTTGCTCCTTTCACAAATACAAAATCTTTAAGAAGGTCTTTTTCCGAATCGAGGCAACATGAAAACAAGAACAAAAAAGGAATAATAAAAATTAAATTAGTTTTTTGAATCATAGTTTTCTCCTTAGTAAATATTTTTACTTTAACGAACGAGCTACACGAAAGCCTATACTAGCAGAAAAACTAGAATCTACATTATCAGGAAAAGAATGCACAATAGCACCACCTGCTGCACCTCTCCAACTTCCACCATAGGACGGTCTACCATTTCCTGTTTCATCAATACGAACAGGGTTTATTTCTAATTCACCTGTATATTGTATTTTACTCGTAAGTTCCCAGTCAATTTTTCCATAACAAAATTCTGAAACATTTCCACTCATATCATAT
>JAGANG010000002.1 GCA_017624275.1 Spirochaetales bacterium | reverse complement strand
TTGACCCTAAAACGCATTAAAACATTGTGGAGGCATAAAAATGCGAAAACCACGACAATTAAAGAAAAATGCGTATTATCATGTAAGTAACAAATTTCACAGATTAGTGCAGATTATGATGAACTCACGGATTAAAAAATATCTGCTGGCGTTAATCCACGCAGCAGCGGAAAAGTTTAAAATGAAAATTAAGAATATCTGCATTCTCGACACGCATTTTCACATGGAGATTCAGCCCGGCGAGGACGAAAATCTTTCGGAAATCATGAAGTATATTAAACAACGCTTTACGCAATGGATAAACAGAACTTTCGACTCAGAAGGAAGTGCATGGAAAGACAGATTTTTCAGCAGAATTATTGAAGATTTGACGGATTTAGTAAGAGTTTTTGTGTACATCGAGGAAAACGCTGTCCGAGCCGGGCTTGTAAAACGTGCTGCGGATTATCCTTTTTATCAGGTATGGGAAGATATTACGGAAAAAGAGTATTACCCAATAGAATAGACGACAGACCCTAATTCCATTCCTGCATAAAAAAACGCCGATTTGCAAAGAAACCGGCGTTCAAAACATTTGAATATTTAGAATGAAACAGTAACCGCAGCCAAAATCTCATGACTTGTATCTTCCGGAGTTTCCGCATTTACAGTATAAAATACCGGATTGTAAGACACTGCAAATCCGATATTTTTGTATGAAAATGCAACTTCAAAGAACATTCCCAAACCGGCAGTGTCACTTCCGTCAACAACTTTTCCGTCTTTGTCTGATTCTACAACAAAATCTCCGTAAAACGCAGCTTTTGCTTCAAACCATTCTACAGGTGCAGTATGCAATCCGGCAAATAATTCATTTTCAATTGAACAGCTTGAATAATTATCCTTATCATCAAAGAAATGATCTGTCACTAAATCGTTATAAACCCAAAGCCCGGTATTTAAATCTTCCTTTATAAAGTTAAAGAAATCAAAAGTTAATTCAACTTCTAACTCATTATCAATAAAGCTTTTATAATCTTCAACCTTTGTCATTCTCCAATTCGGATTCAACGTATCGGTAATATTAATTGCAAAGAACGAATTTTCATAAGAAACTGCGGCAGAAACCAACAACCCGGCATCAACTGAAAAAACTTCCAAACTTGACGGAGCAAATGTTAAATTATGCCCTAATCCAAATTCTAAAGTCACATCCTCTATCGGATTAAAAGCCAATCCGACACCCAATTCCGGAGTGACCTCTGCTACTGTTACTGCGTGATTTAAACTTTCTGCCGTAGTTTCTAAAACCATAGGAGCAGCAAAATAAAAACTAAAAGCAAGATTGTCTAATAACGCAACTTCGGCACCAAAAGTCAAATCTGTTACTTCAAAACAAAATGAATCGAAAGCTAATTCGTCATCATGTCCGGCAAGATTAAAACTTGTCTCCATTCCGAAATCGAAAGAAAAAGATATTTTGCTATCTTTCGCAACCGGATTTTCTGCTTCTGCCACAGTCGTTTCCTGTGCAAAAAGATTCAATGAGCAAAGCATTGAAATTAAAATTAAGATTTTTTTATTCATTTTTATCTCCTTTATAAATGAATGTAATTATTTTTACGTTGCTACCAACGTTTTTTCCATCAATTAAGATTCTTTGCAAATTTAGAAAAACTTAAGTTTTTTGTTTACACCGAAATTGTAATGAGACAATGTAAAATCCAAAAGATAGTTTTTGTAAAAATCATGCTAATTTCCAAAAATATTTTTAATGCAACTTATGCATTACAAGAATTTCTAAACTATATAACAATGGATATTTAGTTAGCTGACACTAACTACGCAATTAAAAGAATATATAATTGCATTCTTGTTTCAGTAAAAAATGGCTGCAGGTACTTCAAAAGAAAAGTGATGTTGTAAAATTACAAGTTAGAAGAAGGAGTTGTTTTGCTTGTTCACAAAATCTTTTGAAATAATGTAACTATTAAAAGTACCTGCTCCATTCAAAGACTTTTTTTAAAAATATTAAAAATCTTTAAGAAACAAAATTTTTTAACTGTTAGTTTTACCTAACTTTCAATGGTTAGTTACCACTAACCAACTACTTTGTCAAGAAAAATATCATTTTTATTTTATTATTTTTTATGTTAGATTGATGGCTATGACAATTACAGAAACAGTTGAAAATTATTTAGAGACAATTTTAATGCTTGAAAAAGAACTTTCTGAAGTTCATGCTGTTGACTTAGCACGTCGGTTAGGATTTTCCAAACCGACAGTCAGTGTCGCTTTAAAAAATTATAAAGAGGCGGGATTTGTAAAAGTTGCAGAAAACGGTCATCTTTCATTAACAGCATTGGGACGTGAAATTGCCGAACCGATTTATGAACGTCACAATTTGATTGCAGAATTTCTTGTCGCTCTGGGTGTTAATAAAGAAACTGCATGTCAAGATGCCTGCAAGCTTGAACATGATTTGAGTGACGAAAGTTTCAAAGCGTTAAAAACTTATTATTTATTGAATATCAAATAATGAATTTTTCATACTATTATATTTGATTAAGATTCTCGATTTTATTTTTTAAAAAGGAAGGTTTATCATGAATCGAATTGAACTGCTGGCTCCTGCCGGTTCTCCGGAAGCTCTTGATGCTGCTATAGGCGAAGGTGCAGACGCCGTTTATCTTGGTTTGCGTGATTTTAATGCAAGAGCTCGTGCAAAAAACTTTGCATATCGGCAGTTTGAATGCGTAGTAGAGCGTCTTCATACAATGAAACGCAAAGTTTACGTTACATTGAACACTGTAATAGAAGAACACGAAACTTCCAGATTATATAATTTTTTAAAATACCTGGCAGCCGTAAAACCTGACGGGTTAATTGTCCAAGATATGGGCGTTGCTGCCATGGCAAATGCTTATTTCCCGGATTTACGCTTACATTGTTCTACACAAATGAATGTTTCTTCTTCTGAAGGAGTTAATTTCTGGTCAAGACAAAATTTTAAGCGTGTTGTTCTTTCACGTGAGCTTGATTTGCAACAACTTAAAGAAATTCGTCAAAATACTTCGGCTCAATTGGAAGTTTTTTGTCACGGTGCTTTATGTGTTTCTTTATCGGGGGCGTGTCTTTTTTCAAGTTATTTCGGGGGGAAATCAGCAAATCGCGGACGTTGTACACAAGCTTGTCGCCGATTGTACGCAAATGTTGCAAATCCTGCGGATAAAAAATTTTATTTCTCATTAAACGATTTGCAATTAATTAACCATATTCCCGAATTGGAAGAAGCCGGAATTAACAGCTTAAAAATCGAAGGAAGAATGAAATCTCATCAATATATTGCGTCTGTTGTGCGAGCTTACAGAACAATGATTGATGAATATCCTAACGATCGTGAAGCTGCATTTGAAAAAGCTGCTGCAATTCTTCAAAATGATTTTGCTCGTAATAAAACTGAATTTCTTTTTATGGACAGAGCAAATTACGACATTATCAGCCCGGAAAAATCAGGACAAACCGGAATCGCTCTTGGGTCTATATTGAGTGTAAAAGCCGGTACTGCTGATGTTACGATTACCCTTGCAAAAAATGCAAAATTGCAACAAGGCGACCATTTGCGAATCCAAGCAGAAAACGACAGTTCTCGTGAAACTTATAAAGTAACAGAAGCAGAAGATAAAAAAGTAACGTTGCGTTTGACTGAAGAAAAACCGTTACCTAAAGAGGGTGATCGAGTTTTTCTTGTATCTCGTCAAGATTTTGACAAACCGTATGAAAAAATTATAGGTGCAGATTTAGAAAAATATCGACATCATCCGGGAATTACGCCGGTTCCTGCATTACAACCGAATATGCCGAAATCTCAATTAAAATTAAAAGACGGTATTTTTGTAAAAATCGAGAAAGCGGCTGACATTTATCCGTTGCAAACACAAAAACCGGATTATCTTGTTTTCCCGATTACTTCTTATAATATCGACGAATTTTTGAGTACAATCTCAAGAACTCAGTTCAAACCGGAAGACGTAATTATTTATATGGAGCCGTATTTTGACCAAAACGCTTGTAATTTCTGGAATACGGCAGCAAAAAAACTTGTTGATCGTGGATTTGACAAATTTATGGTTAATAATTACGGACAACTTAACCTATTGCGTAGTTATCCGGTAGAACGAATTGCGGGACCTTATTTGTACGTTTTCAATTCTTTTGCAGCAAACTTTTTGTCCGCTCAAGACGTACGTAATTTTGTGTCACCGTTGGAAAATAACAAACGCAATTTGTATCAAACACAAGAACACATAAAAAATCAAAATATTATAGTGCCGGTTTTTGCTTATCCGGAACTTTTCCAAATTATCAGCCGTTTGGATAAACATTATCACCACAAATTTTTAAAAGATGTTCAAACCGGCTATGAATTTTCTGTTGAATACGGAAAAGAAAAAATTTCGGTATTACCGGAAAAACCTTTTTCTATAACGGATAAAATTAATGATTTGAAAAAACGTGGTTTTAAAAAATTCTTTGTTGACCTGACGGGAATGAAAGTTTCAAAAGGTTTGTACCGTGAGATTTTGCAACACGTAAACGAAAGTCGCCACATGGAGCAAACTTGCCGTTTCAACTGGAAAGACGGTTTTTACTTTGACAAAGCCGAAGACAACAAAACCGACAAAAAGTAAGAAAATTACATCTAGTCAAATTTACTTGGCTGTCTTTTATATAAAAAAATCCCACTCAGCACAAAATGTAAGCTGAAGTGGGATTTTTTTTGTTTAAATCTAATTACTAATTATATCGTCATCATCAATAATTAATGTTGCAGTTTGCCCTGATTGTATTATTACTTCTTTGTAAGTATCTATTTTATATCCTGCGTATGTTTGGCTTCCTATTTCAACATATATTCCAGGAAGAACATTTTCTACAGTTTGAGAATAACCGGAGTAAACTGTACATATTACGGTTTCTATTCCGGATAAAGTCCAAAGATCATAATTAGATGTATATAACGTTAAATTTTTTATAGTATGAGAACTATTATTAATTATTTTTAATTTTCCGCCTGTTACTTTTACAGATTCAGTTGTTACATAAGCGTAAGAAGAAAAATCACTTGAATCATAATCACTTGTAATAGCTTTTACCCAGAAATAATATTTTGTGTTTGCTTCTAATCCGGTTATAGTTTTTGATGTGCCGCTTGTATAAGCTATTGCTTCTGCCGTACTTGAAGATGAAGATGTGTTGTAATAAATCATATATTCATCTGCACCGGATACAGAATTCCAGCTCAAACTAATGGACGACGAAGATGTCGCAGTAGCTTTTAAACCAGTGGGAGCAGATGGTCTAGAAGGTAATGTATAAGGAACAAAACAGTAAGCATACGAACTAAAACTACTTGTCGTACTGCTGTTTTTTGCTTTTATCCAGAAATAAAACGAATCTCCCTCTTCTACTCCTGTTAAACCATGCGTTGTTAAAGTAATTGTTTTCGTACTTTTTATTGCTTTACTAGAATCACTGGATGTTCCCCAATAAAACTCATAAGATGTTGCATTAGAAACACTGTTCCAGGTTACTTCTATTTCATTGCTAGATGATATATAAGTAGCACTTACTCCGGTAGGAGCTGATAATGTTGTAGACCCGGTATTACTGTTACTGTTATTACCATTGTTATTATTACTTCCTCCGCCGACATCTGTATTTGCCGGTTTTGAAGTATACCAAGTTCCGCTGACTTTACCGGCACTTTTTGATTGCGGTAAAAAATAACCGTTTTGGGCTGTCAAATCTTCTGTTTGATTACTGCTTCCGTCATTGAAAATAACATTAGAATAACTAACGGTTGCACTGTACCAACCGCCACTTTCGCTGGACATCAATTTTCCAGGCCATTCTGCGTTTGAGTCTGAACCGTTCCAAGCATACACATAAACACTGTCCCAGTCTGCAATACTGTTTGTACAAAAGTGTACAGTGTAAGATGTTGAAGTCCCACTAGATTGATTATAATCTTCATCACCGTTGTCTTCACTTACTTCCGTACAACCGACTAATAAAGCCAATGTTAATACAATCAACATCCATAATTGCTTTTTCATTTTAAACTCCTCATAAAATTATATATATTGATAGTTATTATATACCTATAACTAAATATTTAGCAATAGGTATCTGTAAAATTTTAGCTATTACTAATAAAATTATAATCATGAGTATTGATTTTTATGCATTAGGACAGCGAATTCAAAAAAAGCGAAAGTCTCAAAATAAAACACAAGAAAACTTGGCAGAAGCAATTTCTGTTACAGTCGGTTATGTCAGTCAAATTGAACGAGGAATTACAAAAATCAATTTGGAAACACTTTCCAGTATTGCTGAATATTTGCGTTGTGATATTACAGATTTTTTATCCGATACAGTAAAAATGTCCAACAACTACCTTTCCGAAGATTTTTCAGACATTATAAAAAAATTAAATCCATATAATCGCAAAATCCTAATTGAAATCGCCCAAGTACTGGAAAAAAACCAATAACTATATCTAATTTTTAATGTCTTATTTTATTCCGTAATAGAATTGAGGTCTGTCGGTCATTACATTACGGCATAAAAAAAGAACTTCCCGTTTCTACAGGAAGTTCTTTATTCATTATTCACATCAGACTAATTTTTTTTAGCTAAATCGCTGCAATTTTTAATTGATTCTGTAAGTGTATCGTCATGGAATAAATACAAGTAATTGTCGATTGTAGTCGCAGCGATAAAGTCACCTACATCGTTGTCATCTGTTGCTTGGTAGAATTTTACAGTGTGAGTTTTTCCGCCTTTGCATAAGATTTCTATTTGAGCAACAACTTCTTTTCCTTCTACAGTTCCGGCAAATTTAAAGTTATCAGCTTTAAGGTTCACAAGTTTACCGAGCATTATTCCTACAGCAGCTTGGTCTAATTCGCCGCTGATTGCCGGTTCTACAACGTAAGTTTCTTTTTTATCAGCTTCTGAAATTTGTTTCTTTATGCTGTAATTGTCTTTCAAGAAAACACAATCACCGCTCAATTTTACAGATTCGATGTCTTTCAATGCTACGCCCGGCAATATTTCACGACGTGTCCAGTTTTTATAAATTCTGTCAGTCTTTTGTGCAATATTGCTGTTTACTTGGCGAATTTTGCTGTCACCGGTAAAACGCAAGTATGTAGAATTCTTGATATTTCCGTTATTACCCAATTGTAACGCTTGCGGCTTTTTATCACCAACGTAAATTTCTAAATTACGAATATTATTTTCCGTAAATCCGTAAGTTTCATCACTGGATGCATCGCTTCCTCGGTAAATTACAGTTCCTTCATTCAAAGATGCAATTGTAGCAATATAATCTGCAATCTTTTTTTGATCTCCGGGAAGAAGTTGTGTTTTACCGTCTTCTTCCACTGAAACATACCATGCATCTTTTTCTTTTGTTAAAGTAAATCCGTCAATTTTATCCCAGATTTTTACTTTAGTAATATTTTTGTCTGTTACATTGCTTAGTAACGTTTTGTCTGCTTTTCGAGTTTTGATACTGTTGAATGAAAAAGTATTCACAACTACAAGCAAAATAACTTGTACTGCTGCCAATATCAGCAAACCGTTTATAATTTTTTTATTCTTCTCCATTTTGTTCCTCCTCTACTTTTTCAGTTTCTTCCGCTTGCGGTTGTTCTGAATATTCAGCAAATTGTTCTTCCAAAACTTTGCGGAATCTGCGACGAGAAGTAAACACTCCGATTGCTGCTGCAATAAATCCTAAAGGAATTATAACTGTCGTAAACGTAATTATTAAGTTTTTGTACAAATTCAACATTGAAAGATTATTCACTTTGTTTAAAGGACGACTGAATTTTCCTTTATTTCTGATTTTTATTAATGAACCGTCTTTTGTAAGCCAATCCAAACTGTTTAGAATCAAGTAAATTTCATCTTCACGGTTAAGAAAATCATTACTGATGAAGTCTTCATTTGCTATAACAACAAGTTTTCCGTTACCTTCAGAAATTTTTCCGCCTTTAAGCTCTGTTCCTTCCGGAGGTGTCGGAGCGTCTCTGTCTTTGAAGAAACTCTTTAATGCACCTTCATAAGCACACGCCAAAAGATATTGAGACTTTCCTTCTTGAACCGGATATTTGTATGAATCAACATCAATTTTGAAATCTTCTGCCATACTCCAAGATTTATTGGTTGTTTTTAATAATGGCTGAACTTTATCTTTTAATTCATCAGAAATCGTAATTGATGACGGCCAGAACATATTTACTTCATTAAATTCATCAACAATAGGATTTTTTCTGTTGATATTTTCGGCGATAACTTTTACCCACATCGGATAACGCATTCTTTCGGCAAATATACTTCCACGTTGCATTACCGGATTGTACGATTCATTATCTCCGACTAAATCATGATTGATAGTAATACCGTAAGCTGCCAACATGTTGATAACTTGATTTTCTGTTACAGATGCCGGAGGTCCGTACGGATTTTGGAAATTCAATTTTACACCGTTTGCAAGCATCAACATTTTTCCGCCATTCATCATAAACTGGTCAAGTTTGTACATATCAAATTCTGAGAATGTTTCACCGCCTACAAGTAATAATGTAGAAATATCTTCCGGAATAGCACCAGGAGAATAAATAACTTCTGCATCGGAATATTCATTTGTTACATATTGGTACAAATATCTAAAATCTTTATCCAATGTTTTTTCATGTGAAGAAACTAAAATTCCCACACGACCGTTATTCAATCCCAAAAGTTTACTGATTTCCACATCAAGCATATATTCAAATTTTGCGTCACTGAAAATCACACCGATAGAACTTGTTTTTCCCTTGTAAGTCAAAACAATTCCGGAAAAACCGAGAGTACTTTTAGATTCTGTACCTTCACTTTGACTTAAAGCTACTTTTTTAACTCCGAGTTTTTCGATTTCTGCAATTTTTTCCAAATGATTTTGGTTTTCAAAACTCAATTCTTCACGGCGGTAATCTACCATTCCGTTACCTTTAGCTTCGTATTCTTGAAGCATGTCGTCTACATATTGGATTACTTGTGAAATTCCTTGTGCTTCTTTACAACGTTTTTCGTAATAATAATTGATAACCAATTTGTTATCTATTTTTTTCAAAAGGTCTACTGTCGGCTGACTGATAAAATATTTTTTTCCTTGAGTACAATCGATACGTAAATAAACTTTGCCCATCAAAAAGTAAAACAGGACAATATTTACAAGAATCAGCAAAAAGATGACTGTACTTTCTCTTTTTTTCAATTTCATCGCTTCTGTTTTATTCATTTTTAGCTCCATTTCTTACTTTCTAATGCTTTGATATTGCAATAGAAAAATACCAATGCAATACCAAGGTAATAAATCACATCTGTAGAATGTATTACGCCTTTACTAAAGTTTCCAAAATGTGTTGAAAGACTGATTTCATTTAAGAATATTTTCAACCATCCCAACCAGTCAGGGAATACCATTACATAAGCTGAAGTTACATATCCTGCCAAAGTCAACAACAACAACGTAGCTGCACTTAATAAGAATGAATCTATCAGCTCAGAAGTGATACTGGACATAAAAAATGTTACGGCAATATAAGCACACGCCATTAATAACGCACCCAGATATTGAGTAAACAATTGTCCCCAGTCAAAATCACCTACAAAAATTTGAGTCAATAAAGGAATAAAAAGTGAACACGCCAATGCGATTCCTACCAATGTCAAAACTGCCAAAAATTTACCGGCAACAATTTTCCATTGAGCAACCGGATAAGTAAAAAGCATTTCGATAGTTCCTTCACTTTTTTCTTTCGCCCAGCTTCCCATTGCCAAGCCCGGAATAAACACGGTAAATACATAAGGAAGAATAGTAAAATAGCGACGCATAGACGCTGTTTCTTCTTTAAAAATTCCTCCAAAAAAATAGAAAAACATAATATTTGTCATAAAAACAAACAAAATCAGGAAAATATAAGCAATTGATGAATAAAAATAACTGCTCATTTCCCGCTTATAAATCGGATAAATTTTATTGTACATGTTCAATCTCCTGTGTATTTGCAGTTAATTTCAAAAAGATTTCTTCAAGGTTCGGTTTCTTTTCTTCTGCATAAACTAATTTCCAACCTTTTCCATTTACAGCTTCAGAAAGCTTAGTTTTAAATTCTTCGGAAGAAGAAAGAAGTGCTTTGAAACGGAATTGATTTTTAGTTTCTTTCTTTTCAAATTCTACATTCCATGCTCCGTCAATATTGCAAACCACTTTTTCTACATCTGCAAGTTTTTCCGCTTCTACAATGAAATCTAAGAATTTTTCTTTAGAATGATTTTCCATCAATTCTTGTAATGTATTATCCGCTACTATTTTTCCGCTGTTGATAATAATAACTTTTTCACAAATTGCTTCGATTTCAGACAATACGTGAGTAGAAAGAATAATAGTTTTTTGTTCTGATAAACGGCGAAGAATCTTTCTGAACATAATAATTTGATTTGGATCTAGTCCGGCAGTCGGTTCATCCAAAATCAAAATTTCCGGATCATGAATCATGGCAGACGCAAGACCTACTCTTTTTTTATAACCGTTAGAAAGCTCTTTTATTTTTCGTGCAACTACTTTTTCCAAATTTACCAATACAATCATATCAGTAATCTTTTGATATTTTTCATTACCTACAAGTCCGCGAACATCTGCTACAAATGATAAATATTCATAAACTGTCATATCATTGTACAAAGGAGATCGCTCCGGAAGATAGCCGATTTTACTTTTTACGCTAATCGGATCATCAAGAGTATTGATTCCATCCACCAGTACTTCACCCTGTGACGGATTGAGGTAACCGGTAATCATTTTCATAATGGTTGTTTTTCCGGCACCATTCGGACCGAGCAAGCCAACAATTTCACCTTTACCAATAGAAAAGGTAACATCGTTTACTGCCGGGGTTTTTCCCCCATAGTTTTTAACCAGATTTTTTACCTTAATCATTTTTACACCTAACCCTTATTTTTTTCATCCTGTCATTTACTTTACAGGTTGTTTCCATAAAAAAATCATCGCACAGTAAATTCTGCGACATTAAAAAAAATTGTTTTCCCAAAAATTTCTTTTCAGAAAAACAATTTTCTTCAAATATAACTAAAACGGAACTCAAACAGTAAAAATCTAAATATTACTTACTTTTTACAACTATTCAAGTTTTGCATAATCGGAAATCAGATATTAAATCTTTCTGATATCGATAATCTCATTCAGAATTTTATCCAATTTCTTTTTCATCGCTTTTCTTTTTCTGTCATCATAATATTTCACATTTGATTCCAGAACATTCAGCTCGTTACGAATTAAAATTATTCCGTTGCAAACATCACTTGTCGAATCAATCGCTTCAGGAATATTCATCTCGTTCAATTCTTCTTGCGTAATAGTATTCATTCCCACTACCTCCAATATGTTATGCGATAAATATTACTCAAATAACGCAGTTTCTGCAATCTTGTTTCCTTTCTTGTCAAAAGTTTGCAATAAATTTATTCCGTTATATCCATACAAAATTTTCTCAGAAGTTCCGTCTGTATTTACAACTGTCGATTCTTTTAACCGTCTGTTTTCATAATATTCCGTTGAAATCGGTTCTTTCGCATTTATATCAGAATAAACATAGTGCCATTCTTTTTCACTCAAGCCGACAATTTGTTTCAACAAAGTAAGCTGTCCACCGCTGTTATAAGAATGCTCTTCTATTTTTTCCAATTCTTCACCGTCATAAGTTTCAGTCTTTATTGCACGTCCGACTGAGTCGTACCAAATCTTGGAAGTTTTCCCCAATTTATAATTAGTTTCTTCCTTATAAATTTTTATTCCGCTGCGAGAATATTTATTTTCCCAGTACAGCTTACGTTGCTCTTTCATTTTTTTCTTGGCAACTTTTTTATTTACATCGTCTGTATTATCAACCGTATCCGCCGTAGCATCCGAATTGTCTTCCGGGCTGTCATCTTCAACTCTTTCGATAACTTCACCTTTCAATTCTTCGCCGTTCGTACCGTAATAAAAAATATAACTTTCATCTCCGATTGTATAATATTCTTTCGCTACAATTCCCTTTTTAGAAAAAAACGCATCCCAATAGACAATCGTACCGTCATCCATTTCTCGAATAATCTGTTTAATTCTGAAAGTACTGTCATAACGATAAGTTATTTTATTCTTACGTTCCAAATAAATATCATCAATTTCTTCCTGTTCTACCAGTCCGTCTTTGTTGTAAGTATATTTAACTTTTTTAGAAACCTTTCCGTTACGATATTCCGTTTGTAAAATTTTATGACCGTTTCGATCATAATTATATTCTTCTCTTAATTCTCCGTTTTGATAATACTGTTCAAAAGTTAAATCGCCTTCTTTATAGCTATACTCCCATTTCTTATCAATAACGTTTTTCTTCCACAATATCCTTGTCTTTTCTTGTTCCATTTCATTGAATTCTCGCTGAATGATATACTCGTATTTATGTCTGTCAATTGCTTCTATTTGCAACAACAAAAGCCCGTTACTATTGGAACGATAATATTCTTCTGCACAAAAAAGCGGAAAAGAAAGACAAAATAAAAATAAGATGACATTGTGAATTTTCATAATTTATTTAAAAATTTGTGAAATAAAATCCTCTGTATTAAAAGGAGAAATGTTTTCACGCTTTTCTCCGGTTCCTACAAAACTGAAAGGTAATCCCAAACGATGAGAAATCTGGAATACAATTCCGCCTTTACTCATTGCGTCATATTTCGTAAGCATTACCATATCGACACCGACAGCCTCTTTAAAAGCTTCCGCCTGAGAATAGGCATTTTGTCCTGTAGTAGAGTCAATAACAAGCATGTTTTTACGCTCGCAACCGCCTTTATTCTCGATAATGCGATAAATCTTTTTCAATTCTTCCATTAAATTCTTTTTATTATGAAGTCGCCCTGCTGTATCTACAATGAGTAAATCGATTTTTTTGGCAAATGCACTGTCTACCGCATCAAAAACCACGCTTGCCGGGTCAGCTCCCTCGCCTTGTTTTACGATAGGGATATTCATTTCCCCAGCCCATTTTGTCAATTGCTCCGTTGCAGCAGCACGGAATGTATCACCGGCAGCAAGCATTACTTTTTTTCCTTGGCTTGAAAAATAATTAGCAATCTTTGCAATAGATGTTGTTTTTCCTACTCCGTTTACACCCAAAACTAAAACGATATTCAAACAACCTTCTTTCAATACAAAAGTTTCTTGTTTTACAAGCGGCTTCAAATAATCTTTTAATAATTCAATAGCATTTTCTTCATCTGCCGGATTTTTTTTTCGTAAATTTTCTACTGCATCACGGCTGATTCCCGGCCCGATATCACAACTTATAAGTGTTTCTTCCAATTCGGCATATTGTTGAACTGAAAGAGTTTTTCCCGCAAAAAAAGCACGCAATTTCATTCCCAATGTTTCTTTTTGGTAAACTGCAGCTTGGTAAAAATCTTTTTTTCCTCCGTTTTTACCATTTTTATTACGTAAAAATAAAACAATTCCGAATACTACTACCGCAATAATTAATATTGCACAAATTAACGGCATAAAATTTTCCATAAATACTCCTGATAACATTCTTTATAATTAATATTTTTCTCGTTTTAACAAAACCAATATTGAAAGTAAAGTTTTCTAAAACTGTGAAAATACAATCGTGATAATAAACATCCAAAGACCGCAAAGAATGCCGCTGAATTGAAAATAAAGCATTCTGTCACGGCGGGCATTTCTGTTTTTTTCAAGTATAGACAGCTCTTTTTCCTGAAAATTTTCATTTGAATCTTTGTCTACTTCTCGCAACACTCTTTCTTGTTTTTTCCAAAAACGTTTCGGGAAAAACACAAAGAAAAATGTGTAACAAAAGCTAAAAAGAAATGCAATCCAATACCAAAGCTGTATTCCGAATAATGCATTTGCTGCCTCAGGAAAGTAAATCATCAACGGAATAGGGAACTCATTTTCAATAAAAACAATACATGAAGCCAGCATTAAAATTGCACCGGCAGCAATGACGGAAGTCAATAATGATTTTAAAATAACTTTTTTCATCAGCCCAAAGCCTCCACTTTATTACAAACTTCAAGTAATTTTGTAGAAAGTTGGCGTTGGATAGAATATTGCTCTATCAAACCGCAAAATTTGCCGTCTTGATCTACAACTGCAACAAAATCTGACTGACTTCGGTGTAAAATATCAACGACATCTTTCATAGGAGTACTCGGTAAAACCGGCGACCCGAAACTTCCCATTAAATCTATCGCCGCCAACAAATCTGATATTTCAGAATACATCAGCGTATCTTTTATTTCATTTACAGATATTACACCTACAAGTTTTTCATTCTTAGCAATCACCGGATAATATAAGTCATCATTTTCACTGAAAACTTTTAAAATCTTTTTTAAATTATCTTCGCATTGCAAGCTACTTGATTTTGAACGGATAAAATCTGAAGCACAACTTTTTTCGATAATATCATCTTCCGTAATATTAAGTCCTGCTTCACCGGCATTTTCAATCGCATATTTTAGGAAAAACGGTCCGATTATCTGTACTATAAATGTACTGGCTGTAACTACAATCAAAATGTTATTTCCTATGTCTCCGGAAAATCTTTGCATTGCAAGAATAGAAAGCCCTATTGCTACTCCCGACTGACTGAACAATGTAAATGGTAAAAATCGTACGATTTTCGGACTTGCCTTTCCCAATATTGCACCGAATGTAGCCCCCGCCATTTTCCCCAATGTTCTGCCGCCGAGATACAAAGCTAATAATAATAAAATTACAGGTTCTTTCCCAAACTGACTGATATTAAGTTTCGCTCCTACAAGTACAAAAAACACAACATAAATCGGCGGTGTAAACTTATTGATTTGTGAAAACATTGCGTCGGCTGCTCTTCCGGCAGTATTTGTCAAAACAAATCCCATTACCATACAAGTCATAATTGTATCAAACTTTAAAATACCGGAAATTCCTAATGCAGCCAAAATAGCTCCGATTGAAAAAGACAAAACTCGTTCCGCATCTTGATAATGACGCACTAAATAAGACAAAATATATCCGGCGATTACACCAACTACAACAGCACCGCCGATTTCTAATACCGGAGTAAGAATATTCATCAGCAAAGAAGTCGCATTATTTCCGCCTTGGATACTGCTGATAATACTGGCAGAAATGGCAAACAGGAACAACGCCAAAACATCATCCAACGCTACGATTCCCAATAAAATCGATGTCATCGGACCTTTTGCTTTGTATTCCCACAAAACATCCGTTGTTCCGGCTGCTGCTGTAGCCGACGAAATTGAACCAAACAACAAGCCCAACGCCGTAGCGTAAAAAACATTTTTTGTCAGTAAAAAAACAACGCTGAACATAAGCACGCCTACAACAAAAAATGCAACTAAAGCTTCAAAAAAAAGTATCCATGTAAATTGTTTACCGTATTTTTTTAACACACTGGCTTTCAATTCGCCGCCGATAGAAAAACCGATTAATCCCAACGCAAAAAAGTTGAACGGATCCATATTTGAAACAGTTTCTTGAGAAATAAATTTAAGTCCCGATTCCCCGATAATAATCCCGATAATAATATATCCTACTACTTGCGGAATGTGTAACTTTTGGAACAACCGCCCACCGATTGTTCCGAAAAACAAAGCAAACCCAATAAGACATAAAATATTATGATCCATATTAAGTAAACTGTCACGAATTAAATCCAACTGTTCCATTTTGCAATCCTAGTTATTTGACTCTAAGTTTAAATTATTTATTTTATTAGATAAAATTATAATCTGTTCGACACTTAAATTTTCCCCACGTTCTTCCAACGGGATTTTGCATTGCTCCATAGCTTTTAAAATAATTTCTAACGGAATTGTTTTTAAAAAAGGCGAATGAGCAAAATTATTTTTTAATTGTTTACGTCTGTTGATAAATAACGATCTGGCAACGGCAAAAAAGAGTTTTTCGTTATCCGGAGCCGGCTCCAAAGTTCTGTGTACAAAACGTACAACCGCAGAATTGACATTCGGTTGAGGATAAAAAGATGCCGGACTGATATTTGCAATAATTTTTGGTTCTGAATAATACTGGCAAAAGATACTCAAACTGCCGTACTTTTTTTTGCCTGCTTTGCTAATGACACGGTCGCCGACTTCTTTTTGCATCATAAAAGCTGCACGTGAAAAACCGCAAGTTCCGGTAAAAACTTTTTCCATTATAGGCGTTGTTATATAATAAGGAAGATTTCCGGTTATTACCGGCTTTTGTCCCGGCAAAAGATGAGTTTTTACCGCATTTTCAAATTCTTTAAGGAAGTCGCCGGCAATCAAAGTAAATTTTGGATAGTCTTTGAACAAACCGGTCAAATGCTTTTGATAAGCATTATCAATCTCAAATCCTACAACTTTCCCTGCCGGCGAATCTATCAATCTGTTCGTCAAACTTCCCAAACCGCACCCGATTTCAAAAACTACATCATCCGGTGTTAATTCTAAATTTTTGACAATCGTATCACAAACACCTGAATTAATAAGGAAATTCTGTCCGAACTTTTTATTTACAGCCAAACCTTTGGCTTCCATAAAATTGTTAATTTCTTTTACGCTATAATATTTAAATTCCATCGCCTGAAAATATACAATTTTTTATATGATTGCAAGATTTCATAACAATGTTTTATCCAAGAGATTTATTTCTTTTTTCCGGTACCGAGTTTATACCCGAAACTCAATGAAAAACTATGAAGCGGCATTGTACCGAACGCCGGAATATCAAATGAATAAATGAATTTACCTACAAAACCTCGATAATAAATTCCCAAACCTCCGCCGACTGTTCGACCGTAAAGTAAATCAATCACTGCTGCCAGCTGTTTGTTTTTTAAACTTCCGAACATGAATTGGTCTACAATGGAAAATGTAAAACCGCCGTATACCTTCCAATTTCGATCTTCTACATCATCAAAATCATATTCTATTCCTGAATTATATTCTGATTGTCTGGGAAATAAAGCGTCTGTATATCCGTTGCTGGCATTTACGATATCTACTTTAAAACGTACTCCGTGCCCAAGTGCAAAATATTTTGTAATCCCGTAATTATATGTAAAACCGGTTGTTACATGACCGCCGATTACAAAACCAAATCCATCACCGCCGTGGTCGTAACAATGTGAAACTCCCAAACCGCCGGTAAATTCAAAAAAATGGCGATTCCAATTTTTATTTGCATTAAAACGTTCTTTTCTCGATTTAAAAACATCGCTTTTAGAAATTTGTATCGGATCCGGTGTAATCACAACACAATCGCCACTGACATCAGTTATCGTTCCCTCTATTTTCTCACCGGTTGATAAATAAAAAGTTTCTGCAAATGAAAAAAATGCAGTTGAAAATACAAAAGCTGTTATTGCTAAAAATTTAAAGAAATTAAAATTTTTCATTTGCTGACCACCTCGATTTCTTTCAAAATACTCAAATACAAGTCATATCCGCCCAGTCCGCCGGATCTGTCTGATGAGAAAATCACAAAATCCGGGAATCCGTCCGATTGCCAAGGAGTTTGTGGGTCAATTTCTTTGTCAAAGAAATAACATGAAACTCTGTACTCGTTGTACTCGGTGTTTACATTCTCTCCCAGATTTATAGGCGTGCCAAAGTTGCCTTTGTCATCTTTTTTACTGTAGTAAATATCCGTTCCGCCAAATCCGTCGGCTCTGTTTGAAATAAAAAATAAATAATCACCGTAAACATACGGACATTCTTCATTTGCCGAAGTATTGATTGCTGCAATAGGTGTGGCTTTAGTTTTGATGTCGTCGGAAGATAAAATTGTAATCCAATCATCATTATCATTATCTTCATAATTGTAACTGTAAATATTGAAGTCTCCGTCTTTATCCGAACAAAAATATAATGCATTGTTCGCTTCATCAATACAAAGATAAAGTTCGTTGTGTTCGTCTGTATTTCCGCCGAAATTAAAAGTCTTTACCTTATTATACTTGTTCCGGCATGTTCCCAAAATGTTGTAATCTCCGGTAACATCATTTGTTTCGCCTCGATTTGTAGAAACTAAGTATAAATCTTGATCATAATAACTTGAATGTATTTTTATCGGACCTCGTTCTTGTGCCGGGGTATTAAGAAAAGTAAGTTCTTCTCCACGATACCCGGATAAATAGTTTTCTCCGCTTTCACGAGGCAATTCGAACTCTATACGACCTCTGTAAATGTCATAACCGTTATCAAAACCGAATTTGTTGTACTCTGTCGCATAAATTATTTCCAAACCGGTTGTATAAGTCATCGGTCCGGCAGAATTGTAATCATTCCGTTCGCAATTTAGTCCCCACAAATTATGAGTTCCCGGCTTGAGTATGCAATAATTTTCACCTTTGCAAACAATAAAATTGCATGACGTAATAATTGCAACTGAAACCAACATTAAAAACGCCCAAATAAATCGTTTCATAATAAACTCCTTTTCGTTAAACAACAGCACTGTGTCACACCGGGCAACGTCTGCACTGCTATAAAAAATTACTCTGTTATCTCGTTGCCGTTTTCGTCAACAATGATAAGTTTTTCGTCAGAGAAACCGCAGTTACTAATTCCCAATCCTTCCAATTTTATCACACCGCTGATTGCCTTTTCCGGAACAATACAACGCACTTCGCCGTCTCCGGTCGCTGAATCCCACTTGAAATAAGTGTATTTGTTCGGATTTACAGCATTGATGATATTATATGCTCCGGTATCATAAAAAACTGCGGTTTTACCGTTTTCTGTTTTAGTTTGCGATTTTGCATTTTCTTCAAATTCTATATTAAAATTCACAAGGTAATTTATATTACGATAACTTGATTTTTCAGAATCATCCGGAATACTGACATCAGTTAGTTGACCGTCAATAACTTCAACAGTTTTTAAATGTTCGTTGTATATCTCATAATAATGCACATTGAAAGTAACTGTTAGTTCCTCGCCTCGCTGTGTTGAAGTCGGAGAAACTTTAACATTATATACATTAGGCGGTACTTCTCCGCCCAGTGTAGTATCATTGCTTTCGCAACAACCGATAAGGAATAAAGAGATAAAACTAAAAAATAGTATTCGTTTCATAATAAACTCCTTTTCGTTAAACAACAGCACTGCGTCACGCCGGGCGACGTCTGTGCTGCTGTAAAAAATCATTCTGTTATCTCGTTGCCGTTTTCGTCGACGATGATGAGTTTTTCTTCTGAGAAACAGCCTCTAGCAAAAGCCGTAGGGTCTGTAGTACTGATATATCCAGACTTAGCATTAGATGGAACTTTGAAAGATATTATCAAGATTTCATATCCCGGATACAACTTCTTCAAACTGTCATAATCTGTAGGTTTATTATATTCATTATAAGCACAACTATTTGTTTCACATGAAGATTCTGCTTCCGGCATAGATTTTGACATAATCGATACATATTCAGTTACTTCCACAAAATTTTCATAATTTTCTTCTATAGGAACAATACGCGTTATATCTGTGGCTATTCTTCCATAATTAAGATAATGAGGATTAGAAAGTGAACCTATATATTTTATTTTTCCATCATCAGTAATTTCAAAATCTCTATTAAAGTCTAATTTTTGAGATATATTCCAATTGTCTTTTTCTATTATCATTGTAACTGTATCACCGACTTTTGCTGTTTTAGGAGAAAACTTTACGGAATGAATACGTGGTGAGTCAATATATCCTTCAGTACCATATACATTACACAAGCTAGCATCACAAGAAATAAGAATGAGTAACAATGCAAGAAAATATAAAATGTTTTTCTTCATAATAAGCTCCTTTTGATAAATAACAGCACAGTGTCACGCCGAGCAACGTCTGTGCTGTCATTAAAAAATTACTCTGTTATCTCGTTGCCGTTTTCGTCCGGTTCAACCTTTTATACCGCAAAATATTACACCACATAGAAAAATGATAAATTGTAATAATTTTAAAACGTTTATTTTCATGTTTTTTCCCCGATTAATCACTGTATTTTACCAGCTTCAAATTCGGACTTTTGTAAATATCGCTTGCCAATACTACGCCGTAGTCGTTGATTTCGTTTGCATTAAAATCAATTTCTATTCCGGCTTCACGATACGCAGCCCATACAAGTTGTGTACAGTAAAAACTTTCTTCTTCTTCCTTTTTAATAAAGTTTGTGTTGTACGGTTTGCCGATTTGTTTTTGTGCAAACTCTACAATTTTGTTAATTTGTTCAGCGGTGATATTCTTACAACGCATTACGTACGCCGTGTCGTCGTTGTTACGGATGTCATCTAATGAAAAATACGCAATGTTTTTACCCACTCCCTCAATCGTGATAAACGCCGTATCTGCATTACTTTCAGGTGTTTTGATACACAAAGTCGCATGATGAACTACATTTTCACCGTCTATCGCCATCAATAAATCATTATGAGTAACGGATAAAATTATGTCGCCTTTTTCGATATCGTGATAAGTCAAGTCGTTGGTACAATCCGAGTATTTTTCGTTTTTCAAAGCTGTAAAATCTGGCAACCGTTTGTTTAACTTCGCAAAAATATTTGCCACTACAGCCTTTTTTACTGCTTCCGGAATTTCATTAATTTTCTTTCCGGTCATTCCTACATCAGCAAAAACTTCTTCTGCATCAATCAGCACCGGCGGAATATTCGGATAATAGATATCTCCTTTTTTTGTGTAAGCACTTTTTAAAGCTTCGATTTTTTGACAATCATTTTCGACGGTCGAAAATGTTACAACATCATTTTCCGTTGTTTTAGCTTCTGCTTCGTTTTTCGGCTGTTCTTCATTATCCACAGACACAGTTTCACAACCGATAAAAATTACTAAAATTAATAAAAATATTTTTTTCATAATTTATTCCTTATTTTTTCCATCAAAAAATGCAGTGCTACTTTTTGTAACACTGCATTTAAGAAATTACTCTGTTATCTCGTTGCCGTTTTCGTCGACAATGATGAGCTTTTCGTCAGAGAAACAGCCACCTTTTGCAAAATGCATTGGATCTATTGTCCAGACATAACCACTTCTAGCATTTTCAGGTATTTTGAATTTTAATTCTATTATTTTCGATTTTGCAGATGATGTAAGTTGTTCTGTTAAAGAAATAAAATGAGTTACTTCTATTCCATTCTCTTCACTGTTTTTTTCAGGACAAATGCAAGTGAATCCCTTTGTTATTCTTGATTCTTCATTAGGATAATTCAAAGAGATTTCCGAATAATTACCAACGTATTTCATCTCTCCGGCAGAGGTAACCTCAAAATCCGTATTATAATTAAGTCCTTCAACCGTTTCTTTATTTTCTTTTTCATAAATTATTGTAACGGTATCACCTATTTTTACTTTTTCAGGATAAAACTTTATCCAATAAATTTTTGGGAAAATACAACCTTCCGGTAGAACTTCGTTACATGGGTTATAATCACAAGAAATTATAACTAATAAAAATATTATAAACAGAAAATTCTTTTTCACAATAAACTCCTTTTAATTTACATCTAATGTAACAAAGTATTTAATATTATAATCCCAAGTTGTTACAGATCTAAAAGCGTTATTCTGCCAACCTATATTTATATAATAAGTACATTCTTTAAAATTCCCAGCCCAATCTCGTTGAATTTCAGCTTTATAAACAACAACACAATGCCCACTTTCATCGTCTTTTTTATCAGTTAAATAAGATAAGAATACAGGATTGCTTCTGTGCAAAGCTCGTTCCAATTCTACAAAATCTTGACAACACCATGATTTCCCGGAATATTCCTTTTTACAATCTTCTTTTATTCCTACAGAGGTAAATCCCTTATTTTTCATATATCCTGCTACAGCTTCCGGTAGGTCACTTGTGAAAGCACTTTTACCTGTCATTCCTAAACGACTTCTTAAATCCATTACAATATCAATAAATTCCTTATTTACATCACTAGCAGCATCAAGATAATCACCTTTAAATACAAAAGAACTAGGTGGCAATTTACCTCCAAACAAAGCTTTATTATTAAATCTCTTTGCATAATATGCAATAGCTATAGCCCCTGCTGTCGGTACACATCCAGATAATTCGATTTTTTCGGTTTTTGTATTTACATCAAATTGGTCTACTATCGGTAAATATGAACTATTCTTTATTTCCGTTACAATAGGAGACAAATCTGCGTCACTTATATCCCCGCGGCTTCTTTGTCCGTTACGGTAAGCTATCCATTCTTTGTTGGCTTCATATACATCTTTGTTTATATCGAGGAATCCACCGTTTTTTTCTACACGTTCTTTGTAGTTGTTGACGATTTCTTCATAGCTACTTCCGCTTCTGGATACTTCACCGATTTCTATTTCATGTTCTATATTTCCCAGTGCTGCCAATACTTTACGTTTTCCGCTTCGGCTGATTGTCGGGTCTTCTGCAACGAATGACGCAAATGAAAATCTGATAGCTTTTATGTCAGCTGTTCCGGCTTTATCCGCAAGTGCTTCGTAATTTGTCATTTCGCTGTTTTCTGATGCTTCTACTACGCGTGGCTCGTCTTCTTTCAATGTTACCATTATGTAACCTTTGCGTTTCCCGTCTTTTATTACCGGATATTCAAGGTAAGTAATCACGTCTGTTGCCGGATTGTACAGCGGATACGGTTCGGCAAGTGTCGTATTTTCCCAATCATTGATAGTTTCATGTTCTATCAAATAAGTTTCCGCTACTAACTTTGCCAATGACAATGACGCATTTTCATAATAAACCGCTTCATTTGTAGCAGTTGTTTCTACTTTTGCTTTTAGATTTTCATCTGTTGTTGCCGTACATGACGCAATCATTACGACTGTTGCTAATGTTAAAAATACTTTCACAATTTTTTTAGACATCATTTGTCTCCTTATATTTTTCTTGGTTTACAACTTTACCGGTATTGTTGTGGGCAACCTAATAATAAAAAATATTTTTAGTGTCAATATATTTTTATTAATTTCAATTACTTATTTTTACATTCTCTACTCAATAAAAATACTAAACATCATCATTTATTGTTTATGTATTCAAATAAATAGTCAATAACACCATTTCAGAAGCATTATTTATTTACAAATAATGTCATTTTAGGTTAAAAGCTTGTCGGTTAGATTTTTTGCCGATTTTCAAGATCGGTGTTTTTCTACAGGATTTTTCCAGAAAATTCCAATACCCTTTCGGGTATTTTAGGTACTTTTCGTGTTTTTCGGTGATTTTGCGGATTTTGACGGCAAACTTTAAGCTATTTTAGAATATTGCAAGAATTAAAATATCTTTATTACGGATATAAGATATTGGAATATGTAAAGATTACAAAGCCGGACAGAATCACGCAAAAAAAATGCTTTGTTCTTCGATTAGTAAAGAACAAAGCATTTTTTGATTTCAACGGGCTTGTTTTAATTTTTATGTTGCGATTGCAAATTTTCGATAAGTTTCTTCATCCAGCAAATCATTAACTGCATTTTCGTCTGCTTTTACAACAAAAAGCCAACCGGTATTTTCCGGATCTTTGTTAATAACCGAAATGTCATTTTGCAAGTCAGAGTTTATTTCTATTATTTCTATATCAAACGGAAGCTGAAAATAATTCACACTTTTTAATGATTCGATTTCAGCCAGCGGTTCTTCTTTTTTTACATTTTCTCCGCCGTCTTTTAAAAAATCGATGTAAACAATTTCTCCCAATTCTTTTACGGCAAAAGAGGAAAGACCTATTTTAAAAATATTTGGCTCAATATTTTTTATCCATTGATGTAATTTTGTAAAACGCATTATTCCTCCTTTACTCCTAACAAATGCTGTATCGTTTTGTATATCCATTGTTTATTATCAAGATGATCTATATCATAATCACTGAAATTCATTCCCGATAAAATACAAATCTTACCTTTTCCAAAACCGGTAATAACAGCTGCCGAACGATTTTTATTTTTAGTTGGATCCAAACGTCTGTTTTTTATTCGGGTAGACGGCGAAAGCTGCACTAATGAAATCGTATTATACGCTTGCATCGGATAAATTTCTCCGTAGTTAGACGACGCAATCAATTCCACCGGACACGGCAAATATATAGACTCGAGATCTTGTCCGTAAATACTTCTGTTAAATGAAGTAAATAACGGCATTTCAGAATCATGGAAATGATTTTCTTCATCATAAATTGAGAAAAAACCTACAGACGTCGTATAACGAAAACGCACCGGCGAATAAAGAATTCTTAGCAATCGATTATAATAAGTTACGGCTGCACGTGCTTTTGTTTCGTCTCTTCCGTCTGCCGCAATAATCAACGCTCCGCCTCTGTAAACAAAACGATGTAATGCGTATGAAAAATTCACTTCGTAATTAACATTATCCGAAATAAATTGCGGCGGCGTCAGAATTACCATATCGTAATCTTGCAAAATGGAATCTTTCATAAAAGGCGTTCCTTCCGTAGAAATTGAAAATAACGCCCCGTTATCTTCCATCATCTTTTTTAATGTATTAAGATTTTCCGTATATTTATTTTGATGTGTTGCGTCTACCAAAATTTTATGTTGTTGCATTCTAGGAAGTGCAATCGTATCACGGGTAAAAATTTCTTCATTTATACTTGTTTCAATTCGCAAATCTGTAGTGTCATTATCTTCCAATTTTAACACTCGTTTAATCTTGCGATCGCCTCGCCCGTTTAAATTTAATTTTTCTTCATGAACGCAATTATTTTTATTATCCAAAAATCGAACTTTTATATCAGAAAGTGTCGCCGGTGAAATATTTGAAATAGTAAATGAAATTACTTTCGGCGATTTACTGATATGCAAATTTTCATTTTCAGCAGTAAGATTACTTACCATAATACTTTGTTTTTTACGAACCCACACCGGTGTAGAATACGCCAAATGCCCGTTTTCAAAATAAGCAACCAACATTACATATTGAAAAGCTCTGTCGAGATTTATAAAACCGCTTCCTTCCAAAAAAAGATTTTCAGATTGTTCACTTGCTTGTGTTTCCGTAAGTACTTGTCCGTTATTTGTAACAAGTTCTACTTTTCCCAACGGAAGCGAGTCGGAAATTACTCTCCAATGATAAGCAAAAGATTTTTTATCCATTGTGGTTTCTAAGATATCTCCGATTTGTGAATCTTCTATTTCCATAGACATTTGCGTACCTTTTTCAAAGGAAACAAATGTATGGCGAGCTTTGAGAGATTCTAATAAGGCTCCGGGACTTCGCTCTTTTGCAATCACACAAAAACGAGGTGAGTTTTGAATCTTCCAGTCCGGGCCGAGTAAGTTCGACGCTTGAAATGCACCGAAAATAAAACCGCGATCCAAATAATCACGATATTCATCAAGATGACCTGAAACTTTTCCGTCAAATCCGGTAAAAGCTGTACCAAATAAAATATCTCGATTCATTTCACGCATGAATGACGACACGGGAGGCATCGGAACATCACGAATAGCCGGAAAATAAAATGCAATGTCGTCTTCTTGAATGTCTTCATAAAATTCCGGCAAAGACATAAAAAGCAAATCTTGTTTTTTAAAACATCTTTTACCGAGTTTTTTTATGTTCTTTATAAATTTTTGCGGATACGGCATGTTGCCTTGGCGACTTTGTTCTACAAGTATCCAAAAATCCAACTCATTTTCCGCAAAAGCTTTTGATACGGTATCTTCATTAAAGAAACTGTTGTTACTGTAAAAACGGCTGTTAGTTGCCGTTCCTTCCAGTATTACATGAGTTTCTTCCTTATTAATAGTATTTTCTGCTTTACCGCAACTTAAAACTGACAACAGTACGGCAAACAACATTATCTTTTTTATCATTATAAAATCTCCAAAAAACAACGCTGACATGTCAAAACAAATCAGCCGGATCCGTATCTATTTCCAAATAACAATTTCTAGGTAAGCGTTCCATTTTTTTTGTCATCTGCTTAACTATTTTTCTTATCGATTGTAAATTTTTCGACTTTAGCAAAATATGATAACGGAAATTATTATTAATTCGTGTAAGAAGGCACGGAGCTGCACCTAAGATTTCTATTGATTTTCGTTCATCTTCATTAGGCATTGTTTCCAAAAGCCAATCTAACAATTTTCTTAATTTTTCACATTCATTTTTCGCAGCATTTTCATCAGATGAACGAACTACAAGTCGTATTAATCTAAAAAAAGGCGGCATTTCGGTAGCTTCTCGATAAAAAATTTCATTTGTGTAAAACGTTCCGAATCCGTCTTTTATCGATATCGCATAATGATCGGGATTGAGAGTTTGTACCATTACCAAACCTCGTTCTCCTTCTCTCCCGGCACGTCCGGCAGCTTGTGTTATCAAGGCAAATGCTCGTTCGGCAGATTTAAAATCCGGAATATTCAAAAATAAATCTGCATTAATCACGCCTACAAATTTTATTCCGGGAAAATGTAAACCTTTCGCTATAATTTGCGTCCCGATAATAATTTTTATTTCTCCGTCATAAATGCGACGAAATGTTTCCTGTAAATTTTTAGAACTTTGTACAGTATCATAATCTATACGAACAAGTTCCATTCCGGTAAAAATTCGACGTACTTCATCTTCTACTTTTTCTGTTCCGGCTCCAATCTTTTTAAATTTCTTTTCGCCGCATTCAGGGCATGACATCGGAATCATACTCGTATAACCGCAACGGTGACAAATCAATTTTTTCTTGCCTTGATGATATGTAAGATTTACCGAACATCTGGGACATTCAATCACTGTTTTACAAGAAAAGCATTGCAGGCAACTGGAAAATCCTCGTCTGTTTTGCAGTAACAAAACTTGTTCGCCGTTTTGAAGCCGACGATTTATTTCATTTGCCATTTCCGGTGATAATATGCGGTCTTGTGATAATGTCGATGTATCGATTATTCGCACTTCCGGCAACATTGCACCTTGATAACGCGATGACAGCGTATATAACTTTAAAAAACCTTTCTGTGCATGATACCAAGATTCCACCGACGGCGTTGCAGAGCCCAATACGACAGCAGCGTCCATCATTTTTGCAAGATGAAATGCTGCACTTCTTGCCTGAAAACGAGGCGATTCATCCGATTTGTATGCTCCGTCATGTTCTTCGTCTATTATTATCAATCCGGTATCCGCCAACGGAGCAAAAAGAGCACTTCTTGGACCGATTGCAATTCGTGCTTCTTTGTTAAAAAGTCGCAAATATTCACCCAATCGTGTACTTCCCGTTAATCCGGAATGCAAAACAGCACATTGATTGCCGAATACAGCTTGTAATCTTTCAAGAGTTTGATAACTCATCGCAATTTCCGGAACAAGAAAAATCACGCTTTTACCGGCAGCAAGAGTATCTTTCATCAATTTTATATAGACTTCTGTTTTCCCGGAACCGGTGATTCCATAGAGATAAAACATTTTTTGACCATGCTGCAAATCATTTTTTATTCCGTCATAAGCAGCTTGCTGTTCCTCAGTAAGAGTCACCGGCGGCTCTGTGCGTAAAGGCAAAACCGGAAGCGTTTTGGGGCGAACTCCTCTGGGTATCATCAAAGATAATGCTTCACCCACCGAACAAAAATAATATGATGAAATCCATTTCGCAAAATCCAGCATAAAAGGAAGAAAAATCGGTTTTTCATCGACAACTTTTTCAACATTTTTTATCTGATAAGTCGAATCCGTCGTATCACTTTCGTTTACGACATAACCGGTAAGTTTGCGATTATGAAAATTTACAAGTACTCTTCGTCCAAAAAGCGGCACATTATCCGGATTTTGCTCCGAAGTAACCGTATACGTAAAAGTTTTATCTAAAGGAACAGAAAGAGCTATTTCTACGTATTTCATGAAGAACCAAGCATTGATTTTAGTTTTTTCAAGTCTTCCCATAAAGGAGCTTTAAACTGCGGATTTGCCAAAACAAACGCCGGAGAAAAAAGCGGGAATACTGTTCTTCCTTTATATTCTATCGGAATTCCGTGCTCTGCCAATAAATTGACACCGGCACGTTTTAATGAAGAAATCGGCAATTGTCCCAATGTTACGATAATTTGCGGATTTACCAGTTCTATTTGTGCATCTAAATGTTCACGACACGTATCAATCATTTCAATCGACAAACGAGTATTTCCCAAACAACATTTTAAAATGTTCGTTACAAATAAATCATCTTCCGACAAACCTATCGGAGTCAACCATTTATCAAAAAAGGCTCTGGCTGCAGCCGAAAGTGCATAACGTTCTTTTTCTTCCATCGGAGTCACCGGCTCGGCAATAAGAAAGATTCGTGATGATACAGCTCCGCAACCGGGAAAACGTGCCGTAGAATTTTTATGAAGCACGCAAGCCTGACATTTTAAAATCTTTCGCCCGGTTTCAATCATTGCCAAAGTATTACTTTTTATTGCCGGAGAAACATTTGTTTTAGGTAACGCCTGTTCTTTTACCGGCTCATAACTCGGTTGTGAAATCTTATTATTTACCGCCGGATTTATATTTTTTTCCGGTTCATCTTCATTATCCCACGGTGAAAAATCAAAAGTAGGATGTTCCATACGCATTTTGTCGGTAAAGAAATCGATACAATCATTTAAAAGTGCGTTGTAATTTTCCGCAAACTCTGAAGGTGTCATAATCTTTTCCTTAGAATTTCATTTCCATACAAAAACGCATATCGCCTTTGCTTGTTCCCTGAATATCGAAACTCATTTTATCGTATTTACGTTTTACAAAACCATTATACTGATCTACCAACAACTTAGCTTTAATCAAATCATAATTGTAACGAGCACCTTTTGCCATTCCTATTGCAAAAGTGATAATCCCCGTAATAGAAAATGTTGATAATGTAAAAAGTGCAATTCCCCAGCCCAATGCGGCATCTACCTGATACAAAGCATCACCGAAAACATAATCTTTTGTAGCATATCCGACAGTCAATATCGCACCGCCCACATCAAGAGCTATTCCCGTAACCAAACTTATAAAAAAACCGACCTTGAACGAATTGTAATAACGTCCCCAAGTCAAATCTTTCGCCAATCTGTCATTTCCCATTTTTCTGGCTAAAAAAGGTAAATCAACGTATTCGCCCGAACCGAGTTGAACATAATATTTTGTATTAGCCGCAAAATCTCCGCCGGCACTTTGAACTTTATTTTTATAAAGATTTACATTGTCAAAACGGAACGTTGCCATTTCTTGTACCATTTGCTTATTCAAATCCGCTTGAGTTTCATCTGTTTTTTCTTCAATTTCTGCTGCAATTAAAGTTCCGGTAAATGCACAAAGCAAAGTTATGATTAAACTTATTTTCTTCATTTGCGTCTCCTGTTTTCTTCATTGATATTTATAATAATAAAAACTGCATTTTAAAACGATTTATAAAATTTGTTGATTTCGTTAGTTCTTATAATATTTCCCGTTTTTCTTCAATCTTTTTCAAAAATGAAATCATATATACTTTAAGATTTGACAATTAATATCTTCATTTGCTAAAAACGCCGTATGATTTTTAGTTTAGCTCCAATTTTAGGCATTACAACCAGTTCGTATCGCAACGCATTTCATAAACATTTCGGCGGAATGACAAAATATTACGCCCCGTTTGTGTCTGCCGTAAATACAACGGTAGAAAATCCCAATCTGTTAAAAGATTTATCTCCCGCAAAAAGTCGTCCGCTGCAAATAAACGGTGCCGAAATGATTCCGCAAATTTTGTCTTGTGACGGCGTACTCATGCGTAAACTTATTATTAAAATGGCTGATTTGGGATACAATGAAATAAACTGGAACATCGGCTGTCCGTTTCCTACCGTTACTCGTAAAAAACGGGGCAGCGGAATTTTACCTCACGCACAGCTTATCGACAAAGTTCTTAATGACGCAATGAAAGATATCCCGTGTAAGCTGTCGATTAAAATGCGTTTAGGGCTTAATGAAGAAACTGAATTTCGTGATGTTTTAAAAGTAATTTCACAATATCCGATATCCGAGGTAATAATTCATCCTCGCACAGGAAAACAAGCTTATTCCGGTAAGCCATATTTGGAACGTTTTGCCGAAGCAGTTGAGCTTTACGGGAAACCGATAGCTTACAACGGTGACATTTTTGATGATGAAAGTTTTTTCCGTATCAAAGAAATGTTTCCTAATGTAACTCATTTTATGTTAGGTCGTGGAGCTTTATCCGATCCGTTTTTAGCACGACGACTTTGCGGAAATCCCGACTTTGATAATGAAACAAAAATTAAAATGTTACGTAATTTTCATGATGATATATTTCATTCATTCGACGTAAGTTTTGGTTCGGTAAATAAAGACATTGACAATAAACCGGACGGAATTTGTAATAAAATGAAAGGTTTTTGGGAATACGCAGCTGTTCATTTAAAAAACAGTGAGCAATTTATAAAAAAAATTCATAGATCCAAAAATGTCAGACAATATCTTGATGTGACAGAACAATATTTTCAAAATGATCCCGATTGGATTGATAACGGTATTTATTACTTTTTAAGGAGCAATTTAGATGAGAATTGATTCGGTAATTTTTGATTTTGACGGAACCGTAGTAGACAGTGAACCAAATTATTATGAAGCTGACCGACTTTTGATGGCTGAATACGGCATAGATTTTACATTTGAAATGAAAAAAGAATTTATCGGACGTGGTAACAGTACAATGATGAAAGTGCTTAATCAACGTTACAATTTACCTATAACGGTAGAAGAAATGGCTCGTCGCAAAAATCAACTCTATCTGGAAATTGCATTGAAAGGCACGCCGATATATCCGGAAATGCTTAAATTTATAAAAATGCTTGTTCGTGAAGGAATTCCGATTGCATTAGCATCCGGGACTTCGTCGGCAGTTCTCAATCGATTAGTTTATCATCTGGGATTGCAACAATATTTCGATGCCGTAATTTCTTCCGAAGAAGTCGAAAAAAGCAAACCGGAACCGGATGTTTTTTTGGCAGCAGCGGAAAAGCTCCACACAATGCCGGAAAATTGTCTTGTAGTAGAAGATTCTGCTTTCGGAATAGAAGCCGGATTGCGTGCCGGTATGCAAGTAATGGCTGTTCCGTATATTACAGACGCACCTTTAGATGAAATATTCTCTAAAAGCGACATACTTTTCCCACAAGGACAAACAGAATTTACTGCGGAAAAAGCTATGGTTTGGTTTAACGACCGCTATTTACAAGAATAAAAAGATTATCATCGTTTTCTAAAGAAACAGTCTTTTTCGTACCTCGTTAAAAATTTCACTTTGAAAAAAGTTAATTCGTTACTATCTTATTTGGAGTTATTAAATATTCAAATAATGACTACAAATAAGATACAAAAGGAGTTTTATCAAAGTGAAAAAGTCTTTTCCTTTATTATTAAATTTCAGTGAGGAGGACGAATTTTTAATACATTTCGGAAAATGCAGAACTCCGAACAATAGGCGACTTCTTTCTATGTTCCAGCGAAAATTCATGGAAAATTGTCGTTACCAAACTACCAGAACAAAAGAACGTTTTTATAATTGGTTTATTTCTAAAGCCTATTGTGCGTTTTTGGAATCAGAAGAATACGAATATTTAGAAATCGAAATTGATTATATAATAGAAGACTTCTGGTTTTGGAATAATTAATTTTCTTTGTAACTTTTAATATTTTTCATATAATGCCGGAATATTTCCAAATGATGATTTACGGAGAAAAAATTATGATTTTCGCACCGGTTATTTTGTTTGTTTACAATCGTCCCGAACACACTCTAAAAACTCTTGAAGCATTACAAAAAAATGACCTGGCACAACAAACCGAGCTTTATATCTTTTGTGACGGAGCAAAAAATAATGCTACACCGGAACAAGCAAAGAGAATTGCCGAAACTCGGGAAATAATACGCAGTAAAAAATGGTGCGGTAATGTTCATATTGAAGAATCTGCGGAAAATAAAGGGCTGGCAGCTTCTATTATCAGTGGCGTTTCTAAAATAATGGAAAAACACGGTCGTGCGATAATTTTAGAAGACGATATCGTTACCGGGAATTTTTTTCTTACATATATGAATAAAGCCCTTGATTTATATAAAGATACTCCGACCGTTTGGCATATCAACGGCTGGACAAATCCGGTAAAAACAAAATCTCCGAGTAATGCATTTATTTATCCTGTAATGGAATGTTGGGGCTGGGCTACTTGGGCTGACCGCTGGCAATATTACAAAAAAGATTGTGAATATTACTTCAAAAAATTTTCCCGCAAAGATATTTACCATTTCAACAGTGAGGGAACAGAAAATCGATGGAAACAAGTTTTACGCAACAAAAGCGGTAAAATTAATACTTGGGCTATTTTCTGGGCTGCTACAATTTTTGAACACAACGGACTTTGTGTGGCTCCGCAAAAAACTTTAGTCCGCAATGTCGGCATGGATAACAGCGGAGAAAATTGTTATTCGTCGCCTTTGCAAACCGTACACGGCTCAATAGATCATGAAATAACTTTCTTTCCGCAAGAAATTGTCGTTGATATTTGCATGTACAAGCGACTGAAGAACTTTTTCAGACGTAAAAATTTAATTACTCCGGGCAGAGTTTATCGAAAATTAAAAAGTATCTTAACAAAGTAAAAAAAAATGAACCAAGCATTTTCTTTTTCGGTCAGCAAACTTAGCTTACTTATTCTGCGATATAAAAATAGATATAAATAACTGTAAAACTAAAGTTTCAAAAATGTTTTGTTGTTTTGTTAAATTTAAGAAAATATAGCCGGATTTTTTTATTTTTTATGTATTTATAATTAAAAAATTAGTTTTTTTATAGGATATATATTATAAAGTTCTATAAAAAAAGATTATCAGTATTTAAAGTTTGAATTGAGATTAAGTAATGGCAAAACTCTCTGTATTAATAAACCGTATTGTTATTGTAATCGTTTCTTTTATCATGATAATAATGGGCGGAACTACAAGTATTCTGCGATATAAAAACGGACAAGAAGAACATTTACACAATGTTAATTTATTAGTCAAACGACTTTGTTTCAATCTTGACTGGCCTTTATGGGACTATAATACAGATTCGATTGAAAACATAATGCAGCTTGAAATCGAAAATGATTTTGTAACAATGATTGCTCTTTATAATGAAGACAACAGACTTATTTTCGGAATTACAAAAAACAAAAGCAATATATCAGCCAACGAAGCTGAAAAAATAATCTTTTCTACAAATCCCAAACTTATTTCGAATAACAAAGTTTTACACTACGAATTTGATAAAAAAGGAATTGAAATCGGAAATGTTGTTATTGTCACAACAAAATCTTATCTATTTACCAATTTAAGCAAAGATATCTGTCTGACGCTTGTACAATTTATATTAATGGCAATAGTCTTAATTACAATCTTACATGAGATTTTAAAAAAAGTTATTGTTGTACCTCTTCAAAAATATTGTGAACTTGTAGGAAGTTTCAGAGAGCACAACTTATTTATTCGTGCAAATTTTAATCAAAACCACGAAATGAAAGTTCTGTCAGATTCTTTTAATGCCATGGCGGAAACTTTGCAAAATTACAGTGAGGAAATGAAAAATCAGGTAAAACTACGTACTCACCAATTGCAAGTTTACAATGATGAACTTCTTAATATTCAAAGACAAATTGAATCTGAAATGCAAATGGGACAACGAATACAGGAAGCAATTATTCCGAAAACTAAATTTGCTGAAATTGATTGTGCCGGATTTTATCGCCCGATGGAACAACTCGGCGGTGATTACTACGATATCGTAAACCAAGGAAACGGAAAATACGCCTTTGTAATTGCGGATGTTTGCGGACACGGAATCCCGGCGGCAATGGTAACAATGATGGCTAAAATTTCATTCCAGAAAAACATCAGACTTTATTCTACGCCCGAAGACGTTATTCGCCAAGTCAATTTAGACCTTTGCAAAATCACAGCAAACAAAGAATATCTTGCTGCATTTTACGGAGAATTAGATTTAACGGCGAATATTCTTACATATTCAAACGCCGCATTAACGGAAATTTTACTTATTCAAAAAGACGGCAGATTGCAGCGACTTCTTCCGAACTCTTCTATTATAGGATATGTAGAAAAACTTCCTTTGCAAACAGCTACTATTTCTACCGAAAATACAAGCAAGCTAGTATTGTACACAGACGGAATTACCGAATCTACAAAAAACGGCGAACGTTACGGAATAGAACGTTTGGAATCTGTCGTTTTACGCAACAAAGACAAAAAAGCTGAAGAATTAAAAAATGCAATTATCGAAGATTTAAATTCATTTATGCCTTTAGAAGGTGCAAAAGACGATTTGACATTACTTGTCATAAATCTTGATAACAGTTCGATATAATGAATCAACAACTTATGAAATTAGCAGATATTCACACTCATTTCCCGGAAAAAAGCATTGCTGATATTTGTATCGCAGCTCCACTGGCAGACCGAGATTTTTCTGTAAAAGACCAAATGCGACAAGCTGCTTTTTCATTACAAAATAATATTCCCTATTCAATAGGAATTCACCCTTGGCAAGCTGCCGTTATCGGTGATGATTTCGAAGAAAAATTATTGCAGCTATCAACTTTTTTTTCTCAAAACAAAAAAAGATTTGTAATGGGAGAAATCGGACTGGATTCCTACAAAGCAAATTTGCAAAAACAAAAAATTATATTTGAAAAACAACTTGATATAGCCACTGAAAATCATTGTCCGGTTGTAATATTGCATTGTGTAAAAACATTGCATTTGTTGCCGCCGATATTGGAAAAATTTCGCAAAAAGAACAATACTGCGATTATTATTCTTCATGGTTTTTGCGGCTCAATGCAAGAGGCAGAAAAACTGAATAATTATGATATTTATTTTTCTTTCTCGGCAAAAATATTAGCTAACAGTAAAAAAACAGCGATTGCGGCAACTATCGTAACTGAAAATCGTATTTTGACAGAGACTGACATGGACAAACCGGAAACTTTATATTATGTCCTATCGCAACTGTCTTCGATTCGCAAACAAAAAATTGAAGATTTAGCAGTTGCTGTTTTCAATAATACAAAACGAATTTGTCGTTTTCTTACTGAAGAAAATACTTAATACGGAGAAAAATTATATCCGTAAATAATTATATAATTCCATTTTATAAGGGGAAAAAATAATGAAACAATTAAAACATGTTCATATTCTCGGAATAGGCGGGTGTGCATGTTCTGCAATCGGCGAATATTTGTGCGAAAAAGGCATTCGTGTTACCGGTTCAGAACGAGCAAAACGTGACGATTTGGGGTATTTAGAAAAAAAAGGGATAGAAATCTTTTATCAACACGCAGCAGAAAATCTAAATGATACACCGCAACTTTTGTTGTATTCTCCGGCGGTAAAAGCTCTCGCACCGAACAATCCGGAATTTATCGAAGCTGAAAAACGAGGAGTTCCGCAAGAAAGTTGGGAAACTTTTATCGGTAAATATTTGTTGGAAGAAGGCAGAACCGGAATTACAGTTTCCGGCAGTGAAGGTAAGGGGACTACCGCCGGAATTCTCACTGCAATTTTACAGGAAACAAAATGGGATCCGTTGTCTATTCTCGGTGCTCAAATGAAAATGCCGTCGGGAAATTCTAATATTTTTATGGGAAAAGGTTGTACTTATATTCTTGAAGGTGATGAATACAATCGCAATTTTCACAATTATCATCCGGAAATAAATGTAATGATAAATTTTGCATTCGAACATCCGGAAACTTACCGTGATTTCGATGATTACAAAGCTTCATTTGCTCATTTTTTCAAAGGTATGACCGGCAATAAAAAACAAATTCTTCACGCAACAAAAAATATTATAGAATTTGTTCAAGAAAATAATTTTACCAATATTACATGGTTCGGTTTCCCCGAAGAAATTGAATTCTTGAAAAAAAGCAATGTTGATATGACAAAAGTTTGGACTATTACAAATCACAAACTTTCCCCGGAAGGCAATTATTTTACCTTGGAAACTTCCGACAACATTTCTCTTCCGTTGTTTGTTCCTGCATTGCCCGGATATTTGGCATTGAATGCAACAGGTGCAGTTTTGGCTGCGTTGGAATTGGGGATGTCCCATGCCGATGTAGCAAAAGGCTTAAAGCGTTTTACCGGAATGAAACGTCGATTTGATGTCTGCGGTCAAAAGCCGGTTTTTATCACAGATTACGGTCATTCTCCTGAATCAATCCGTCATATCGTCGGAGAAATTCGCAATATTTTTCCGGATCGAAAGCTACACCTTGTATTTCAGCCGCATCTTTTTTCAAGAACATACAATTTCCTTGATGACTTTGCACAGTCACTTGCCGCAGCCGATAAAATTTCACTTATCGATATTTACCCGGCTCGTGAAAAAAAAGAAGATTGGGAAGACCGTGTAAGTTCCGAAATATTGGCAAAGAAAACTACTGCGTTAAATCCAAATACCGAATATTGCGGAAGTCCGCAAACAATAACTGAAAACCTAAAAGATAAAATTGATATTAATGATGTCGTTTGTCTAATGGGAGCCGGCGACATGGATCGCTATTACGAAAAGTTAATAAAATCTTTTAATTAAGGATAAAATATGAATCTGTCAAAAGAACATCTGCGACTGTATGCCATTACCGACAGAAAATGGTGTACGGACAATACATTGGAAAAACAAATAGAGGCAGCAATCGCCGGCGGAGTAACAATTTTGCAATTGCGTGAAAAAAACACAGATTTTGACAATTTTTTGTCGTTGGCGTTATCTGTGAGAAAAATAACCGCAAAATTTAATATTCCGTTGATAATCAATGACAATGTAGACATTGCAATAAAATGTAATGCTGACGGAGTGCATGTAGGACAAAATGATTCAGAAATAGTCGAAATCAGAAAGCGTTGGGGAAATGACAAAATCATCGGCGTTTCGGTAAAAACCGTTGAAGCCGCACTTCTTGCCGAGAAACAAGGTGCGAATTATCTGGGAGTAGGTGCAATGTTTTCTACATCTACAAAATCTGATACAAGCAGAGTTTCTTTTGAAACATTAAAAGAAATTTGTAATACCGTAAAAATTCCCGTTGTGGCAATAGGCGGAATAACAGAAAGCAACATGACGCAATTGGCAAACAGTCAAATTTGCGGAATCGCTACGGTATCGGCAATTTTTGCAGCCGGCAGTTTGGACGAAATAAAAATTGCGTCATGTAATTTACGCAAGAAATCAGAAGAATTATTTGCAAACTAAAGTTTAATTTATCTAACTGGCTTGCATTTATTATTACAAATTTGTATTACTTCAATGTGACTACCGATTATGTGGAGGGGAAAATTGGCGGGAAACAATTTTATTTTTAATGCATACAAGAAAAATCAGGCAAATATAAATGACAAAGTAAATGATAAAGATTTAGAAATAATGCGTGACAGCTTAAAAAATACTCAAGTTGAAGTGGAAGCTTTTTTTCCTCGTAAATTGTCATCAAAAGATTTAAAAGACGGAAAAATTATAGAAGAAAAACCGCAACCCAAAGAAGTAAAAAAAGCTGCTTTTGAAAAAATCAGCAAGTCTGACTACATTCCCATTAACAAACCGGACGATACAGTCGTAAAATCAGAAAATCGTCCGTTTATAAAGGAAGCCGTTCCGGAAACTCCGATTGATAAAAAATCTCGATTGCGATTGAGTGCGGTTTTTCTGGTACTTTTGGGAGTAGACAAAGCTTCAAAAGTTGCAATGCAATTTCAACCTGACGAACAACACAAAATTTTTAAAGAACTGCAACGACTTGGCAATATTTCTACAGAAGATATAAAAGATACCGAAGACGCATTCGGACTGAAAGCTCCGCAAAACGGCTGGGGTGAACTGCCTACCGGACGAGAATTTTTGCGAACATTGTTACAATTAATGTTTGGATTATCTGACGGCAGCGTAAAATTTATGAAGCTGGAAGAAGAAGCCGGCGTTGAAGAATACGAATATCTTAATCGCCTGTCACCTACACAGCTGAAAGATTTATTAAGAAATGAAAGTGACCTTGTCATTTCTACCGTATTGACCTTACTTGCTCCGATACGTTCTGCCGAAATATTAAAAATTTTACCGCCGGAACGTTCTGCCGCAATCATACAAATGATTAACGGAAAATCAAAAATTAACAATGATATCAGCAAAATGATAATCGGGAAATTGAATGCTAAAGCGAAAGACATTTGCAATAACAGTACAAATATTCCGATATTGGGTAAACAGCGTCTTATCGACATTTTACGAAGTTGCGACCAAGAAAATGTTCAACAAATTATCCAAGCCGTTGCCAGTGAAGATGAAGAATTGGCAAAAGAGATTGAAGAAAAAATTTTCACATTTACCGATATTTTGCGACTGCCGAAAAAAGAACTGGAAAAAGGATTAAAAGATTATCCGAATAATGAGATTGCGTTCTTCCTAAAAGGAACTTCCGACGCTGTAAAAAATGTTTTTCTAAGTTGCGTAAGTCAACGACGTGCCGGAGTCATTCGCCATGAAATAGAACTTTTGGGTGCCGTAAAAAAAAGTGAAGTACAGGAAAAACGCCGAGATTTTATTAATTACCTAAAACAATTGGAAGACGAAGGAAAAATTGTTTTGTGTGATGATGAAATTTATGTTGAGTAAAATACGTGACAACATCCATTACTATGTAATAAAAATATTTGACTATTGCACAGATATTACAGCATGTTATTTACAAAAGAGTTAAAACAATCAAAAAATTGAGGCTGTCCAAAAAAAGAAAGGACAGCCTCAATTTTTTTCAATAAGTTTTTTGTTTTATTCAATAAAAATATCCGGTTCATTCGGCATTACAATCGCTGCGATTATATATACCAATATTCCGCAACCGATTCCGAAAAATGATAAAAACACTACTGCCAAACGAATTAAAGTCGGATCGACATCAAAATATTTTGCGATTCCGCCGCATACGCCAAAAATCATTTTGTTACGAGATTTGTATAATCGCTTTCTAAAATCCGGTTCTTTCATATCTCCCATGTCTTCCTCCATTGCTATTTTTATAATTTAATTCCCGACATTGTCCATTCCGATTATATAATTTTTTTCGGATTTTTTATCAAATTCTAATACTTCGCCACCTAAATCTACATTGTTGCTGTATTTCAACTCAAATTCCGCTCCCATTTGGCTTCTGATCCATGTAAATTTTTCAAGCTTGTTATTTTGCAATACATAAGAATTCAATGTATCGCTTTCTTTAAATGAATAAAACATTAAATGCTTATTAATCGAAGAAACACTCGGAGCATTTATCGTATTGTCCGAAAACATTATTTTCTTTGCAGTGTTACCGTTTTTGCCGCCTACTGCCAGGCAATGAAAACCATTCCAGCCCCAATTTTTATCCCAGCTTTTTTCATTTATAAATGCTGCTTCATCTTCTGCCGTTATTTCGTAATTTACCGTGTTACCGCAGATTTCGATATTCTCTGTAGTGTAATCGGAATCCGCAAGTGTATCATACACAAACATTGAAGTAATCGGGCGACTTCCTTCTTTCATGTTAAAAGTATTATTTTTTACGGTCTGTACATTTTTTACAAAGTAATCCACACTGTTAAATACATTAAAAGTGTTGTTATTGATTTCACCGCCGAGATATGATATTCCGCTGATTTTTCCATATATATTCACAGTATTACCGACAAACTTTCCTTTGTTTTTGAATACATTGCAAAGTCCGTCAGAATCTTTTGTAAAATTTATCGTGTTGTTTTCGATTACGACATTTTTCCGAGAGTCAAATATTACGCCGCCGGAGCCGGTCATATTCAAATCTATAATATTATCACGAATATAAGTTGTATTATCTAAAGTTCCGCAAGTTATAAGATTTGACGGAATCTCTGCAATAACGTGATTTTTTTCAAACACAATATCTTTCAATCCGTAAGAGTCATTATAACCGAGAGTCACCGCCATTACTCGGCGACTGGCTGTTGAATTGGTCGGATACATTGTATTGCCGGAAATAAGCACATTGTGAACATACGCATCCGGAGCATACCAACGTTGACTGGAAAAAACACCCAGCATTTCATCATGACAATTTTGGTACATTGTATTATTCAAAATTTTTATATTTTCCGTACCGTGACCGTAAAAATCCATTATCCCCACACACGCCCCACGTTCTACGCCGCTGTGATTTGTCAAAACACAATTTTCTACAGTCGCATTTTTTACTCCGGAATACACTGTCACATTTGTATATTGGCGGTCTAGACTTGAGTCGTCATCTTGGACATGCTCATCTACGTATATTTCACAATTTTTTACCGTTACGTCAGATGAATCTACCAACACAAGCTGGCGATAATATTTGGCTGTTTTAGTTTCACGTGCTTCGATACGTATGGAATCTAATGTCATATTTTGAGATTCTATAATAGAAAAGAAAAATTCCCACCATGTTTGATATCCGTTATCTGTATAAATAACCGATTTACATTTTCCGTCAGTATCACGAACGCCTGCCATTGTGAAATTTTTTTTACCGATATTAAATTGTTGTCCTATTCGATATTCGCCTGTAGGCACAATAATTTTTGTTGAAAGTTTATCGTTGTCGCTGTTTTCGGCAAGAATAATTTTTGCTTCTTCAAATCGGGGATGGTCATCGTTTATCTCATATTTTACCTTTTCTTCCGATTGCCAATCTGAGTATGGACACGAAATATCTTCGTTTCCCGTGGTTATTTGTCGGCAATATCCGGCTCCGAATTGGCGAATATTAATTGTGTGATTTTGCAATTGGTAATTAACAATTTGTCCGGTACCGGTACGCATAGTAGAAAATTTTTTACCGTTGGTACGAAGTGTCGTGTAATATGTTGCTCCGCCGCCGTCATTTTTTTCATAATATCCGCAAGTCGTAATCTTCACACCGTTGTTTAATTTTTTTCCATATTTTTGCAAATCAAGAGCTGTATCTAATTCCAACTCGGTAATTGTTTCGTCAAGTTCTGCATTACTGTTTTCAAAAGCAACATTGTAAATATATCCCCAAACTTCCCAATGATATCCGACTTTTTTCATTGTAAACCACCGAACATCTTCGCCGTCACGTAAAATGGCGTATGTTGCACTTGAATATTTTATTATTAATTCAGAAACTTCTTTTGTGTTGTTAATAATTTCTTTTGTTTCACTGACAATTCCGTTGGTAATAACTCCGCCTTCATTATAAATTTTGTATCCTTCGTCACTGTCACCGACCGGATAATTTCCTTGATCAAAAACTTTAAACCAAATATTAAAAGCCGGGATTTGTGGAATTTTATTTAAATTTTCTCCGGGTGTTGCAGTTACTTTTACCAAATCGGAAGTAAGATTGCCGGCTTTCTGTGCCGCAAGAGCAAATTCGTATGTTTTCCCGTTTTCCAAATTTTCTACCGTAAAATATCCGACATCAGGCGAAATTTCTATTTCGTTTTTTTCGTAACTCAAAACATATTTATAATCAGTATTATCAACTTTATCCCAAGTCAACAACACACTCGCATTGCCGGAAATCGCTTGAAAATTCTTCGGCGAATCAAGTTTGGCTCTTTTCTCTAAATTTACACATTCATTTTCGCATAAATTTCCGGTACAAGCACAAATCATCAATATTAATAAAAACACTCGGCTTTTTCGTTTTAACATCTATTTTCCTTTTTATCAAAAAATCACCCGGTTATATCTCATTTTAAAAACAATGCAACATAACAACTCGTAAAATTTTCTTTTTCATTTATTAACTACTCTACAATAATCAATGGTTTGTCACTGTATAAAATTCTGCAAACTTCATCTTCTTTGTCTTCTTTTTCACAACCGGAAGTCTCATCTTGTTTATAACCAGAATACATTTTTATTTTTACAGAACTGCTTATTGCATTTTTTGGGATTCTAAACTTTGCTTTAGAATTACTTATTTTTTCTACAAATTCTAAGTTTTCAATTTCCTCATTTTCATAATAAAGAATTTCCATGTCATCAAGCGACTCTTCTATTTTAACTAATTCCTTGTTATCCGGATTTGCACTACAATAAATTACATAGTTTCCGGCAAAAACTTCAATGTCACCACAATCAACAGTAATTTCGTCACCTATTTTTGCTTCATATTTATCTAATGTTACAAAATCTAACCTAGTAACTACATCTTTCGATTCAGGAATTGGAGCCGGGCAACCGACCAAAGAAAACATTAATAAAACACTGAAAAATCTAATAATTTTTTTCATAATAAGCTCCTTTGTTTCTTATATTTTATATTCAATAATACTATTGCGGAAACTTGGTAAAAAAAATAGAACCGGTCAAATACTGCCGGTTCCGTACTTACTTAATATTTACTGTGTAATAGTAAGAGGTTTGTCTGAATATGCAGAACTTGAATACCAAATTCCATCTCCGGTACAACTATCATCCTCAATATCATAATCTACAGATAATTTTAAATATCCGGTGACTGCATCATCAGGAACTTTAAATGTTGCGTGAGTAGAATCACTCATAGACACAAATTCCATTTTCGAAGTTTTTTCATCCAAAACTGCAATTTGCTTTCCATCAATTTCTTTCATTTTAGTATAACTAATAATATAAAAACGATTAGGTTCAAATGCACGGACATGTCTGGTATTAATAGTTATTTCATCTCCAGGTTTTGCTTCGTATTTATCAAGAGAAAAAGTCCATTTTTCCGGAATTGGAGCCGGGCAACCGACCAGAAAAAACATTGATAAAACGCAAAAAATACTAATAATTTTTTTCATAAATAAGCTCCTTTGTTTCTTATATTTTATATTCAATAATACTATTGCGGAAACTTGGTAAAAAAAATAGAACCGGTCAAATACTGCCGGTTAGATTTTTAGCCAGTTTTTCAAGATGTGTGTTTTTTACAGGATTTCCCCGGAAAATTCTAATACCTTTTCGGGTATTTTAGGTACTTTTCGTATTTTTTGAGAGACTTTTCTTTATTCTACAAGTCGTCCGCTGCGAATTACGGCGATGCTGTTACTTATTCCGCTTACGTATGGGTTTTCAAAAATATTGTTATCTTCACGTATATAAATTTTACTGCGTTGAATATTGTAATTTGTTTCCAAAAAGTCAGCAATCATGTTGGCTCTGGAAAATGCCAATGATCTAAATTCTTCTTGGGATACGACCAAATGGTTCAAAACTCGTTGCAAAAGCATATCGGAATCTTCGTCTGCCGTAATATTTTCATTATATTCTTGTTGTAAAAGTTGTTTTAATGCTTCTCTTCGTGCAGTTTCACCTTCTCCGGTCAAATATTTTTTCAATGTTTTTGCAGCCAATTCTCGTTTCAGATACTCGGTATCATTTTGTTTATCTACAAAACCATTTATTGCAAATACGTTTTTGTGATTATTTATTTTTTCCAACATTTTTTCACTCAAAAAATCCGTATCTGAAATTTTTGTACTGCCGCCTTTAAAATAAGCTATCGAAAAAACGTTATCAAAAATTATTTCTTCTTGAATCGGTATCGCAAATCTATCAGATGACGATTGCAATGTTTTTGATAATACTTCAAAAAATAAATCTACATATTTAAACTTTTTTTCTTCCAATAAAACTGTTACGGGAAATTTCAAATCTATTACTCCGCTGCGATTCATCATTGCACGTAAAGTTTTATCAAGATTCAACGGGAAAGTACTTGTCGACATTCGTTTCAATTCCGGTTTAATCAATTGTAGATCTACATCCGATGAAATTTTTTCCGGCGTCACGGAAAACGAAATATTCATTGATAATCTTCCGTTTTTTACGGAATGTCCCAAATACTTTTGAGCATATCCGGAAAATGGCGAAAGCAAAGCATTAGAACATGAAAATCTTCCTTTTATTTCTGTAGCTCCTACAGTTAAATCCAAGGAAAACGGATTAGCTCCGTCTACTTTCCCCGATAATTCCAAATTTCCCTGCGGATATATAAAAGACGGCAGATTGTTGGATTTCCACAAAACATCGGTAAAATTATAAGAAAAAGGAACTGACGATTTTTGTTCGTCGATAAAATTTATTTCTCCTTCATTTACATCCAATCGGCTCAAATGAATCTGAAAATCGCTTTTGGCTTTTTTTGTATTATCACCGAAAGTAAACAATGGAATCCCGGCAATTTCCAAACTTCCGGCAGTATTGAACATCGTTTTTAAATACAAATATTTTGCCGATACCGCACGATCAATATTTAATCGCAAATTTTTATTATTCGAAAGTTTAGCACTTTGTACGTTTGCCTCTTTTAAACGGGCAGCCAAAACTCCGTTATGGTAAATTCCTATGTCTTCTATTTTTACAGATGTTTCTCCGTTAAATTGTTTGTTATCAAGCTGCAATTTTAGATTTAAAACTACGTTATTAATTTTTGCAAAAAGCTCTTTTTCTTTGCCGTAATATCCGGAGATTTGCTTTATTTTCCATGTGTCGCTTAATGTAAAAGCTGATGCGATTTTTAACGGATGTTCTCCCGGTTCCAATATAAGGCTGCAATTTGATAATTGCGTTTTAGGCGAATAAAAATCTACGCCGGAAAATGACAGATCTTGCAATACAGCAGAATAATTGTTTGTATTCAAATCTTTCATTGCAACCGAAATATTGTCTGCTTCAATTTTTGTTTCACCGAATTTGCAATTAATTTCAGAAAAGTTTCCATGTCCTGAAAAATCTATATTGGGAATTTCATTTGCCTTTAACAACAAACGCCCGCTTCCTTGTAGTTTTTTTATATTTAAAGATTTTATTTCACGAATTTTCTTTGTTACCGGCAAATCTTTAGGTAAATAAATATTATTTACACGCAAATCGGCAATATCAAACTCCGACAAGCTTTTGCTTTCTCCGACAGCGTAAACTTGTCCGCTACCCAAATTTACCGATAAATCAAAAACTGTATTTTTTAATGATTGTGAAAAATTTGAAACCTTTCCATTGATATTCGACAATGAAATATCCGGCAAATTCAAAGCTAGATTTTTTACTTGTGCGTTATCTACTTTTACCTGAAAGCTCTTACCGTTGCTGTTATTCTTCTTTACGAAAAGCTCTTTCGGTAATTTTATGTTTCCTTTTGTTACGGAAAGTGATTTTACATCCAGTTGTTTTTGCGTAAAATCATAACGTTTCACTACAGCCCATCCGGTAAGATTATCTGCGATTTGTCCTACATTTGTACGCAATGCCAAATTTTGTACGGAAAGCTCTCCGCTGAAAACAAGTGAACTTTTGCTTTTTTTCCTTATTACATATTCAATCGCAACATCAAGGTTTACGATGCCTTTTTCCATATTAATTCCGGGAAAAAACGGCAAAAATATACGATTGTCGACAATATTCAAATTACGTGATGATATGTGAAATTGATTTATTACATCACCATTTTCATTAAATTTTGTATTCCCGGTAAAACTAAACGGTTTTCTATTTAGATTCCCGGAAATAACCGGTTTTATTTCTGAAGTTTTGTCACTGATTGTCGGTAGTTTTACTGTCAGTTCCGATAAAAACCGATAATCTTTTCCGTTTCTTCGTAAATGTATCGTTGAATCTGCTACTGTTATTCCGGAAAATGTTATCGGGATTTTAGGTAGTTTAAAATTAAAAGATGATTCTTTTTTTTCCGGTAAGAATTGAGGCAATTTATAACTGTTGCCTTTTTGCACAATATAAGTTTTTACTCCGTCAATTCCGACATGTTTAAACGCAAGTTGCAATTTCAACATTTTTCTAAAATCCGGAGTAATTTTAATTTCTTTTGCACTTAAAAGAGTTTCGCCGTCGGGAATCCCCCAAGAAATATTACGTACCGCTAATGTTGAGCTCGTAATATCAAAACTAACTTTTTCAATCGATACATCTCGTTGAAAAAAGTGCGAAACAATATCTTTGTAATACAAAGAAAAGAGCACACATGAAACAAACAGCAGCAATAATAAAATTGCTGCCGTAATCAGAATGAATTTCAATACAGAAACAAAAAAATTCCTCTGATGCTTCATAAAAAATTATCGTCTCTTTTCGCTTGCACTCTTACATTTTATGCACATTGTAGTCCATGGTAGAGCTTCCAAACGTTCCGGATTAATATCCTTTCCGCAATGAACACATACGCCGAAAGTTTTTTCTTCGATTCGACGTAAAGCTGCTTCTATCGCTACCATAGTTTCTTTGTTTTTATTATTAGTAAGATTCAAAATGTTTTGTGAAATATTGACAGATGCTTCATCTGCACTGTCACCAACAACATTTGCATCCTGTTCCATCATACTTCTAGCTGCATTGTCATCATCAGAAAGAGATTGTGCCATTGAAGCTTTCTCTTTAAGTAATAACTCTTTGTAATATTTAATTTTTTCTTCCGTCATTAAATACCGCCTACTATTAAATAATTTTGTGGTTTGTATCATTTAGTTTACAAATCGTCAAGAATTGAAAACATTTAGACCTCAATCAATTACATCATCAAGATTAATGTATCTCCGTCACGATTTACAAAAAAATATGTTCCGTCTCCGGGATTTATATCCTTCAATATATTCATTACATCTTTAACATTCATTACTTTTTTACTGTTTATCTTTGTAATGACATCTCCGTTTTTAAATCCTGCATGTGATGCCGGCGAGTTTGTTTCTACCGCACGAACCAAAACGCCGTTTTTATCATCTGCAAGTACAAATCCAAAACGTTCTATTTCTTCATCCTCTGCCGAATTACCGGAATCTGCAACCGTAGATTTTGTGCTGCGTTTACCAATTACGATTGTTTTTTCCAAAGTTTTTCCGTCTCGCATGATTGTCACCGATAACTTATCCCCCGGTTTGGCACTTCCTACGGTTACTGTCAAATCGTGTGAACGTGATAATTTTTGTTTACCGATTTTTAAAAGCACATCACCTGATTGAATCCCTGCTTTATCCGCCGGGCCGTCTTTTTCTACTTGCATTACAAGCATTCCGAATTGTTGTTTTTTCAAGCCTAATTTTTCGGCTTCACCTTCATTAAGTTCACGAAAAGTTATTCCTATCCAACCATGTTCGCTTTTTCCTATAGTAATCAATTGATCTGCAATATTTTTTGCAATATTTATAGGAATTGCAAAACCGATACCTACGCTTCCGCCGGATTGTGAATAAATCATAGTATTTATTCCGATTACTTCGCCGCTGATATTCAACAACGGTCCGCCGGAATTACCGGGATTGATAGCTGCGTCTGTTTGAATAAAATTGGTAAAACCCGGTTTTGTATTATCCGGACTCGGTCGCCCGATTGCACTGATAATTCCGAATGTTACGGAATGGCTGAGTCCGTAAGGATTTCCTATTGCCATTACCAAATCGGCAGTACGAATATTTGATGAATCTCCGATTTTTGCAAGCGGAAGATTATCTTTTGTCTTAATTTTAATTACGGCAATATCTACGTCAGAATCACTGCCTACAATCGCAGCTTCATATTCTTTTTGATCATCAAGAGTAACTTTTACCGTATCCATTCCGTCGACAACGTGGCTGTTGGTAATAATAAAATATTCGTCGCCTTTTTTATGATAAAGAAAACCAGATCCAAGTGCCGATTGCTTAAACTCTCTTTCTTTCGGAGTAGGTCGCCCGCCTCTGTTGTTGAAGAAAAATTCGAAAGGGTCGTAACTTTGCTGTTTTACAGTTTTTTCTGTACTTATAAAAACTACAGGTTTTGATTCCTTATCCGCTATTTGTCGCAATTTTTCTTGCAGGTTGATAATACTTTCATCTGCAAAAAGTACGCTGCATGCCATACAAAATATTGCAAGTATTAAATTTTTTTTGTGATTCATTTTTTTCCCCTTTAGCCTAAAAATCATCAGATTCTAAATCAAATTAAGTATTATTTACTCATTTTTCAATACCAATCTGATGTTGCGAACATGTATAACGATACACTTTCGCAAAAAAAAATATTTTTAAGCTATTTTTACGTTATTTTATTCCACAGTCACGGATTTTGCCAAATTTCGCGGTTGGTCAATATCGCATCCTAATTCTTTAGCTACATAATAAGACATCAATTGCAACGGCAAAATCGTAAGCAACGGTGAAAAAAGCGGTTCTGTTTTAGGCACTTCGATAACATCTTCTACCAAAGAACGGATTTTTTCATCACCTTCATTACACACCGCAATCAATCTGCCGCCACGAGCTTTGACCTCTTGAATATTAGAAACCATTTTGTCATGCAAATGATCTTGAGGTACTACAAATACTACCGGTGTATTTTTATCAACCAACGCAATAGGCCCGTGTTTAATTTCTCCGGCTGCATATCCTTCCGAATGTACATAACTTACTTCTTTTAGTTTTAAAGCTGCTTCCATTACTACCGGATAACTGATACCTCGCCCCAAAAACAAAAAGTTATTTAGTCCGGCATATTTTTTTGCAATCTCTGCTATTTGTTCCGATTTCTTTAGAATACTTTCCATCTTTTGCGGTATTTGCTGTAAATCTTCAATCAGTTGTACGCCACGATATTGACTCATATCACGCATTCGCCCCATTAAAATTGAAAACAAAAGGAATACTGTTAATTGAGACGTAAAAGCTTTTGTTGATGCTACGGCTACTTCCGGCCCAGAATGTACATAAACGCCGCCGTCACTCTCACGGGCAATAGAACTGCCGACTACATTACAAACGCCCAAAACTTTGCCGCCTTTTCGCTGAAACTCACGCATTGCCAAAAGCGTATCTATTGTTTCACCGGACTGACTTACCGCAAACTGCAACGAATTACGACGCAATATCGGATTTTTGTAACGAATCTCGGAAGCTATATGAACTACGGTTTGCAATCGTGCAAGCTCTTCCAGCAAGTATGATCCCACAAGCCCCGCATGATAACTCGTTCCACAAGCTATTATTCCGATATTATCAACAGCAGCAAGCTCTCGAGGTTCCATATTTAAACCTCCGAGTTTTGCCGTTCCTATATCTGCCAAAATTCTTCCGGCGTATGCACGTGCGACGCTTTCTGGCTGTTCAAAAATTTCTTTCAACATAAAATGTTGGTAATCTTTTTTATCCAGTTCGATTGCATCCCATTCGATTGTAGCAATTTCTTTTTGCTTTTTTTCTAAGGTAAAATCAGTAGTAATAAATGAATCTGCATATATTTTACATATTTCATTATCTTCCAAGTATACAGCTTGTTTTGTATGTCCCAGAAACGCACTTACATCACTTGCAACAAATGTACAGCCGTCTCCGATTCCCAATACAAGCGGACTGCCTTTTCTGCCGACCATTAAATAATCCGGTTCATCGGCAAATACAGCCACTATCCCGTAAGTTCCTTCCAATAATGACAATGTTTGATAAAACGCCTTTTCAAAATTACCGGAAAAATTCTTTTCCAGTAACATTGCGATTACTTCTGAATCACTTGTAGATTTAAACTCAAAACCGTCGGCAATGAGTTTTTCTCGCAATACTTGGTAATTTTCTATAATTCCGTTGTGTACAATAGCAAATTTTCCGTTTGCACTTAAATGCGGGTGAGCATTAGCGTCTGTCACTTCACCGTGAGTAGCCCAACGAGTATGACCGATTCCGGATTTCCCGATAACTTCTGACGGTAAAGTAGATTCCATGTTTACAATTTTCCCGGTTTTTTTATAGCACGACAACTTTTTTTCATTTAAAACGCATATACCGGAAGAATCATAACCTCGATATTCCAACCGCTTTAACCCTTCTACCAAAAAATTAACACAGTTTTCTTTTCCTATATAGCCTACTATTCCGCACATAATTTCCCTCCCATATTCTGCGAACGATTTTGCAATATATAAAACAAAACATATTTTTACCAATAAAAAATATGTTTTTTATTATCTGCAATAAAATCAAAACTCAAATCTTTATACTTTGACAAACCAATCAAATGCTGTTATAAGAATGAACACTACTTAAAAATTAGAAATTTTATTATATAAACAGGATGGAAATTATGGCTGAACTATGTCCATGCGGAAGTAAAAAAGAATATTCTTCATGTTGCGAACCTTTGCTAAAAGGTGAAAAAGTTGCGGTTAATCCTCTGGAATTACTTAGATCTCGCTATACAGCTCATGTAAAAGGTGATGTTGATTATATTATAAATACAGTTTTACCTTCAAAACGCAAAGAACACAGAGTAGAAGGTATCAGAAAATGGATTGACAGTGCCGAATGGCTCGGTTTGACTGTCATTAATGCTCCCGATGTTGATGCAGATGCGACAGAAGGAAAGGTTGAGTTCATCGCCAATTACCGTGAAAAATTAAGAAAAATTGACCACCACGAAATTGCTTCATTTAAAAAAGAAGAAGGTGTTTGGTATTTTGATGATTCAGAATTTCCGTTTCAACAAGTTGTAAATGAAGGACCTAAAGTAGGAAGAAACGATCCTTGTCCATGCGGAAGCGGAAAAAAATATAAAAAATGCTGCGGTGCATAAAAAGTTACTGTTCTTAGGAGGAAAACATGGAAGACTCTGAAAATCAGTTATTAATCGCATCAAAAGGAAACGATTTATACTTACAGGCATTAGGTCATATCACTGCAAATCTATGTTTTCCTTTAAGAAGTATGATAATGAAGCGTATGTCTTCATTTTCAGTTCCTTTTGAAATCAATATTGATTTGTCTCAAACAAGTTACATGGATTCTACATTTTTAGGAATCATGGTTGCTTTAGATAAAGGATTATTTGCAAAGTTAAAAACTCACGTGTATATAGTTTGTCCTAACGAAATATCAGTAAAACTGTTGAAAAATATGGGACTGGATAGATTTTTAAAAGTGAAAGACCAACCGCTTCCCGATGATTTAGTTTTTGAACGTTTTGATGATTCTATTGAAATGGACGAACTTGAACAATTAAAAATAGTTCTTGATTCCCATGATAAACTTTGTGAATTATCAAAAGAAAATCAAAAGCGATTCGGAGCACTTTGTAAAATATTACAAAATCAAGTGGCAGAAAAAAGTTAATGGCTTTAAAATTTTGTACTCTTTCAAGTAGCAGCAAAGGCAACTCTATATTTGTAGGAACATCAAATGTTAATATTTTGATAGATGCAGGTATCAGTTGCCGCCGTATAGAACAATCTTTACAAAGTAGGGGAATATCGCCTCACAAAATCACCGATATTTTTATTACACACGAACATACCGACCATGTAAAAGGTGCGGCTTTATTTTCCCGAAAGTACGGTGCTAATATCCATGCAACAACATTAACTGTAAAAAAGATTCAATCAATGGCAAAAAAAGACAGTGAATTGCTCCCGATTGAAAAAGTTAATTACATAAAGCCAAATGAAAAAATTGTCATTCAAGATTTGCAGCTTTATTCTTTTCCTATTCCGCATGATGCCGAAGATCCAGTAGGATACACAATGTTTGACGGGAAATCGAAAATTTCTATAGCTACAGATTTAGGATGTATACCGGAAAAACTTTGTCAGATAATGAAAAATTCTGACATCGTGCTGCTGGAGTCTAATCACGATGTGCAAATGGTAAAAGACGGAACATATCCGCAAGTACTGAAAAAACGTATTTTAGGAAATTACGGTCATTTATCAAACCATATCGCCGGAAATTTCTTAAGCACTATAATATCGCCTAAATTAAAACACGTTTTTTTAGGGCATTTAAGTCCGGAAAATAACACTCCGCGTCAAGCATTAGAAACTATTCGTGCAACATTACAAAATAACGGATTTCCAGAAAAACTACCTTTTGACTTGCATGTCGCTCCGGCAGAAGAACCCGGAGCATTAATTACATTAGAATAAAACGCTGACTACATATTAAAAAAGTTAGTCATTATTTTCTCACCCCATTTCAAACTTTTTTCTGGATGGAATTGAGTCCCCATTACATTACCGTTAAATACTACTGCCGGCACAGTTTCGCCGTATTGTGCAGTCGCAGCAATATATTGGCTATCAGTATCGGCACGAAATGAATGCACAAAGTAAACATCAGAATCTTGAGGAAGGTCTTTTAGTAACGGAATTTCTTGTGTAATTTTTAAATCGTTCCAGCCCATGTGCGGCAGTACCATATCTGTTTTAATCTTTATTACATTTCCGGGAATCAAACCTAATCCTTTTGAATGTCCGAACTCTTCAGAACTTTCAAAAAGCAATTGCATTCCCAAACAAATTCCTAACATCGGTTTGCCGGCAGCTGCATGAGCTAAAATCCCGTCAAGAAGTTTATGCTGCTCCAAATTTTCCATTGCTCGTGCAAACGCTCCCACGCCGGGTAAAATCAATCGATTGATTCCGTCAAACTTTTCTTGGCTGTCGACAATTTTATATGGGAAACCAAGTTTTCTTATCAAATTACAAATACTTTCAATATTACAAATCTTTGAATCTATTATTCCTACCATTATTATAAAACCCCTTTTGTACTCGGAATATCTGTGGTATTACCTGTAATGCTCACAGCTTTTTTCATTGCACGAGCAAATGCTTTAAATGTACATTCCAAAATATGATGTGAATTATCCCCGCGGATTCTGTCGATATGCAGCGTAATTTTTGCATTATTTACAAAACCTCTGAAAAATTCTTCAAACAGCCACGGATTTACGCCGCTGCCGTCTTCCGGACGAGGAAACTCCAGCCCAAAATGTAAAAACGGTCGCCCGGAAATATCTACAACTACACGAGACAAAGCTTCGTCTAACGGAACCGATACATCACCGAAACGTTCTATTCCGCCTTTATCGCCTAATGCCTTTTCAAAAAGAGAACCTAACGCAATTCCGCAATCTTCTATCGTATGATGAAAATCTACTTCTAAATCTCCAGTTACATTCATTTCCAAATCAAAACCGCCGTGTTTTGCGAATGCACAAAGCATATGGTCGAAAAAACCGATTCCGGTAGAAACTGCGGATTTCCCGTTTCCGTCAAGATTCAGATTGATAGAAATCTGTGTTTCTTTTGTTTTACGTTCTAAACTTGCTTTTCTCATGTAAAGAAACTCCTATATTTGTTCACAAGTAAAATTTTTGCGTATATTACACAGAAAAGTTTATTTCTGCTAGTAAAAAAACAAATAGTTTTGTACTGTCACTTATTCAACTAACATTAATTGTCAGGAGACATAATGAAAAAAACAAAAAACAGTATCAGATACTTGTTTTCACGAATTCTTCCGATTACAATTTTATTGCCTATATTGATGATTATTATATGCAGTCATATATTTTTTGTACACAACACAATCAAACTTACAAATGAGAAAAATCAATTTCTTTCCAATGAAATAACTTCGCAAATTGATTTAATATTCAACGACATGATATATGAACTGGATGTTATAAGTAAAATCCCGATTGAAACCTTGCAAAATATATTTATCGATTACAAAAAAATTCATCCGTTTATAAAAGCTTTTTTTATTACAAATACTGACGGAATCATAACAAAGTCTATTCCGGAAATGCCGGAATACTACGGAAAAGATTTATCCGTTTATAACGAATTTGAGGAAGTTCACGCAATACAAACCGGGGAATGGGTAAGTTCTCTGACTTCCTTAGAAAAAGAAATTAACATCGCATACTTTTATCCACAAAAAAGTAATACAAGTACAACTGAAATCATAGGCGTTTCGCTGGATTATAAAAATCTGTTAAAAAACATTATTTGTGAAAAAAATGAAAAGTTGCAATCAACTATCTTCATTACTACAGACAATAATATTATCCTTTATTCTTCTGATGATTTTAATAATCTTCACGGCAGCAAATTTTCATTTTCAAAAAGTATATTCAAAAAAATTATCTCGTTTAAAGATGAAAAATATTTTTATTACTCAAGTACTTTGGATAAAAACAATCTAAAAGCCTATGTTTTGTTTCCGTACAAAATATTTACGGACAGTATAAGTAAATTGTTGCTTACTTCAATTATAGGATTTTTGATTGTACTGATTTTTACCATATTGCTAATTCACGCCGGAAAACGCTATATTTCCGAACCGATTATAAATTTTGCAAATGCCAGTACTCAATTGGCAAACGGAAATTATGTAATTCCCCAAAGCCACACCGCTTTTCACGAAATAAAAGTTTTATCTAAAAACTTCTATACAATGGCGGCACAAATTATTGATAATAAAAAATTTATGCGTAACAGCGAAAAGAAGTTTCGTGCATTGGTTGAAGAAAGTGTTGATATGATTTTCCGCATAAATCGCAATTTCCGTCTGACTTATATCAGTCCTGCCGTCGGTGCATTACTCGGTTACGGTGAAAAAGAATTAATGGATTTGCTCAATACTCCGGGAGAAAAAAGAAACGATATTCTGCCTAATATCATGCAAAACACTTTAGCATTACGATTAATCATGAACAGTTTTGAAAACGACCGTTTTACAAAACCTTTTGTGCTGACAATTCGTCATTCCGATAACAGTTTGTTGTATTTCGAAATTTATATGCACAGACTAAAAGACAAACGAAATTCTTTGGAACTTCAAGGCAGTGCAAGAAATATTACGCCACGTTACATAGCAGAACAAAAAGTTTCATTACTGCAAAATTATTTCCACGATGTTATAAATTCTCTTTCCATGGGTGTACTGACATTTAATGAAGATTTTACGGTAGAACATTTTAACACCGGATTTCTTAATATTTTCCGGTTAAAATCTAAAGACGTGCTAAATCGCAATATCAAAGATTTGTCGCCTATCCTAAAAGATAATTTTGACCATATTGAACGAATAATACAGTCACGTAATAATGAAACTTTTTCTTTCGAAAAAGAATTGAACGGGAAAAATCATTTTTTTGATGTGACAATTTCTCCTATGGCAAGAAGAAAAAATGTATATATATTGCACGTCTTCGATACAACTTATTTAAGAGAAGCTCAGCAACAACTTGAAAATGAGAAAAAAGCTCAATTTATTGGAACATTAGCTTCCGGATTAGCTCATGATTTGAATAACATTTCCGGTGGGCTTGCCGGGATTCTTGATTTAATAGACTACAAGCAAATCACAAAAGATAATGCCGATTTACAAGAGGATTTTATTAATATTCGTAAGGCTATTATTCGCAGTCAGCAAATTATCAGCAAAATGGTTTCGATTTCTCAAGTAGACAAATCTCGCTTCAAATCTTGTGATTTACACAAACTGGCACACGATGTTTCTTTGACATTTAAAAATCACGGTTTGACTTTTATCGACAATATAAACTCGCAAGCATATATTAACGGTGATGCAGAAATGCTGGGAGCAATGTTTAATTATATTATTTCCTGCTCGCTTAAAATGAAATCTACAACTGTTATCAATATGGAATTGTCGCAAATCAAAAACGGCGACAATCATTACTGCCAAATCGTATTACATAATTTACAGGCTCAAATACCGCAAGAAGAGCTTGATAAATTGTTTGATCCATTTTTTCAAAGTCAAACCATGGGACAACATTTCGGTTTTGACCTGACATTTGCATATACGATAATTCATAATCACGGCGGAAAAGTTTCGTGTATATCAAACAACGGCGTGAAAATTACAATTGTTTTGCCGTGCGAAAAACAAAATAATAAGTCCGAAGTACAACCATCAAAAGTTTCAAAAAACTCCGGTATAAAGAAGAAATTAGTTTAGTACACGGAACAGGAAAAATATTATTGATAGATGATGAAGACATTGTTCGTTATACAGCTATAAAAATTTTGCAAATGTGCGGATACGAAGTGATTTCTGCGGCAACAGGAAAAGAAGCGTTAGATTTATTTAAAGAAAACAATGCAAGTATCTCTTGTGTCATCGTTGATTTTTTCTTGCCCGATATAAACGGATTTGAAGTATTCACCGAATTACAAAAAATCAATCCGAATACAAAAGTTATACTTAATTCCGCAATGCAAAATCATCCGAAGATTATCGAAGCAATGAAACACGGTTTTTATGACTTTTTGCCAAAACCTTTTACCATAGAATCGCTTTCCGAAATTGTTGCAAAAGCGACTAAAGAGCCGTAATTAAAATATTAACAATTTCAACAACTGTACGATACTAATCGTAATAAATTTTTGCGAGGTTATTATGAGCGTTGTAATTCGTACAGTTTTATTGTTAATTGCGTCAAATGTTTTGATGACTTTTGCATGGTATGCACATTTAAAAGATCTTAATGACAAACCTTGGTTTATCGCTGCATTAATCAGTTGGGGAATCGCATTTTTTGAATATATGTTTCAAGTTCCTGCAAACCGACTGGGTGCGACAAGTCTTTCCGTTCCGCAATTGAAGATTTTACAAGAAGTTATTTCTTTATCTGTTTTTGTACCGTTTTCTGTCTTGTACTTACAAGAACCGTTGCGATTGAACTATTTATGGGCGGGGCTTTGTATGTTGGGAGCAGTATTTTTTATCTTTAAAGGATAATAAAAAATCTTTCTGTTAAAAAACGTAATGCGTTTTGTAAAAATGTCGACATTTGTTTTAAATAAGAATTAGGAAAAAATATGGCAAAAAAATACATTATTGAAGGTGGTTATCCGTTAAAAGGGAAAATCACTCCTAACGGAAACAAAAATGCGGCTCTTCCTATACTTGCCGCTACAATATTAACAGATGAAGAAGTAATTCTTCGCAATGTTCCGAACATTGAAGATGTTAATATTATGATTAAAATCCTCGGAGAACTCGGAAAGAAAATTGAAAAGATTGATGAGCATTGTTATAAATTTTCAGGCGTTGTTACATCAAATTCGATTAATTCCGAACTGGGAAGAAAAATCAGAACTTCTATTTTATTTGTAGGTCCGATGCTTGCACGTATCGGAGAAATTGAGCTTCCGCCGCCGGGTGGAGACGTAATCGGTCGCAGACGACTTGATACTCACTTTTTGGCACTTTCAAAATTGGGAAGCAGCGTAGATGTGACATCTACATTTAAATTGACAGCAAATAAACTTGTAGGAAAAGATATTTTCTTAGATGAAGCATCTGTTACCGGTACAGAAAATGCCGTAATGGCGGCGGTTTTGGCTGAAGGTCAAACTATTTTGATGAATGCAGCAAGCGAGCCTCATGTTCAAGACTTGTGTAATCTGCTCAATCAAATGGGTGCAAATATTGACGGAATCGGTTCGAACATTTTAAGAATCAAAGGTGTACAAAAACTTCACGGAACAGATTTTACTATCGGTATGGATTTTATGGAAGTCGGCTCATTAATCGGGCTTGCTGCCGTTACCAGAAGTGAATTGGAAATTCTTAACTGTCAGCCGGAAAATATGAATATGGCTAGACTTACATTCGGTAAGCTGGGAATCCGCTGGGAAACAGACGGAAAATCAATATTTATGCCGGGACACCAAGAACTCAAAGTACAATCAGACATCGGCGGAATGATTCCTAAAATCGACGATGCTCCATGGCCGGGATTTCCACCTGATTTGATGAGTATTGTAATAGTGACAGCTACACAAGTAGAGGGAACAGTTCTTGTATTCGAAAAAATGTTTGAATCCAGAATGTTCTTTGTTGATAAATTGGTTTCTATGGGTGCAAAAATCATCCTTTGTGACCCACACCGAGCCGTAATTACCGGTCCGGCACATTTACGAGGAACAACTCTTACAAGTCCGGACATCCGTGCGGGAATGGCTCTTGTAATTGCTGCGTTATGTGCAGAAGGTAAAAGTACAATCCACAATGTAATTCAAATCGAGCGTGGATATGAAAATCTTCCGGCAAAACTACGAAGTTTGGGAGCACATATCAGCGTAGCTGAAGACTAAATTAATAAACATAAAAAAACCGACGATTGAAACAATTCTTTCGCCGGTTTTTTCATTTTCTAAATCCTTTCTTAAAATTTCACTCTCATACAAAATTGCATTTCATCTTTATTTACTGCACCGATATCTACTGAATACCGACATTCTTCATGTTTTAACCAAGCACTCATTCCTAATGAAGAAATCATTAACGGTAATGCTGCAAGTCC